>JAGWBC010000078.1:0-18959 GCA_021296115.1 Anaerolineae bacterium | reverse complement strand
AGCAAGCTGCACGTGATGGCGAATCTCAAGGCGGTGGAATCCTGGCTGGCGGCCGCGGACAAACCCAAGGTCAATATCAAGGTGGTGCTTGAAGGCGAAGAAGAATCCGGCTCGGAGAATATCAACGCCTTCATCGCGCGGCATCCGGAGCGGCTGGCGGCGGATATCGCCATGATCTCGGACGGCGCGATTTTGGCGCCCGATCAGCCCAGCCTGACCTATGGGCTGCGCGGCGTCACCGCCTTGGAACTGCATGTATCGGCGCCTGTCAGCGATTTGCACAGCGGTCATTGGGGCGGCTCGGTGCACAATCCGATTCAGGCGCTATGTGAGATCATCGCGCAGCTGCACGATGAGAATGGGGCGGTGTCGGTACCCGGCTTCTACGATGATGTGGCGGCCGTAACGGCCCAAGACCGCGCCCTGCTGGAAAAGGTCGAGCCCTTTATGCAAGCCGAATGGGACGATGTCGTCAACGCGCCGGCGATCTGGGGCGAACCGGAATATATCTTGCCCGAACGGCTGGGCGCGCGCCCCACGCTTGAGATCAACGGCATCCACGGCGGTTACACCGGCGACGGCATGAAGACGGTGCTGCCCGCCCGCGCTTTCGCCAAGATCACTTGCCGCCTGGTTCCGCGGCAAGACCCGGACCGCGCGCTCAACTGCGTCGTTGAGCACATCAAACGCATCGCGCCGGAGACGATAAATGTCGACTTCCAATTTGGCGGCATGGGCGCCGAGGCGGTCCTGCTCGATGTCGACGGTCCGGCCATGTCCGCGGCGGCCGCAGCCTATACTCACGCCTGGGGCGTCGAGCCAGTTTTTGAGCGGGCCGGCGGCAGCGTGCCGATCACCTTCGAGTGTATGAAAGTGGCGAAAGAAGTTGTGATCATGAGCTATGGGTTGAAGAGCGGCCGCGCCCACGGACCGAACGAAAATATATACCTGCAGAACTTCAGCAACGGGATTCAGTCGACCATCAAGTTCATTGATGTGGTGGGGGAGAATCGCGGGTAGGCTCGATATCTTACTGGCTTCGCGCCAGGGTTCAGGCTGACGCCTTTAGTATCCCTGCGATAGCCAAGCGTCCTTGACGGCTTCAGAATTGCAGTCCCGCGCGACCTTTTCTGGCCCGCATACCACCGTCATTCAAGCTTTACAGTTAATTTGCACTCACGCAAAACTTTGGCAACGAGCCTCCTGCACAATGCCGGCTAGCTGAGGACGAAATCTCTCGCCCTCTGAACATGAGGCACAGGAGAATTGCCGAAATGAGTATTAAACGATTTGCTCTGGTTTTTGCGTTGCTCGCTTTGCTGACCGCCGCTGTCAGCGCCAACGACGACACCGACTCCGATAGATCCAAACCCGCGAAACGCGCCGGAATGGGATTCTCGCTTATGGACGAAACCTTGCTGGAAGCGACCGGACTGGACGCCGAGGCGCTGCGGACGGCGCTGGCGGGAGGCTCGACGGTCGCCGAGTTGATTGAAGCGAACGAAGGCGATGCAGACGCCGTCATCGCTGATATCGCCGCGCAGCTGGCCGCGGACATCAACGAAAGCACGGCGTCATTCCTGGAAGGACTGGATGAACGCGTCAGCGAAGAGATGGACGCCAGCCGGTCGCGCCGCGCTTTCTGGGGCCGGCGCTGGATTCAGCAGCCGCGTATCTTCATGTACACGGGCGTTAGCGACGCCATCCTGGAGGCGACTGGACTTGACGCGGCTGGTCTGCGCGCGGCGCTGGCTGAAGGCGCTACGCTGGCCGGATTGATCGAAGCCAAGGACGGCGATCTGGCGGAATTTACTGCGGAGATCGTGGCGCTTATCAGGGACGAAGTGAACGCTGCGGCTGCCGAGCGCATCGAGGGCTTGGAGGAAAGCCTGAGCGAATTCTTCAACAGCGATTTGTCGGAGCGTTGGCGCCGCGGACGTCGTGGGCGCAAGGGCCCGCGTTTCTTCTTCGGCTACTGGGGTGTTTACGGCGAGCCGGCTGCGGAGGAACCGGCCGCCTAGACCCAGTACAACCGTTGGCCAAACTGTAGACGCGAGCGCGGGGCGAGTCCCTGCGCTTGTGTTTTGCGGCAGTCAGCGGGCAAAATGTCGTGAAGAGCGGGCCTTTATCTTAGCGCCGTCACTCAATGACCAGGCTGCCCAGCGGCACGCGCGCATCCAGGAAATAGTCGCCCTCGGCGTCGCTCGCGGGAATTCGCTCCTTGTCACCTGTGCGATACAGCCCGCTGAAGACCTTGTAGCGCCCGGGCGCCAAGTCAGCTGGCAGGGGGACGTTCCAGGTCGCGCTGTCGGCCAGGCCGCTGTACCATAACCGCGTCGGCAGACGGTCCCCCAGCGGCGCCTGGTCATAAACCCACCATTCACCGCTCTCGGCGTGGCCCAGATGCAGAAACTGCGCATGGTCTTCGTGTCCATCGGCTTCGCTGCGCCAGGAAAATGTAATCGTCAGCGGCTCGCCGGCTCGAATTGATTCGGGCGCTTGCCATGCGTCGAGCGCAAAGCCATTGTCGAATATCGCCAGCGGATCGCGAGTGGCGGCCGGCGTCCGGTCGCGCCAGACTTTCTCGCTCAAGACGACCTGCGTATCGCCCAGCAACTGATGGTCGCTGGAAGTTATTTTCAGTGGCCTGAATTCATCGGCTTCGTCACGCCAGAGCGTCAGGACGATCCAATAGGCGCGGTTGTCCTCAACTGCGTCAGGGCGCCCCATCTCAACCCATTGGCGGTATACGGGCACATATCCCGGCGTCAGGAGGAAGTTCCTGCGATGAGCGACTTGGTCGCGGCTGATGATGGATTCGCCGCTGACCTGGTCGACCACATGAATCGAGTAACCCAGATCGTCAAGACCTTGCCCAAGAAAATCCCAGCGTCCCGGCGACAGAAAGAGACCAATGTGCTTTTCATTGTTCTCCATCAGATAGCCGCGCAGTTGGTAGCCGCCTTCAAAGACTATGCGCGCGGTATCGGAACCGCCGGCGTAGCGCGCAACTGAGTGGACTGCGTTGCTTTGAATGAGCAGCAAAAGCCAAAGCGCCGGAATTAGAAACAGCGCGCGCTGAATACGAAGCGAAGGCGAGAGCTGCGAAATATGGCCCAGCACAGCAACGAGCGCCAGCCAGACGCCCAGGAATTCGAGCGGCTCTTCCAAAAGAAAGTGATCGCTACAGCTAATGATAGGTAGCAGGCTCGCGTCGCCGCATTGTGTTTCGATCAGGAGGCCGCCAGCGGCGCTGGTCGCCAGACCCATCAGCAGGCAGAAGTGCCATATCCGGTTCTGCCGCGGGGAGCGCCAGGCCACGACGAGCGTCGCTGCCGCCAGAACCATTCCCAGAATGGCGATATTCCGCACCCAGCCTATAACAAACTCATGCTCAACAAAGTATTCATCGCGAGCTATAAACAGGAATACCAAGCCAAGGCCCAGCAAATAAAGGCGCTGCCACAGGGGCCACTTCCGCGCCAGCCAGGCTGCCACAAGAGCAATCGCCCCGACCAGCGCCCCCTGCGTCGAGGCGAGCGTGGCTTGGATATTCCATTCCTCGTTAAGGTTCCAAAGCCATGCCTCAAAACTGGACGATGGATTGACCAGGAATGCGCCGCCGATCGCCAGTATCTGCGCCAGCAGCATGGCGCTCGCCAGACGGCCGGCTGTAGGCGCGAGGCGGGGAATGAGATGCCGATAGACGATGAAGCCCGCCAGGCAATATAGGGCGAGCACAAGGGCGCCAATTATCGCCTTTGCCGGCAAGACCATTCGTATTTCCTTTCAAGGCTGTTCCCGAGCTGGTCTAGCCCGTGCGCGCGCTATGTGAATTGCGAATGGGCTGATTCAAGATCGGTCGGCCTAGTCCCACCGCCCGGCGTCAAGTACGACCGCCTCGTTCTCGCCGGGCCAGGGCGGCGTTGTCGTGATGATGAATTCCAGCGGAACGTCACCTGTATTTCGAAATTGGAAATCGGTAGCGAGCGGGATCGTCAGGCTGAGGCCGGGCGACACATCCAGAACTTGCTCGCGATCGCCCTGCTTGCGCCAGACCTGCCCGGCGCCCGCCAGAAAATACCAGACTTCTTCGACCGTCCGGTGCCTCACCGGGATAGTAAAGGCGCCGACCGGCAGCGTACAATGCACGACGCTCGCGCCATCCAGGCTGTGCAGCAGGCGAATCTCCGAACCGTCCGGCGCCAGCGCATCGTAGTCTCGCGCCACTTGATTGCTCTCAAAGCGCCGCATGCCTTACTCCTTGAGCGAAACCTCCCAGCGCGCCCGCACCGCGTCCCACACTTCGGGATTGATCAGATGCGGCGGCTGCTCGCCACGCAGGACTTGCAGCGCCTGCTCCAGCGCATGTACGACCAAACGCCGTTTGCCGACCACGGTCGCGCTGGCCACATGCGGCGTGATCACGACATTGTCGCGCCCGAGCAGCGGATTATCCGCCGTCGGCGGTTCGACATCAGTGACGTCCAGGCCGGCGCCAAAGAGATGGCCGCGATCAAGGGCGGCAGCTAGGGCCGTTTCATCGACGTGCCCGCCGCGCGACACATTGATGAAGACCGCGCCCGGCTTCATCTGGGCGAAGCGCTCGGCATTCATGATTTGGCAGGTTTCGTCATTGAGCGGCAGATGCAGGGAGACGAAGTCGGAAGCGCCCAGCAGCTGCGCCAGCGAGCTCGCCCTGTCGACGCGCAGCTGGTTGAAGCGATCGTCGCTGATGAAGGGATCGTAGGCGGCCACTTTCATGCCGATGGCGCGGGCGATGCCGCTGACGTGCCCGCCGATCCGCCCCAAGCCGACCAGGCCTAGCTGTTTTTGATCCATCTCCAGCGCCACGTATTCGCCCCAGAGATTTTTGCGGACGCCGCTTTCCAACATGCGGTCGAGCTCGTTGGCGACGCGTTTTATATTGCGCGCAACGGTCATCATCAGGGTGATCGCCTGCTCGGCTGTGGAGACCGTGGGCGCGTCGGGCGCGTTGGCCACGGCGATATTGCGCGCGGTGGCGGCGTCCACATCGACCTTGTCATAACCGACGCCGGTGCGGGCGATGATCAACAGGCGCGGCGCCCGGTCCATGGCCGCGGCGTCATAGGTACGCCCGCCCGCCATGACAGCATCGGCTTCGTCCAGCCGGTGGAATGGGTCGTTCGCGACCTGATCGCCCGGGGCGATGCCACAGGCGACATCTTCAAACATGTCACGGAATTCGTCCGGAACTTTCGCTTCAAACCAGATCTTTGGCATCTTGCAGCTGTCCTCTTTCTGCGTCATTTAGAAATGTACGTTCTCGTCGACGATATGGCCCACATCGTCCGTCTCTTCGCGGATCTGCTTGAATTCCGCCGTCAGCGCCCGATTGAAGGCCGAAATATCAGAGCTGTGCATGACCAGGTTGGCGCCGGCTTTGATCCAGGCGATTTCGTGATGGGCGAAGTTGTGGTGGATGCCAATGCCGACGCCGGCTGCGCGTGATTTGCTGATGATGGTGCGAATGGCCGCGTCAAATGTCGGGTGGTCATATTGCTCCGGCATACCCAAACTGCAAGACAGATCGTGAGGGCCCACCAGCACACAGTCGATATAGGGCAGTTTCAGGATGTCGTCCAGCGCGTTCAAAGCCGGCACGCTTTCGATATTGATGAAGAGCGCCCTGTTGGCGTTGCGCTGCGCCAGGTAATCGGCCAGTTCGGGCTCCAGCTCGCTATCGCCATCCAGCGCCGCGCGCAATTTGTCGCCTTTCAGCGGGCCGAATTTGACCGCGCCCCCTAACTCCTTTACTTGCTCCGGCGATTCAATATATGGCGCGATGATGCCATGCGCGCCGCCATCCAGCGTCATCTGCGCCAAATAGGGATCCGGCGCCGGGATGCGCGCGACCGGCGCCAGCTCCAGCGCGGCGAAAGTCTGGCACATCCAGGAAATCATGCTACGGTCTTGTGGCGTGTGCTCGGTATCGATAAAGACCATATCGAGGTCCAGGTTCTGCACCACGCGCGGCCAGATCGGCGAGGGCGAATAGATCGCCGTGCCATATACTCGCCGTCCGGCGCGTAAAGCTTGTATCAACTCTTGTCCATGCATCCTGTCTTCTCTTGTCGATTCGGCTTGTCAGTCAGTTTGGAATATTAGCCACTGGCGCGAGATAAGTCAAAGCGCGCTTCGTGTGCGTAGCCCTAAATATCAGCGGATATGATTCTACTGGCGAACGCGTAATAGTGATAATTGTAGGGCTTGTCCGATATTATGAACTCGGCGGGCAAATTTGGCCATTATCTTCCAGTCTTGGCAGTTTTTGGTTGCTTCGTTGAGCAGAAGGCGGGCAGCGCTTGACGGCTAGCAATTGCGCGCCGCGAGACCTCAAGGACGCGCTGTTGCCTTTCGATTCCCCGCCAATGCCTCCGAAAGTTTCTGAGAATCCCTGAAAATCCCTGAATAGTATAGACACAGTATGGATATAGTGGGGGTTTTCGGTGGGGGTGGGGGTATCCCCCCGCGCGGAATTCGGGGCAGGCGACAGGCAGCCTTTGTTTGAGCAGGCAGCGCGATCGGTAAAATGAAGGTCGTCGCCGAAGTCGAGAAATGAGAAAAGCAGGCGTCCATAGCGCTGAGTGTAAGGCAGAATAGCGTGGAAATGGGGACCATAAGGGCGCGCTGCCGGCGGAAGGTGCAACAATCTGCTGCATTTGGCGTATTTCGGTACATGCGTACATATTGCCTTTACTTCGTCAATTAAATGTCTTTCTTCAGCTCCAGACGAGAGCGCCGGCTGTGGATTGCGCTTCTCATCGTCTTGGCAGGGATATACGCCACGCTGGGCCAGACGCCGGCGATTGTGGCGGCATTGGGGACCGACATAATCGAAAGCGCGGAAGCCAACCTCGTTTTCGCGCTGCTGATTTTGCTGGTTGTGATCCCGATCTTCTTTGTCGACAAGCGCCTCGCTCGCCTTGAGCTCGCGGTTGGCATCGGCATCCTGGCGGTTTTTCTGCTGGCCTGGCTCAGACTCGGGTCTTGGGAGGAGCGCACTCATCTATTTGAGTACGCTTTGGTCGCGGCCCTGGTGCATGAAGCGCTGCTGGAGCGGCGAGACAACGGTCGGCGAGTTCCCGTGCCTACGCTGCTGGCGCTGCTCATTTCTCTGTTCTTGGGTTTGCTTGACGAGAGTATCCAATACCTGCTGCCCAATCGCGTCTTTGACCCGATCGATGTCGCCTTCTATTCTCTCGCCGCTACCATCATAATCGGTGCGCGATGGGTGGTAAGGCTGCTGTGGCGTTGGCTGGAATCACGGCGGCGGCGGGGCTAGTATTGATGTGGAAAACCGCAGGGGCAGAACGGGAATAAGGAGGCGTGACATGCGACTTGGACTGAACATTGGCTACTCCGGCGCGCGGATCGATCTGCCGCTGGACATGATACAAGAGGCCGATCGGCTGGGATACTACGCCGTCTGGACGGCCGAAGCTTATGGCTCGGATTGCATTACGCCGCTGGCCTGGATCGGCGCGCTGACCGAAAACATCAAGCTGGGCTCGTCCATCATGCAGATGCCGGCGCGCAGCCCGGCCATGACCGCCATGACCGCCATCACGCTGGATCAGCTTTCCGGCGGGCGCTTCTTGCTCGGGCTGGGGCTATCGGGCCCGCAAGTGGTCGAAGGCTGGCACGGCCGCCCATACGGCAAGCCGCTGGGCAAAACCCGCGAATACGTTCAAATTGTGCGGCAGATCCTGGCGCGGGAGGCGCCACTGGTCCATGACGGCCTGCACTATCAGATTCCCTATCGCGGCCCTTGAAGAGCATCATTCACGGCCGCGAGGATTTGCCGATATATCTGGCCTCCATCGGCCCCAAGAATGTGGCGCTGACCGCCGAGATCGCCGATGGCTGGTTGCCGATCTTCTTCTCGCCCGGTCACTATGATTCAGCTTATGCAACTGCGGTGGATGCCGGGCTGGCGCGGGCGGGCGGCGGCAAAAGCCTGGGGAGTTTCGATATTGCGCCGTCGGTCACTGTCGTCATCGAAGACGAGATCGAGCTGGCTTACAATCAACTCAAGCCGGTCTTGGCGCTCTATATCGGCGGCATGGGCGCCAAAAGCAAGAATTTCTATTATGATCTGGTTTGCCGCTTCGGCTTCGACGAGGCGGCCGACACGATTCAAGACTTGTATTTGCAGGGGCGCAAAGGCGAAGCCATGATGGCTGTGCCGGATGCCTTGGTGGACGCGGTCGCCCTGGTCGGCTCGAAAGCGCGCATCCGCGACCGCCTGCAGCTCTGGCGCGACTGCCCGATTACGACTTTGAACATCACTGCCTTCTCGCTTGATGCCGTCCGCTTCATGGCGGAAGAGATACTCTGACAATTCACGCCGCTGGAGTCATAGAAGCGTCATTAGCCTCATACTATTCTCTGTGTCCCTCTGCGCTCTCTCTGGTTAGAATGCAGTGTCATGCTCGCTCAGACCCTCACCACTCTCAAACCTCTGTACATCGGCGACATCCGCGTCGACTCGCCCTTGATGCTGGCGCCGATGGCCGGGCATACCAACCTCGCCCTGCGCAGCCTGTGTCGCGAGTTGGGCGGCTGCGGCCTGGTTTGCACCGAACTCATCAGCAGCAATATCGTCAAGAACTCGCGGGAGCGGGCGCTGCAGCGCTTCGACTGGCGCGCGAGCGAAAGCCCCGTCGCCGTGCAGCTATTCGGCGTCCAGCCGCAGATCGTGGCGGAAGCGGCGCGCGTCGTAGTCGATCACGGCGCCGACATCGTCGACATCAACATGGGCTGCTGGGTGCCGAAGATCGCCAAAAAGGGCGGCGGCGCGGCCCTGCTGCGGGATGTGAAAGCGGCGACCGCGGTGGTGGAAGCGGTGGTCAAGGCCGTCGATGTACCGGTGACGGTCAAGGTGCGCAGCGGCTTTGAAGACGGCGTGGTCACGGCCCTACCCTTTGCTGTAGCAGCCGAAGCCGTGGGCGCGCAGGCGGTGGCGGTGCATGCGCGCTTCGCCGGGCAGGGTCACGGCGGCGCGGCCGATTGGGATGTCATCGCCGCGGTCAAGGACGCTGTGCGCCAGATGCCCATCATCGGCAACGGCGATGTCCACACCGGCGAAGACGCCCGGCGCATGTTGGACGCGACCGGCTGCGATGCCGTGATGGTGGGGCGGGCGGCGCTGGGGCGACCCTGGCTCTTCCAGCAAATCGCTGCGTACCTTGAGACAGGGCTCAGCTTGCCCGAACCGTCGCGGGCAGAGCGCGCGCGGATTGCGCTGCGTCACGCGGAGTTGACACTGGAGACGACAGATCTGCCCGAGCATGTCGCTGTGCGGGAGATGCGCGGGCAGATCAGCAAGTACAAGCTGGACGCGCCCGGCGCTGTTCAAGTGCGGAATCGGCTGGTGCGGATTGACTCCTATGACGAGTTGGAGTCGATACTGCTAGAGGTAGCTGAAACCGGAGTCTGAATGATCGTCTACGATGTGCAAAACCTGGTGAAGACCTATGCCGGAGCGGCCGAACCTGCCAACAAAGGCATCAGTTTTCAAGTGCGTCAAGGCGAGATTTTTGGCATCTTGGGCGACAATGGCGCTGGCAAGACCACCCTGATCAAGCAAATGGTCAACCTCTTGGCCAGCGACTCCGGCGAAATCCTGCTCTATGGCAAGTCGATTGCCCAGGACAGCCTGTACCTGCCGTCGCTCGTCGGTTATATGCCTCAGGAGAGCCACGCCCTCAATCAATTGACGGTGGGGGAAGCGCTCTATTACAGCGCGCATCTGCGCGGCATGACGCGGCGCGCCGCCATAGACGAGCGGAATCGCCTGCTCAAAATCTGGGACATGGAAGACTTGCGAGACCACACTAGTTCGCGCCTATCCGGCGGACAGCGGCGTTTGCTGCGGCTGGCGGTGGCGACGGCGGCTTCCTCAAAGGTGCTGGTGCTGGATGAGCCGACGAATGACCTTGATCCCCAAAAGCGACGTCTGGTTTGGGAGAACTTGCGCCGAATTAACCGAGACCGCGGCACAACTATCATCTTCATCACGCATGATGCGCTCGAAGCTGAGAAGATTATCGAGCGCGTGGGTATATTACATCAGGGCGAACTTGTCGTCACCGGCGCGCCTCATATTCTGAAGCGGAACCTCAAGAATAAATTGCGCCTGGAGATCGCCTTCGAGCCGGGTCGACCGCCGACGCTGGCAACTGACCTCGTCCCGCGTCAATTGACGGCGACGCGCTGGCAGCTTTATCTTGGGCAGCATCAACTGGGCGATGTGATCGCCGCCCTGGATATCGATCGTTTGACCGACATGAAGCTGAGCTCGGCAACCTTGGAGGATCTATACTTTCATTATGTCGACGCGGTCTAAGGCGCATAGTTACCCGGTGCAACTCGTCGACCTGGTTTTGATCGAGTTGAGCAATTGGCGCTGGAGCTGGCGCTCGATCGTGGTGGTAAGCGCGCTGGTTCCGCTTTTTAGCATGGTCGGTCTGTCAGTCTACGCTCGCGATCTTGGTTCTGAAGCGTTGCATACGGTCTTCAGCGGCAGCCTGGTGATGTCGCTGATGTTCGGCAATCTCGGCAACATTCAGTCGCATTTGGTATTTATGCGCTTTCAAGGAACGCTAGAGTATTTCGCCACCTTGCCCATCCATAAACATACGCTGATGCTGGCCATCATCATCGCCTTTTTTCTGCTTTCGTTTCCGGCCCTGCTCACTCTGCTCATCATCGGCTCGGCACTGTTGGAGATTTCCCTCGCGCCGCATCCGCTACTGTTGTTGGTGATACCGCTTTGCGTCTTGCCGATGTCCGCCGTCGGCGCGCTCATCGGCGTCAGCGTGCGGAATCCACAGGAAGGCGGTTCGCTGAGCGTATTGACGACATTTCTCTTGGCCGGTTTGGGTCCTGTATTGTTCCCGGCGGAGCGTCTGCCGGGTTTGCTGAACCACATCGGCGTTATCAATCCGGCAGCGCGGGCGGCATCGGCGCTGCGACAGACATTGATCGGGCCTCGCAGCGAGCAGATCGCTCTGGATTTAACCATCCTTTTCGGCTTTACTCTCTGTATCTTCTATGTGGTCGGGAAAAAACTGGATTGGCGCGCCGGTCATACACTGTGATGGTCCAGAGCCGCAGACGGATTCCGCATAGCTAAGGAAAATGCCATGGCCACGCTTGTTACCGGCGGCGCAGGCTTCATCGGGGGGCACGTAGCAGCGGAATTGCTGGCTCGCGGCGATACGGTCGTCGTCATCGACAACTTCAACGACTATTACGACCCGGCAATCAAGCGACTAAACGCCGCGCGCCTGCGCGAATACACATCATTCTCGCTGATCGAAGGCGATATTCGCGATGCCCCGCTGGTCGAGCGGGTCTTCGCTGAGCAGGGCGTGACGCGCGTGGCGCATCTGGCGGCTCTGGCCGGCGTGCGCGCCAGCGTCGATCAGCCGCGGCTCTATCTGGAGGTCAACCTTAGCGGTACGCTCAACTTGCTCGAAGCGGCCAAGAGGGCCAGCATCGAACAATTTGTGCTGGCGTCGACCTCGTCAGTATACGGACGCACGGAAATCCTGCCCTTCGTCGAAACCGATACCGCCGACCGTCCGTTGGCGGCTTATCCGGCTAGCAAACGCGCCGCCGAGCTGCTCGCCCACAGCTACCACAATCTCGCTGGCATGCCGGTCACCGCGCTGCGCTTCTTCAACGTTTATGGTCCAGCGGGCCGCCCGGACATGATGCCCTGGCGCCTTTTTGAAGCGGCGCAGACTGGCGAGCCCATCAAGCTCTTCAACGGCGGCGATATCCACCGCGACTGGACCTATATCGCGGATACGGTGGCGGGCGTGCTGGCCGCGCTGGACAAGCCCCTCGGTTACGAGATCATCAACCTGGGCTGCGGCGCGCCAATTTCGCTGACGGACTTTGTCGAGATTATTGAAGAATACTCCGGCAAAGCTATCAATACAGTATCTGTACCAACTCCGCTGAGCGACCCGCCTATCACCTATTGCAACAACGACAAAGCGCGGCAGCTGCTGGGCTTCGCGCCAAGGGTGTCCATCCGCGAAGGGCTTTGGCGCACTTGGGAGTGGTATCGGGATTATCGCGGCTTGTAGGCTGGACGCCTTTCGCCAAGCGATGAGATACAATAGAGATGTCAGCTTAACCTGCTCTGCGCCGCGGGGAGTAATTAAATGTCCGTGCAAGCAATCAACAATCTGGAGGATTTGCGCCGGCTGCGAGACACAATCTTGGCGCTTGCCGAAAAGTACCGGGCTCGTCAGGTAAGCGTATTTGGTTCAATTGTGCGCGGTGAATTGCAGACCGAAAGCGATGTGGATTTCCTGGTCGACTTTGAGCCCGATTACAAGCTACGCGACCACATTCGCCTTACGCAAGCCTTGCAGAGCTTGGTCGGACGACGTGTAGAGATTGTCGACCGCCGTTCCTTGCGCGAAGAACTGCGCGCGACCATAATGGACGATGCGCAGGAGCTGTAATGAGAGATCAGCACCTCCTGTGCTCGGATATTCTCGAACGCGTCAGTCGTATCGAACGGTACACAACTAGCGGCCGCGAAGCGTTTCTGGCGTCTGAATTGCATCAAGACGCCGTGATACGTAGTTTTGAAGTCATTGGCGAAGTTGTGAAGCGGCTTGATCCCGACCTGGTTTCTCGCCATGCTCAGGTGCCCTGGAGCGACTTTGCCGGTTTCCGCGATATCTTGATTCACCAATATCACCATATCCGACTCGATCTAGTGTGGGACTTCTCGCAAGAGGATCTGCCATTACTCAAGTCAGCGGTGAAATCCATCATAGGTAGATTGGAAACGGACAGTAGTTGATTCCCCTGTTTTCGAGAAGACCGCTTAGTACATGTCCGGCCGCTCAATCCCGACCGGGGTCGCCGGCAAACCGCTCTCCACTGAGCGGATGCAAGCGTCAGCCACGACCAGCGACATATAACCATCCCAGGCTGAGGGTCCTGTTGGCTCGCTTTCGCGGATCGCATCAACCCAAATCTGTACTTCGTCCTGGTAGGCCTGGGCGAAGCGCTGGGGCCAATCCGGCGTGACGCCTTGCGAAACCCTACCCCCTTGCCGCAGGACCGGGCTGGTGTGGCTGACCGTCCGCGCCGTTCCCGTCTCGCCTGTGATTTCCACGACGATCTCGTAGCCATAGCCGGAGTCGCCGTTCCATTCCAGGGCGCCGATGGCGCCGTCGGCGAAGGCCAGCTGCACGATAGCGTAACGCGCGCTCCGCGGCTGATCGGGCTCGGATGGCGTCCACTGGACGAAGACCTGGCTGATTTCCGAGTCCATCAGCCAGCGCGCCGAATGGATGTCGTGAATCAGCGAATTGACGATAGCCCCTTCGATGGTCGAGCTTTCGCGCCAGGGGTTGATGTGCTGGCCGCGGAAGCTCAGCGCCTTGCCGATATCGCCGCGGGTCACAATGTCGAACAGGTCGGCATGCTTTCGGTCGTATACGCGCATGAATCCGATTTGTACCAGCCGCCGGCCCGTAGCCAACTCAGCCCGCAGGACGCGCTCGCCGTCGGCCACGGTTGTCGCCATCGGTTTCTCGCAGAGCACCGGCTTGCCCGCGTCGATACAGGCGATGGTCTGTTCGGCGTGAAAGGCATCGGGGCTGGCGATAAGCACGGCGTCTACTGCCGGGTCGGCGATCAGCGCAAGGGCGTCGGTATAGGCTCTTGCGCCGCAGTCGGCCGCCACGGCCTGCGCGCGGGCCTCGTCAATATCCATCACCGCTGCAACCGCTGCTCCAGGCGTCGCCCGGCTGATATTACGGGCGTGCAGGGCGCCGATCATGCCCGTGCCGACCACCCCCACTTGCAGCAAATCGTTCTTCATGGCGCTGCCTCCTAGGCTCAGCCCAATCCTTACCGTGTTGGCCGAGTGTAGCTTGTTTGCGCAGGGCTGCAATGTCCGCTTGCTTCTGCTGATCAACATGAATGAATTGGCTGGCTTGCACTGGGCCGAATCAGGCATGGATCGCGCAGTCAGCTACAGGAGTTGCGAATTTGTCCTACGCTGCAAAATATTCTGCATGGCGCATTTCCGTTTCCGTAGTGTATACTGCCGCTCTGTTTATCGGCCTATCCCCGGAAACCCGCTTGAATATCAGAGCGTTGCCATACGTCCTCCTGCTCGGTCTCTTTTTTGGCTCATCGCTGGTGGTATCGCGTTTCAGCGTCGGACAATTCGCCCCCGCAGCCTACATCGGCATCCGCATGGTCATCGCCAGCTTGATGTCCTTGGGCGTTTACGCGCTTGTCACCGGGCGGCGCGTGCCACGCGACCGGGAGTTGTGGAAGCGCGCGGGTTTGCTCGGCATTTTTGGCACCGCAGTACCTATGACCTGCGTGGTCACCTCGCTGCAATATCAGTCCAGCGGCGTGGCGTCGCTGCTATTGACGACCGGTCCGGCTATGACGGTAGTGCTGGCGCACTGGATCTTGCCCGACGAGCTGCTGAATAAGCGCAAGATATTCGGCGTCAGCCTGGCTTTGGGCGGCGCGCTGCTGCTGGCGCTGAGCGGCGAGAATGGCCTGCCCGATGTCGCCCGGGCCGATCCAAAGGGTTATCTGCTGGTGGTCCTGGGCATGGTCTCCAGCTCAATCATGATCATCTATGCGCGGAAGTACCTGCGAGATTACGACGCTTTCGACGTCGGCAGCGTCCGGCTCTTCTCCACCGCCATCGCCATGATCCCCTTCACGCTGCTGACGGTCGGCTTCGACCTGAGCGCGGTGGACTCGGCCGGCATCGTCGGCTTGCTTTACGCCGCGGTGGTTGGCACTTTCATCGGCTTTATGCTGTCCTTTTACACGATCAAGCGCTTTGGCGCCACGCCGGCAGTGATGACCACTTACGTCATCCCGATCGTGGCGGGCGTCGGCGGTGTGCTGCTATTGGACGAAGAGATCACCGGCACCATGGTGGTCGGCATGATTGTGATCGCTTCGGGCATCGCGCTGATCCAGGAGTACCGCAAGCCGGCCGGTTGGCTGCGGCGCTATCCCCATCGCGGCTCTTATTAGCTACTCCACGTTGCAGGCGTCATAGGCCTGCTGCAGCGCCGCCTTCCAATCGCCCAGCGGCATGAATTCTTGCCCAATGTAACCATTGAAGCCGGTCTCGGCGATCGCCCGACAGATGGCAGGGTAGTTCAATTCCTGCGTCGCGCCGATCTCGTTGCGGCCCGGCACGCCCGCCGTGTGATAATGAGCGAACCATTGGTGATTGTCGCGGATGGTCTGGATGACATCGCCTTCCATGACTTGCATGTGATAAATGTCGTAGAGCAAGCGCGCGTAAGGCGAATCCACCGCCGAGACGACCTGTACGCCCCAGTCTGTCCGGTCACACTGGTAATCGGGATGATTTACCTTGCTGTTGAGCAACTCCAGAATCAGAACGATGCCCGCTGATTCCGCGGCGCGCGCCAGCGGCTCCAGGTGTTTGATGGCATTCTCCGCTCCCCGGGCGTCGTCAAGGCCTTCGCGATTGCCGCTGAAGGCGATCAGGAAGGGGATGTCCCACTCGACAGCCAGCTTTAGGCTTTCTTCCGATTGCCGCTTGATGTCATCCCAGTACTTGCTATGGCTGATGCCTTGCTCCAGCGGCACATGCAATTGATGCGTCGCGATCTTCATGCCCTGATCCCTGACGAGGGCGAATTGATCGACCGGAACCAACTCCATCGCCGTATAGCCGATTGACCTGGCGGTTTGCAGCAGGTCGACCGGGTCGACCCCCAAGTACACATAACACCACCAGGACACCGATTGTTCGATTGCCATTGCTCTATCCCCGCAGATCCATTTTCAGCCAATAATTGCGGTAGGCGCGGGTTTCCCGCAAGAGGAGGTCAAGCCGATGACGCAGAGCCCCAAGCTCGCCCCTCGGCGAATCATCCGCCGCTTGCAGTTGATACTGCCCGCTCGCAGCCACATGGTAGTCGAGTTTACCCAGCGCGCGCAGCAGTTGCAATCCAACTTGGGCGGTCCGGTCGGGCTGAGCGGTCGCCGCCGCCAGCGCTTCCAGGCCCACCGCGCCGCCGCGCTGATTGATGCTGTACTTTATCAGGCCGGCCAGCCGCTGCAGGAAGCTCGCCAGGTTTGCGCTATCCGGCAGCGCGCCGAAGAGAATCAGCCGGTCCGGGCTGACGGTCGCCAGCGCCGCCGACCAGACTTCGGCCGATGGCGGAACGGTCCAGACGATCAGCGTCTCGCTAGCCCGCAACTGCAGACGATTGACCGCGCCCTCCAAACTTGCGGTTGCGGCTTCCGACCATATCTGCGCCTGGGGATACCACTCGCGCGCGCCAGCTAACGCGGAGAACCGGTCGTCGCTCCCCCGGTAGTCCTGCAATTCCCAGGCGGGTTCATCCGCGGTCACAGTAGTCGGCGCGCTTTCCAGTTGCCGGAAATCGAGCCACTCGATCAGCGCTTCCCGCTGTCCTTTGTAGGTGCTGGAACGCAGGGTATAGGCGAGGTCGAATTTACCGCTGGGCAGGTCCATGCCGGCGCCGCGCCACCAGATGACCCGCTGCCGGTTGCCCGCCGCGTCCTCGACTTCGACTTGCAGATGTTCGCCGCGCCGTCCCAAACCTTTGCGGCTGGCCAGTTTCAAGTCTCGCGTCGCCAGCGTCAGCGGCGGATTGCCGTTGCCGAAGGGCGCCAAACGCTCGATATCTTCTGTGAGTTCCAGCGTCAGTTCGGGCAATTGCAGATAGCCACTGATGGCCAGGGCCGGGGCCCGCGGTTCAGCGCCGCCCATGTCCCGCAGCACGCCGGAGAGCGCGCGCCGAAATTGGTAGACTCGGTCCGCTGGCAAGCTCATGCCGGCCGCCATACTATGTCCGCCATAGCGCGTTAGCTGAGCCGCCACCCGCCCAAATGCGGCTGTGATATCCAGGCCCGCTACCGACCGTGCCGAGCCGCGCCCGGTCTCGTCCGGCGTCGCGATCAGAACCGCGGGACGACCGAATTCTTCCACCAGTCGGCTGGCGACGATGCCGATGACGCCGCTATGCCAGTCGCTATGGCTGAGCACCAGCGCGGCGTAATCCAGCAGCGAGGGCTCGGCTTCGATTTTGGCGATGGCCGACTCGTATACCTGATGTGACAGAAACTTGCGGCGCGCGTTATAGCCCTCCAGACTATGCGCCAGCATTTGCGCTTGTCCGCGGTCGGCCGTCGTCAGCAACTCAACCGCCGGATTGGCGTCGGCGAGCCGGCCCAGCGCGTTCAAGCGCGGACCGATGGCAAAGCCGATATGCCCCTCGTTGAGTTCAGCCGGCGCGATTTGCGCGCTTTCCAGGATAGCGCTTACTCCCGGGCGTTCGTTCAGGCGCAGGCGCTCAAGCCCGCGCTGCAAGAGATAGCGCGTATCGTCCATCTGCAGCATCACATCGGCGACGATGCCCAGCGCCACCAGGTCCAGGAGGGCATCGCAGTCGCCGTCGTCCTGGGCGGCGAGCGCTTCGATCAGCTTGTAAGCCACGCCCACGCCGGGCAGCTCGCGCAGGGCATGACCCGCGGGCAAGCGCTGCGGATTCACGACCGCCAGAGCGGCCGGCAGCTGATCGGGCAGGGCGTGGTGATCGGTGATGATGCAGTCGACGCCGCGGGCGCCGGCATAGTCGACGGCTTCATGCGCGCTTACACCGGTGTCGCAAGTCAGGAGGAGCTCGACGCCCGCGAGTTTGCGCTGGAGTGTGGGCAGGTGGATGCCGTGCCCCTCGCTGAAGCGGTTGGGCACGTGGTAACTGACGCGCGCGCCGCGTTGCTTCAGCGGTCGCCGTTTGCCCATCGACGTCGAAGTCGCCCCAGATTAGGATCCGCTCCTGATCGCGTATCGCCCGCCGCAGCCGTTCGACAGCCGGCTCAATATCGGGCAATTCGTGTGCGCTGGCAGGCCTGTAGTCAGCGGCGGACAAGAAGCGCTGCGCCTCGGCTACCGTGACGATGCCTTTGCGCGTCAGATGCTCGGCGACCAGGCTGTGCCCGCCGACGGCAGCGCGCAGCGAATCGGGCACATCAAGCGGCGCCGGCTCCCGCCATTCGCGGCGTGGTCGCGCCATCAGCCCGCCAGCACCCGCTCCTCGAGCCGGGTGACGCCTTCTTCCGCCAGGTCCATGGTTAAGCCGGGCGCTGTCGGCAAGTGAATATGTCCATCCTGCGGCGCCAACTTGTGCTTGTAGAAGACATTGGTCATGCGGCCGATCTGGAAGAGCCACTCCTGCATGGGGCAGGTCGTCAGCGCTTGCGAGGCGATCAGATGCGTCGAAGGCCAGCCGCCGTGATGCGGGATGACCGGGATGTCATAGGCTGATGCCAGCGCGCAAATCTTGACCATCTCGCTCAAGCCGCCGGCCCAGGTGACATCGGCCTGCAAGATGTCGACCGCGCCGGCGTCCAGCAGCGCCTTGATGCCCCAGCGCGTGTATTCGTGCTCGCCGCCGCTGATGAAGACGCCGCGAACACTACGCCGCAGCTCGGCATATTGCGGGATCAGATCAGCCAGCACGGGCTCCTCAAACCAGTAGGGTCTGTACTCCCGCGAGAGCTCGACCATGCGCTGGGTGTAAGGCACGCTCCAACTGCTCCAGGCGTCAAACATCAGGTCGCAATCGGGACCGGCCGCTTCCCGCGCCGCGCGGATGACCGCCAGATTACGTCTTATGCCCGGCTCGCCGTCCGTTGGCGCGCAAGGCAGGAACCACTTGAAAGCGGTGAAGCCCTGCGCCAGGAAATGCCGCGTCCGTTCGATCACCTTGTTCGGCTCGACCGAGTAACCCAGCATGGAAGCGTAGGCGCGGATGCGATCGCGCGAGGGCCCGCCCAGCAGCTGATAGACCGGCGCGCCCAGCAGCTTGCCCTTGAGATCCCAGAGCGCC
>JAGWBC010000077.1 GCA_021296115.1 Anaerolineae bacterium | reverse complement strand
CGCACCGCACCAAAATTCTACAAAAATAGTGCAAGTTGTGCCAGTTTCTACATTGGTTCATTGAGGGGTTGTGAAAGTAAAGTAGAACACAGAGAGCACAGAGATGTTAGTGTTTAGATGGCCATTCAGAGAACTCGGTGGATTGTAATACTGCAAGAGTCACCGAAAAAACTTCAACTATCTGTCAAATTCTCGCCTGAAATATGACGTCGGCTTTCAATACTGCTTTTCTCTGGGAACTCTGCGAACTATTTGTTTGATTTTTCCTTCGCAATTGCGACATCTAAGTCACTATCATTTTGATGCGATTGCCCCGGAACATCGGGGGTGAGATGTCACGGCAAGTGCAACGCTTCTGTAAAGTTTGCGCGCGCGACTGCGCGGGGCCGGCGCTTGCCCTATAATTGTTGAGAACGACTGACTAAAATCGCCCGGCCGATGAATGATACGAATGCCTGAAAAGGATGTGCCCATGCCCCGCCGTCTTTCGCGCTTGATCAGTCTCTGCTTTCTCCTGCTCGCGCTGGCGACGCCGCTGCTGGCGCAGGACGCGCCTGCGGTGACGATTACGCCGGCTTCGGGTCCTGTGGAGCAAGCTGTGTTTGACATACAGATCAGCGGTTTGGCGGCCGAGAGCGCCTATACGGTCGAGATCTTGTTTGACGGCGAGGTGGTATTCAGCAGCGAGGAGACCAGCGATGCCGACGGTCAGCTGAGTTACCCCATCAGCAGCACCGAAGGCGATCTGCCGGGCGTCTATACGCTGCAGGTCATCAGCGAGGGCGAGGTGGTCGCCAGCGCCGAATTCGAGCTGACCGCCGCGGACGAAACCCAGAGCGAGACGGCAGCCGAGCGCGACCTCCTGGGTGATGTCACAGTCACGCCAGACGCGGCGCCCTTCGGCAAGGTGCAGACGATACGCATCGGCGAACTGGAATCACTGACGAATTATACGGTCGAAATCACGGCGAGAGAATCGTTGCAGGTCGCCTATCGCCGCATCCATGCCAGCGACGAAGAGGGCGTGATCGAGATCGAGGTATTCGCCGAAGAAGGCGATACCGCCGGCCGCCAGGCTATCGCAGTTTACGATCAGGAAGGCGAGCTGATCGCCGAGGGCGAATTCACGATTGAGGCGCCGCCCGAGCGTGATGCCGCGGTCGCGCTCAATCCGGCGTTTATCGCGGCGGGCGGGGAGACGGAAATCGCGGCGACGGGATTGGCCGCCTTTGATAGCGTGACGGCGCAAATCACATCGGCCGAGGGCATCTTGATCGACACGATTTTGGCGCGGGCCAGCAGCGATGGCGAAGTCGCGCTGAGCTTTGCCGCGGCTGATGACCTGGCGGCGGGCGTCTACGCGGTCGAGATCTTCGTCGACGGCGACAAACTTACCGCTGCCGAGCTCACAGTGGGCGAGCTGGAAGCGCTGGATCTGAGCGTCACGGTCGACCCGCCCAGCGGCGACATCGGCACGCAGCATACGATTGCCGTGGGCGGATTTGCGGCCGAGCAGACCTTTGCGCTGGTGATACTGGATCCCGCTGGCGGAGAAGAATACCGCAGCCAGCGCAGCGCCGATGGCGAGGGCGAGTTCAGCCTGACGATTTCCAGCGCCGAAGACGACGAGACCGGCGACTACCGCGTGCAAATCCGCCATGCTGAGAGTGATGATCTACTGGCGGAAGCGAGCTTTGCCGTTAGCGCGGCTGAAGCGCCCGACGTTGAAGCGCCGGAAGATAGCGCCAGAATCACGATTAATCCGCAGGCGGCGCCGCTCGGGTCGAGCCATTTGCTGCGGGTGAGCGGCTTGCGGCCGAATGAGATGGTCGAAATTGATGTAGTCTTCGCCGGCGCATCGGTCTATCGCACGCGGAAACAGGCGGATTCGGCCGGGCGCGTCCGGCTGGAGCTGGAGACCAGCGATGAGGACGAGATCGGCGACTACACCATTACAGTCTTGCGAGGAGCGGGGATTCAGCCCTCGGCCCTGCTGACCGCGACCGCCAAAGCAGCGCCTGCCTTTGTCTCGACGATCGTGGGCGATGCCGAGGTGATCGAAGGCCGCTTGCAAGACGGCAGCGCCGAAATCGACTTTGCGGGCGAGGCCGGGCAGGTTGTGCTCATCAACGTGGCTTCGCATGACTTTGACCCGGCAGTGGCGCTGATCGACCGCGACGATATCGAAATGGTTTACAGTGACGACAGCCGCGGCCAGAAGGACCCGCTCATCGGCCCCTTCAGCCTGCCCTTTTCGGGCGAATACACGCTGGAGATATCGGCCGCGCCGCTGATGATGCCGCAGGGCGCAATCGACGGCGAGTTTGTCGTCACCATCGCCGACGCGAGCCTGGCGCCGTTGGCATTTGAGCGGGAAGTCGCCTTTTCCCTGAGCGCCGAGGCGCCGGCGCAATACTTCGCCCTGCCCGTCGAAATCGGCGACAGCTTGACGGTGACGGTGGACAGCGGCGGGGCGCTGGATACGTTGCTGCAGCTGGTCGCGCCCAGCGGGCTGGAATACGCCTTTGACGATGACAGCGGCTCGGGTTTTGATGCCGAGCTGAGCAATCTGGTATTCGACCACGCGGCGACTTATGTGTTGGCGGTGTCGACATTTGACGGCGCGGCCAGCGGGTCGGGCACGGTCAACATTCGGCGCAATCCGGTGCAGGCGCTGGAAGACGGGACGGCGCGGGTGACGCTCAACGACAAAGCCATCCGTGATCTTGTGGTCTTCGACGCCGTGGAAGACGAGTACCTGATTCTCAAGTTTCAGAAGCTCAAGGGCGATGTCGAGGACCTCTACGTCACGGCCAAGGTCGAGGGCATGGAAGTGATGGCCTACAGCACCATGGGCGTGCCGGACGAGCTGCCGCTGGCCTTTGTCATGCCGATGAGCGGGCGCGTGGTGGTGACGCTGGAAAAGTTCGGCTATGACGACGGCATCGCGCTGGAAGTATCGCTGGAGCGGCCCTAGCGGCTAGACCGAAAAGGCTCATTCACCACAGAGTCACAGAGGGCACAGAGAGTCGCGTAGACTCAGCCCTCCTCTGCCAGTTCACGCTCAATACACCTGCAAGCCGCGGGCTTCGCGCCGGCCATCGCGCCAAGCTTCGCTGCTGCAGTTGTGCTGCGGCTGCTGCTTGACGTTCAAGCCCGATAGCGCCGGCAGGTCGCGGTCGGCGTAAAATTCGTCCAGCCGCGTCTTGTAGTCGGCGACAATCCGCGGCTGCTGATCGAAGCAGTTGACGCGCTCAGCGGGGTCGGCGCGTAAGTCGAACAGGTCGTGAGGTCCGGCAGGATAGCGCCAGACCAGCTTCCAGTCCTCATCGCGGATCATGCGCAGATCGCCGTACTCGCCATAGCGGGTATTGTCCCAGGCGATTCGCTCGCCGCGCAGCATATCAGCGTAAGAAGCGCCTGCGTAGGCATCGGCGGGCGGAATGATTTGCGCCAGCTGGCAGATGGTGTGAAAAGTGTCGTAGTGATCGACATATTCGCCGCGTACCTGCGCTGCGACGGCGGGTCCGGCGATGATCAGCGGTACTTGCAGCGAGATTTCGTACATGTTCAGGGGGCGGGTGCTGTTGCCTTTGCCGAAGAAACCCTGATGCCCGATAGCACAGCCGTGGTCGGAAGTATAGATGATGATGGTGTTTTCCCATTGGTCGCGCGCTTTGAGGGCGCTGACGACGCGTGCGATATTTTCGTCAACTTCGCTGCAGGCCGCGTAGTAGCCGATGTAGCGATCAAGCAAATCTTGTTCACTGAGCTCGTTGGAGCCGCCTTCGTTCTTGACCCAGGCGTGCGGCTGCCAGGGCGGGATCTCGGGGAAGGCGCAGTCTAGGTAGCGCGCGGTCTGCTGCGGATCGTGGGTCTGCTGCGCGTAGGGCGAATGGGTGGCGATATAGCCCATGATGAGGAAGAAGGGCTGGTCGGCCGGCGCGGAGTCGAGGAATTCGATGGCGTGGTCGCTGATGTGGCGCGATTTGTTGCCGTCCAGCTCGATCATCTCGCCGTTGCGTACGTAAGTATAAGGCGTATTGTGCGCGCCCTGCCAGCCGGGCAAGCCGAAGTGATAATCAGCGCCGCGCGGCGGCAGATGCGATTGCCCGAGATGCCATTTGCCGCTCAAGCCGGTGTAGTAGCCGGCCGCGGAAAGGGTGTCGAAGAGCGTGCGCGTTTCGCCCAGCCAGTCGCGCTCGCCGACTTCGGGAATGGCTTCTTCCAGCCAGTCGTGAATGCCGACTTGCGAGGCGGTTTTGCCGGTCAGCAGGCAAGCGCGCGCCGGCGAGCAGACGGGTGTGGGCGTGTAGGCGTGGGTGAAGCGCGTGCCGGACGCCGCCAGCGCGTCGAGTGCCGGCGTCGCGACTTCGGCATTTCCGTAGCAGCCGTTGGCCCAGGCGCCGTGGTCATCGGTGAGGAAGAGGACGATATTCGGTCTGTCGGGCATGGTGGATTCCCTGAATTGGCGTGTTTGGCAGCGCGCAGTGTAACGCATGGCGGCGGGCGAATGTAGCGGCAATAGGTCGGGACTGCGGCAAATCCTACCCCATCCCCCGGCCCCAACCCCAGCAAGCTAGGGAAGGGGTGTCAAATGCGTACGAGCGCGCAGCTTAGGCTGGAGAATCGCCACGCTGACAGGACTTTACAGGAGGAATTGTTCACGGCTCGGGTACCAGATAGCCACAACCGGTAAAGCCTTGCGGAAGCGACGGGTTTTCTGTCCGATTTTTCGTTTTCTGCCCGTTTTGTCCGACGGAAAAGTTTTTTCGGACAGAAACTTGTTTCTGCGCGCGCCGCCGTCGCTTTGGGCGCTTTGGGCACGAACCGGGAAACGAGTACAGCTAGACATAGGCTGAGGGTAGCGCGAGTTGCGCATTGACGGGCGACTATAGAGTCGCGAATCGGCGGAATCCCGCTGTCAGCATTTGACGCGGGCGCGTCAGTTCGTATAATCGGCGGAAACAGCAGATGCGGGAGCGCGAGCAATGCCAGTGGTCAGTCCGGAGCAAGTCGAAGAGTATCGACGAGAGGGTTACTTCATCCTGGAGTCGGTGATTCCCGAAAGCGCGCTGGAGGCGCTGCGCGAGGAGTGCATGCGTATGGTGGGCGACTTCGACCGCGAAATGGAAGCTAGGGGCATCAAGACGCAGGGCATCACGCATTACAAGAAGCGATATTTCATCAGCAATCGCAGCGCCGCCAGCCCGATCATGACCGAGTTCCTCTTCAGCGAGCTGATGGCGGAGATCGGCCGCGGGACGCTGGGCGAAACGGCCTACCGCATCAACGAGCAGTATGTGGTGAAGGCGGCCGATACCGACAGCAAATTCGCCTGGCACCAGGACTCGGGTTACGTTGGGCATTATCACCGCGCCTATCTGTCCTGCTGGTGCGCGCTGGATGATATGTCGGTATCAAACGGCACGGTTTTCATCCTGCCCTATTCGCGGGACGGACGCAGTTCGAGCGATGACATCATTGACCATACGGTCGAAGAGCGCAGCAACGACAAAGTCGGCTACAAGGGCGATGATCCGGGCGACCCGGCCACCGTCCCGGCCGGCAGCATCGTGGTTTTCAGCAGCCGCACGTTCCACCGCAGCGGCCCCAATATGACCGACGATTACCGGCGCTGTTACCTGGCGCAGTACTCCGCCGAGCCGATCATGAACCAGGATGGCACGCAGCTTTGGGGGCGGGCCGAGCCGATTTTGCAGGCTGGCGAGCGAATGAATCCGCCCGTTTAGCCGAAGAGCTCCAGCGTGCCGCGCATCTCCATCGGCAGCGTGAAGATCTGCCAGGCGGCCAGCATTAGCAGCAGGTAAACCAGCGCCCAGGGCATGAGACCGAGCAGCGCCTTGCGCCGATAGAGTCGCAGCGCCGCCTTCTGCGCCAGGCGCAGGCTCCAGAAAAAGCCGACCAGCAGCACAGCCAGTTGAATCACGCCGATGAGGCCCGCTTCGAGGCTGAAGCTCCAGCGCTGCCAATCGCCGCTGCCGCCGAGGAATTCCTGGATAACCGGCACGATTAAGCCGGGGCCGACCAGCAGGTGGAAGCTGTAATGGGCGAACCAGATGCCGAAACCCAAGGGCACAAAAGCGGGCGCAAAGGCGGCGACGGTATCGCGCAGGGAATCGCGCTTTTGGAAGCCGGTCGCAGCCCGGCTCAGCCAGGCCGCCGCGATTGCCGCGAGCGCAGGCAGCAGCAAATTGCCGACGGCGAATATCAGCAGGAGCGCGACAAATTCGCTGCTGATGCCCAGGCTGAGCGCCAGCCATTCTTGCAGCGCGTAATAGGGCGGCGCCATGCCAAAGGCGTTGGACAGGCCCATGAAACTCAGCGCGACTGCCAGCAGCGACAAATCCCAACGCTGCGGCCAGCTGTTGGCGCGGCTGAGCTCGGCGCCCGGCTGGCGCGCGAACAAGCTGACGTTGTCATGCGGGCAGGCGCGCACGCAATCCAGGCATTGGGTGCAATCCAGGTTGCTGCGGATTTGCGGGGCGAAGAGCTCCGTGCCGCAGCCGAGTGCCCCGCGCGGTCCCTGCGCCACTTCGACTTGTCGTGTTTTGCCGGCGACGCCTGTCGGGATGTCGTCCAGGCGTATCACGGGCTGGGGCGCGTAGCTGCCGTTGACGCATTCATGGCCGACGCAGCTGGCGCAGATATCGGGCGACTTGACGGCGATGCGCGTGGGCGACAGGGTGGAATAGACCATGTTGAATGAACCGAGCGGGCAGATGTATTTGCAGAAAGCCGACTCGGTGAAGATAGCTTCCAGGACGAATGAAGCGATAAAGTAGGCGATGATGAGCCAGGCGGTCAGCCAGGGGCTGGCCCAGAGATCAAGGTATTCGTAGAGGAAGAAGAGCGCGAACAGACTGAAGATCGCCAGCCATTTATTGCGCAGGCGCTGCGGGAAGCGGCGGCCGCGGCGCGCGAGACGCTTGGCCAGGCTGCGCGGCAGGGTGAAGGGACAGCCCATGCAGAACAGATTGCCCGCCAACAGCAGCACGATGACCACCAGACCGCGCAAGTGGACCCAAGGCGTAACGGTGGCCAGGTTGCGCGCGGCGGATTGCGGGCCGACGAAGCCGTCGATGATCAGCGCCAGAGCGCCCAGGGTCAGCAGCGCTTGCAGAGCCAGGCGTCCGTGTCGGTGGCGTAGGAAGCGCCCGACCAGGGGCAAGTGCAGAACGTCACGTCCGAGTGTGGGCTGATGCTGCGATTGCTGTGTGTTTGCTGACATCGCCATACCTGTCGGGATGCCTTAGGCGGCCGTGCCGCTGACGAGCGTGTAGAGAACGAAGACTGCGTAAAGCAGCAGCAGAATCCAACCTTCGCGCCGGCTGAGATCGCGCTTGGTCTCCAGGAATACAAAAAGGACCAGCGTGGTGGCCACCAGAATGCCCAGCGATGTCCACAAATTGTCCGTACCGACGTGGATGAAGCCGGCGCCCTGCAATACCAGCGCGATGGTCCAGGGCAGCGCCAGGCCGATCAGCAAGTCGAAAGTGTTGGAGCCCACGGCGTTAGCGACGGCCATGCCGCCCCGCCCTTCCCGCGCCACATCGACCGACGACATCAAGTCGGGCGCGGAGGTGCCGGCGGCCAGCAGAGTCAGGGCGACGATGACCGGCGGGATGCCGATGCCGGCGGAAAAGACGATGGTGGCTTCGACCAGGATATAGCTCAGCGCCACGATAAGGGCGATGGAAACGCTGAAGGCCCAGACGTAGTTTTTGTCGGGCGCGCCGGTGATGCGCCTCAGCGGGCCGACCACCAGACGCTCGATACGCTGCCACAGGGCGATATTGGCGGGCTGGCCATAGGCGCCCTTTGCGGGCTCCGGCTCGTCATCGACTTCGGGATCTTTCAGCAGGATCAGGACGCCCATGTAGACGATGTAGCCAGCCAAGCCCAGCAGCGCCTCGATGAGCGTGACACCGCCATCGAAGAAGATCAGCGCCAGATAGCCGATGGAGACCAGGTAATAGATAATATCGCGGCGAACGGCGAAGACGTGGATATGCAGGCCGCCGGCAACCACTGCCGAGACGCCAGTGATGACCAGGATGTTGAAGACCGCCGAGCCGACGATGGTGCCGATGCCGACATCGCTGTGCTCGCCGCCGCCGCTGAAGAGCGCCATCAACGCTATCGCCAGCTCGGGCGCCGACGAGCCCATGGCCATCAGCGAAGCGCCGGCCACTTCGTCCGACAGCTTGAGGCGCGTCGAAATGGCGTCCAGGCTGGGGATGAAGAATCGGTCGGTGATGACCGCCAGGATGACGACCGATACCAGTATCAGCGCCAGACTCGCCAGGACGTCCATCATCGCGCACTCACCTTCCCTTTAGGCCTGTCGAAATCGGCAGATTCAGAAGCGCGCAATAATCGCGCGGAATAACATGCGGCGCTCGGCCGGCGCATCGGCGTTTGGGCAGTCGCGCTCCAGCCATTCATAGAGCATGCGCGTGGCCAGGCGGTAAATCGGCTCGGGCAGGGCCCAATCGCTGCGGAACATGCGCTGCGCGCGCCTTTCCACCATTGTACGGCAAGACACTGGCAATTCGCGGTATATCAGCAGGTCAATCGCGCGGGTATCGGCGCTGATGGAGCGCAAGTAACGCAGCAGGATCGCTTCGGTCGGGTACAGATCGTTACGCAGGCCCCCGCTATCGACGCCCAGTTCTTTCAGGATCGCGTCCCATTTGCCCTGCACCAGCGCCCAGGGCGGCGGATCGCCCTGGTCCGCCGGGGCCTGGTGCTCGACAATGAGCAAGTGGCCGCCCGGCTTGAGCACGCGCCTGGCTTCGTCGATGCAGGCGCGCCAGTCGACCAGCATGTGGAAAACGCGGATGGCTTGCACCAGGTCAAAGCTGACTGTAGCGAAGGGCAGCGCCACAGTGATATCAGCTTGCGCCAGGCGGGGATCGGCGCGGCCGGCCAGTTTGGGCGCGATTTGACGCATCATGCCGCGCGAGATATCCACACCGACATAGCTGTGGCCTGCGGCGATGAAGGGCAGGCCGATCACGCCGGTGCCAATCGCCAGCTCCAGGATGCGCGTCCCGGCATCGGCGCCGGTCAGCTTGAGGACGGCCTCGCGATAGCGCTCGCTGACGCCGGGGCGAAAGCCGCGGGTATCATCGTAGTAGCTGACCGCTCGATCGTAGTTCACGGTCGTCATCGGCGTTGTCCATCGGTAGAATGCGCCTGCACAGTTACGATTATAGCATCCGGCAGGCGGCGAGCGGCTGTCGCAGAGCGGGAGGACCAATGAGAGCAGAAGACATTAAGCTGTATTACGGCTACAACGAATGGGCCAACAATCGCATTCTTGAGACGGCCGAGAAGGCATCGCCAGAGCAGCTGACAACGCCGAATGCGCTGGGCTGGGGCGATTTGCGCGGCATGCTGACGCATACGCTTAGCGCTGAGCGTGGCTGGTTCAGCTTCTTATTCGAGCGCGGCGTTGGCGACTGGCTGAAGCCGGAAGACTTCGCCGATGTGGCGGCGCTACGGGCGCGCTGGGGCGAACAGAACGAGATTACGCGGCAGTGCCTGGATACGCTGGAGGACGCTGATCTGACGCGCGTCCATAGTCGTGAAAGAGGCGGCCAGCGCTACGATACCGTATTGTGGCAGGCGCTGGTACACGTGGTCAATCACGGCACGCAGCACCGCAGCGAATGCGCCGCTTTGCTGACCGGCCTGGGTTTTTCGCCGGGCGATCTGGACCTGCCGCTGTACCTGAACGAGGCGGGCATCAGCTCAAGCGGGGCCGACAGCGCCCGCCGCGCTGACATGGAATTGCTGTTGCGTTACAACGACTGGGCCAACGAGCGCATCCTGGCGACCGCCGAGCGGGTGACAGCCGAGGAATTCGCAGAGCCGAATGACTTTGGCTGGGGCAGCTTAAATGGCGCGCTGGTTCACTTGATGGACGCCGAGTACGCCTGGCGCGTGCTGCTCAAGGACGGCGAGCATGTCGAATGGCTGCAGCCGGAGGACTTCCCCGATGTGGCGGCGATTCGCGCGCGCTGGGCCGACGAGCGGGAGGCCTTCTGGGGCTATCTCAAAAGCTTGAGCAGCGACGACCTAAGCGCGACTATCAGCTACAACGGCGATGCCGGGCTACGCTTCCGGGCGCTGTGGCACTGCCTGGCGCACGTGGTCAACCACGGCA
>JAGWBC010000076.1:10215-15217 GCA_021296115.1 Anaerolineae bacterium | reverse complement strand
TTCATCGGCCTGATCGTATTCGCAATTATCGGCAGCCGAATTGGCGCCGCGCTGGCGCACCTCACGCAATTTGACGCGGAAGAAAGCATGTTGATCTTCGCCGGGCTGGGCGCCTTGTTCGGCTTGATCGCCACGCCCTGGTTCACCATCGTGCCATTTCGCTATTGGCGGCGTCACGCCAGCGAGATGACGGTGCCGCGGCTGATGCTGGCGATACTGGGCGGACTGGTCGGCTTGACCGTAGCGCTGATGCTGGCCTTTCCGTTGTCGCTGCTGGGCGATCCCGCAGGCCGTGTCCTGCCGGCGCTGGTTTCCCTGATATGCGGCTATCTGGGCATGAATCTGTTTAACATTCGCTCCAGCGAAATCCTGGATGTCATCAGCGAGAAGATCATGGGTCGGCAGCGGCGCATGCAGCCCTTTGCCAACCGCCAACTGCTGCTGGATACCAGCGTACTGATCGACGGGCGCATTGTTGAAATCGCCGAGACCGGCTTCATCGGCGGGACGGTGGTGATCCCGCGCTTTGTGCTGAGCGAACTGCACCGCGTGGCCGATTCATCCGATCCGCTGCGGCGCAATCGCGGTCGT
This sequence comes from Anaerolineae bacterium, assembly GCA_021296115.1. GTDB lineage: Bacteria > Chloroflexota > Anaerolineae > Aggregatilineales > Phototrophicaceae > UBA6055. Next base: position 14,626 of record JAGWBC010000076.1, on the reverse strand, counting down.
CGCGGCCTGGCCAAGCTCAATGAACTGCAGCGCAACAACGACTTGCCCGTCAAGATCGTCGATGACGACCCGCCAGACTTTGGCGAAGTGGATGCCAAGCTGGTGGCCCTATCCATCCAGCTCAACGCCTCGCTGGTGACCAACGACTTTAACCTCAACCAAGTCGCCGACGCGCAGGGCGTCGATGTGCTGAATATCAACGCGCTGGCCAATGCGGTGCGATCGGTCTACATCCCGGGCGAGAAATTCGCCATCCGCATCATCCAGCAGGGTCGCGATCCCAACCAGGGCGTCGGCTACCTGGATGACGGCACCATGGTTGTGGTGGAATCGGGACAGAAATACATGGACCGCAACGTCAGTGTGGAAGTGACCAAACTGATCAACCGGCCCACTGGCCGCATGATCTTCGCCGTGCCACAATCCAAATCGGGGCGCTAGCGGCTAGATGCGGCCCCGCCTCATTCCCTCTGCGCGGGTCCAAAACGGGCCGGCGCCTAACCCTGGCGGAATCCCATCGGCGGCTTCTCCTCATAAGGCACTTCCAGGTGTTCAATGATTGCTTGCAACATGCTGGTATTGACCAGGATCGCCTCGCGGTTCTCCTGGATCGCCTCGCGGTTCTCCTGAATGCCCTTGCTGTTGGCGTCAATGGCCGACGCCATAGCCGGCAGCACGTCTTCAAGGCCATCCATGATTGTATTCTGCGTACTCCGCAGCGCTTCATATTCCTTGGCCATGCGTTTGAATCTCGCGTCATTCATAAACATCGCATCTGCCTTTGTCTCTCAGCATGGACATTGTCACCATTTATGTCGGGGTGATTCGATGATGAACTTCTCACAGCCGAAGCGTATCACAGAACATGCGTTTTGGCAAAGCGCGTGACTGCTTGGGCAGTTTATGCGCCGGTCTCCCCTACACGTTTTCTGCGCTTCTGCTAGGATTGCGCCGTTAACTTAGTCACAGACACAGAAGCGAGAGTGCGATGAGCGAAGCCGTGCCGGAGCGCCTGACTGGCGCAGAAGACGTCATCTGGGATCTGTCCGTTTTCTACCAAAGCCTGGATGACCCGCAGATTGACGCCGATATACAGAAACTCAACCAGCTTATGGACGCCTTCCAAGAGCGCTGGCGCGGCAAACTGGGGCAGATGAGCGCCGCGGATTTCGTCAGCGCCTACGCCGACCTGGAAGCGATATACGACCTCAGCGGCCGACTGGGCTCCTTCGCGATGCTCAACTTCTCCACCGACACGGGCAATCCCGACTACACAGCGTATATGGCCAGGATCCAGGATCTGGACGCCGAGCTGAACCAGAAGATCGTCTTCTTTTACATCGAGTGGAACGCGCTGGATGACGCGCAGGCGGAAGCCATCCTGGCTGACCCGCAGCTGGAAAATTGCCGCTACTACCTGGAGGCGGAACGACGCAACAAGCCTTACTACCTGTCGGAAGCCGAGGAGCAGATCGTCATCGAAAAGCAGGTGACCGGCAGCGCCGCCTGGACGCGCTTTTTCACGCAGCTGACCAGCGCCTTCCGATTCGATTGGATGGGCGACGAGGTCAACATGACCTTCGTCCTCAACAAGCTGCGCGATGCCGACCGCGATGCGCGCGAGATGGCCTGGCGCAAGTTGACAGACAAGCTGGAAGAAAAGTCGCTGGAGCTGACTTTCATCTTTAACACTCTGGCCCTGGACAAAGCCAATAGCGATAGACGCCGCGGCTACGCCAGCTGGATCTCGTCGCGCAACTTGAGCAACAAAGCCAGCGACGAAGTGGTCGAGGCGCTGGTGTCAACGGTGACCGGCAACTACGATTTGGTCGCGCGGCACTACCGATTGAAGCAGGCGCTGCTGGGTTATGACGAGCTCTACGACTACGATCGCTACGCCCCGCTGAATCTCAAGGAGAGCGAGGAATTCTACCTTTGGGAGCAGGCGCGCGATATCGTGCTGGAAGCCTTCGAAAACTTCAGCCCGCGCATGAAGACCGCGGCTCAGCGCTTTTTCGACAAGAACTGGATACACGCGCCCGTCCTGCCCAATAAACGCGGCGGCGCTTTCGCATCCCCCACAGTCGCCTCGGCCAATCCCTACGTCTTCCTCAATTACCTGGGCGATGCGCGCGATGTCACCACGCTGGCGCATGAACTGGGGCACGGCATCCACATGTACTTAAGCGGACGAGATAGCGGGCTATTCGCCCTCTACACGCCGCTGACCACAGCCGAGATGGCCTCGACCTTCGCCGAGATGCTGGTCTTCCAGGATCTGATGGCCGCCGAAGACGATCAGGAGGTCAAGCTGTCCATGCTGACCGAGAAAATCGAGGATACCTTCGCCACCGTCTTCCGCCAGATTTCCATGAACCGCTTTGAAGACAAGATGCACAGCGCCCGCCGCAGCGAAGGCGAATTGACCGCCGAGCGCTTCAACGAAATGTGGCTGGAAACGCAGCGCGATATGTTTGGCGACAGCGTCGCCATCACCGACGAATACGGCAGTTGGTGGAGTTACGTGCCGCATTTCTTGCACACGCCGGGCTACGTCTACGCCTATTCCTTCGGCGAGTTACTGGTGCTGGCGCTCTACCGCATCTATCAGGAAGAGGGCGCGAGTTTCGTACCCAAGTACATCGACCTGCTGGCCGCGGGCGACTCCGATTATCCCGATCGGCTGCTGGCGAAAGTCGGCGTGGACATCAATGACCCGGGCTTCTGGCAGAAGGGCATAGATGTGATCGAAGAGTGGGTGGCGCAGGCGGAAACGCTGGCGCGCCAACTCTATAGCGACAAGTTCGCTTAGGCGCGGCGCATGACGGCAGGCTACTCGGGCAGGCCCCTGGTCAAGAAGCTCGGCATCAAAAGCGGGTTTCGCTTAGCCCTGCTGGGGGCGCCCGCTGACTATCTCGAACTGTTGGGCGAGCTGCCGGCCGATGCGACCATCGACCGCGAACTAGCCGGCGCCGACTACGATTTTGTGCAGGCATTCTATGTGTGGCGCGCCGATTATGAAGCCGACTTCCCGCGCCTGAAAGCCGCCATCCGCAAGTCGGGCATGATCTGGATATCCTGGTACAAGAAGGCCGCCAAGATGCCCACTGATATCTCTGAAGACGTCGTGCGCGATGTGGCGCTGGCGGGCGGCCTGGTCGATGTAAAAGTCGCCGCCATCGACGCGCAATGGTCGGGGCTGAAGCTGGTCTATCGCCGGGTTGATCGCTGAGGAGAAGGGATGGGAGAAGTACTCAAACTTTCGGAGGCGCAAGCTCTGCGCGACACGCTGCGTGAAGCGGGGCAGACCCTGGTCTTCACCAACGGTCATTTCGACCTGCTGCATATCGGCCATCTGGACTATCTGGAGAAGGCCAGCCGGCTGGGCGACGCCCTGTACGTTGGCATGAACGGCGATGCGTCGACCAGGCGCCTCAAAGGCCCCGGGCGTCCACTCGTGCCGGATGCCGAGCGGGCGCGGCTGTTGGCGGCGCTGGCGCCCGTCGCGGCTGTAATCATCTTCGAGGAAGACACTGCCGATAGCCTGCTGCGCGCCTTGCAGCCGGATATCTACGTCAAAGGCGGCGACTATGCCGACAAGCCGCTGCCGGAGCGCCCGACAGTCGAAGCCTACGGCGGCCGCGTCGAGCTGATCGAATATTTGCGCGATCACAGCACCACGCAACTCATCAACCGCACGCGCAAGTTAGAATGACGGCTCTAGTCGGGCTAGTCCGGCGCTGCGATTTTCAACTGAAGAATTCTGGACGAGCCGCAAAATAATCCAACAGAAGCGACGAACCTTGCGAAAGGCAACAGCCTACTGCCTATTTCGCCATGAATAGCTCCGCCAGCTCTTTGGCGGGCATCTGAGAATTCGGCTAAGGGGCCGGGGGATGGCGCCCTAAGGCACCACGCGGTGATTCAGCATCTCGTTGAGCACCACGACCAGCCGGCGCAGTTCCTCTTCCATATCGCGGCTGATGCCGTCCTCGATCAGCGCCTCGCGGAAGAGATCGCGCGCCTGGCGCACATTCTCCTGGCCCAGGCGCAAGCGCTCCAGGCCGGCCCGCAGTTGGATGCGCGCCTCGCTGCTGGCGGCGCTGGTGTAATAATCGGAGAATTGCCAGCCGTGCTGCGTGGCGACCCGCTGCAAGCCATTGATGAATTCCTGCACCGTCTCGATACTCTCGGACGCGCCGCGCTGCAATAACTCGGCGATGCCCTCGCTCAGGCTGGGCTCCATGCTGAAATCGAGGTTGCGGATATCGGTGTAGCGCGCTTCGACGGCGTCGCGGCTGCTGGGCTGGGGGCGCAGCGAGCCCTTCTGCGGCGACATGCCGGTGAAGATGGTATAGAGTACGCCGACGCACATATTATGCACGTCTTTGCTGTATTGCTGCGGCGACTG
>JAGWBC010000076.1:0-10196 GCA_021296115.1 Anaerolineae bacterium | reverse complement strand
ATGACTTTCAGGTGGATGCCGTCCCAATAGACGTGCTCCAGCTTGTGGTCGAGGTAGACGATTTTATTGGCGTGGGCCTGGCTGAGCAGTTCGCTGAATTGCAGCGCCAGCGCCAGTCCTTCTTCGCTGGGCAGGCGCCAGCGGCTGTTGGCGCTATTCGGCTTCATCAGATAGAAGAGGCTGTGATGGCGCGGCAGATTCTCCATCGTCAGATAGGGGCGCCAGCCGGCCGCGGCAAAGCGCGACATCGACTCGATGAATCCGCGCACATCGCTCTGGAATGAAGTGATCTCGCCGTTGCGCGGCGCTTCTTCGCGGTCGGAGATGAATCCGCAGTCGTAGAGCTTGACGATATTGGGGCTGTGCCAGAGCCGCGTCAGGATGTCCACTTCGTTGCCAAAGGCGCGGTACTCCCAGCGCATGTCGCCATCGGGGTCCAGGTGCTCGGGCCGCATGACTTTGAAGGCGACATGATTGCCGTTGCGCCGGTCGACCGCGTCCAGCACTCGCGCGTAATGACCGAGGGCGAAGGAATCGATGAAATTGTCCAGTTGATACAGTTCTGGCAATCGCGGCATAGCACTTCCAGCGGGCAAGGGGCAGCAGCCTAGCCTCAACATAAGCTCGCAATGTACCAGTTTTCGCGCCGCAGATACAGGGTATCTTTAGGGCAGCGAATCGGCTTCTGTCGCTCGCGCGCGCGTCGGTTAGAATGTGGGCGTATTACGCGGACGCTTTGGGGGATATGCCTTGCGGATTCTTGTCCTGTTTCTAGTGTCTTTCATTACGCTCGGCAATGCCATCACCAGCGCTGGCCAGGCGCCGGACATCGTCGACAGAGCTCGCGCGGTATACCCGCCTCTGCAAAATGCGGCAGAGCCGTCGCTGACGCTGCTGCCCGCTGCCGACTCGACGGCATTGGGCTGCGCGCTGCTGACGGGGCTGCCCCTGCCCGACCCGCTTGATGTTTACCGCCTCGGATTCCCGCTGGATGGCGGCGTCTTCGCGGTGCATGTCTCCGCCGACGGCTCGCTGGCGCAGGCCTGCGACGAGCGGCTGCCAAAATTGGGCGCGGGCACACAGTGGGTCGAGCGCGTCGAGGCCGATAGCGATGGCGATGGCCGAGCGGATGACAGCGACGACTGTCCCTTTATCGCCGGCGCAGCTGCTTCAAAGCGGGGCTGCCCGCTAAATTCGGCGAGCGACCGCGACGGCGATGGCATTCCGGATAGCGTCGATCGCTGCGCAGAGCAAGCCGGCGCGGCGGCGGCCGATGGCTGCGCCCTGCTGGCGGATAGCGACGGCGATGGCGTGCCCAATCACATCGATATTTGCAGCGCCGATTTCGGCCCCTATCGCGCGGAGGTGGCGCTGGGCTGCCCGGCTGACGGCAGCGGCAGTTCTACGCGGCGACGTGACGCGGCTGACACTTGCCGAGTCAGCGGCGCAGATGTCCCGCTACACGAAAGCGACGACGACGCATCGGAAGTTATCGGGGGCGTCGGGGATGCGTCAAGCCGCGTTGTCATCGGCCGCAGCGCCGCGGGCGACTGGCTGCAGCTTGAGGCAGGCTGGGTGGCCGTCGACGGTGTGCGGCTTTCGGGCGCTTGCTACAATATTCCGCTGGTGAATGCCGAGGCCGGTGGCGCGACCGGCTGTTTCCTGCGTCCGCTGGGCGAGTTCGTCAACGTGCGCGAGGGTCCCGCCGGCACTGCCGCCACCGTCTTGACCGACGAGACGCCGCAGGCAGTACTGGGCAGCAATTTCGCGGGCGACTGGCTGATGTTCCGCGCCGGTTGGGTCAGCCGCGAGGTCGTCGAGCTGTCCGGAAGTTGCGACAGCTTGCCCGCGCTCGATCCGGCCTTGGTCAGCAGCGGCATCATCCACTTCTGCCCGCCCGGCTTCCGCGGATACCTGCGCCCGCGAATCGCTGTCGGCGGCGGGAAGGCGCGCGTCGTCTCGGATACGCTGGCCAATCGTCTGCGCGCCCAGCCCAGCGTAGAGGCCGAGCAAATCGGCGAGATCGCGCCACGCGGCAGCATCGACGTCGTGCTGGACGGCCCGGCTTGCAACGGGCCCTGGGTTTGGTGGCAGGTCGAAATCGACGGGCTGGTCGGCTGGACGGTCGAGAGCGATGTGAATTACAACTACTATTACCTGGAACCCGTTGCTGACACGATGCCGGCCGATGAGTCGCCAGGTACACCCGCGGATGCGCCGCTGCCGACTGCCGGCCGCCTGATCCACAGCGGCAATATCGACTCTCTTGATACGGTCGCGATGCTGCCGGTGGAAGAGGCGCAGGCAGTGGCTTGGTCGCCGCAGCAAGGTCTGCTGGCCCTGCGAGGCGCGGACGGCATGCTGACGCTATTCGACGCCGCCGACTTCAAAGCGCAGGAGCAGAATTGGGGCCCAGCAAGCAAGACCAAGTCCATTGCCTTCAGCCCTGATGGGCGCTGGCTGGCGCTGGGCGACAGGAGCGGAAGCGTTAGCCTGCTCGACCTTGAGCGCGCGTCGCTTACGTCCGAGGCGCGGCATATTGGACAATTAGAGGGACCCATTCACGGCCTGGCTTGGTCGCGCGCCGGGGACAAGCTGGCGGCGGTCAGCGGGGCCGAATCGCTGCAGCTGGCGCGCCGTGCCGGGACGCTCAAGGTGTGGACGATGGATGCGACGGCGCCCGAAGGCAGCCGCCTCGCGCTGCACCAGCGCTATCCCTATCCTTTGTCCAGCCTGGCTTACAGCGCCGACGACCGCTGGCTGGCCGTCACTGGTGAATCAACCAGCGCCGGGCGCGCTGCCCTCTGGGTCTACGCAGCCGATTCAGGTGAACTGCAGTTTGCGAAGCCCTTGATTCCGCTGCGCGGCCACGGCTCGGTGGCAGCATCGCCCGCGGCCAGCTTGGGCGACTTCGTCTACAGCAGCGGCGACAGCCTGCGCCAGCTCGACGTCGCCAGCGGCGTCGAGCAGCGAATCTACCATCTGGACGGGGCGCTGCTCAAAAAGTTCGCTTTCCGTCCGCAGGCGTTGGCCGGCGCTGAAGTGTTGCTGGCGCTGGCTGTCGAAAGGCCGAGCGGCGCCGGGCAGCTGCAATTGGCGAACGCGCTTAGCCCCTACGGCAGCGCGACGACATTCGACATTTCGCCCAGCGCAGTTGCCTTCAGCCCGGACGGACGATTACTGGCGCTGGCCGATTCGCAGCGCGACCGCGTCTTAGTCCTGGCTGCGACGGAGAGCTAGCCCGCCAGCAGGCAGCGCTTTCGCCAGCGGTCGCAAGGCATATATATTGTAGAATAATTGTCGTGGGCCACTGCAAAACAGGATGAAGACTCTATGCCGCAATCATTGAGCGTCACCCCAATCAGCGCGCCGGTGCGCAACCGACCTTTTGATCTGGTCGCTACGCTGGTCGCCAGCCTCAAGGCCGCCCAGATTTCGCTGCGAGACGGCGATGTTCTGGCGATTTCCAGCAAATACGCCTCAATCGCCAGCGGCCGCACCCTCAACCTCGCTGACATCGAGAAAACCCCCAAGGCCGAGGAACTGGCGCGGCGCTACCAGATGGATGCCGCCGTGGCCCAGTTGGTCCTGGAGGAAGCCGAGCATATCTTCGGCGGGATCAAGCTGGGATTTCTGTTGACCTCAAAAGGCGGCGTTATCTCGCCCAACGCCGGTTTGGACCGCTCCAACATCCCCAGCGGCCAAGTCGTGCTGCTGCCGCAGAAACCCTTCGAGACTGCCGAGGCGATCCGCCAGGCGCTGCAACGGCGTCTGCGCTGCCGCATCGGCCTCATCCTCAGCGACAGTTGGCTGATGCCCGGGCGTTATGGCACGACTGGCATCGCCATCGCCGCAGCCGGTTTCCAACCCATCAAAGACGAGCGCGGCAAGATGGACCTGTTTGGCAACCCCATGGCGGTGACGCAGATTGGCGTGGCCGACTCGCTGGCGGCATGCGCGCAAGTGGTCATGGGCGAGCGAAACGAGGCGACGCCTTTCGCCCTCATCCGCGGCGCGGACGTGGAATTGAGCGAAGCCGCGCTATCCGCCGCCGACGTATCAATACCCTGGCGACACTGTATCTATGTCGAATCGCTGACGCTGGGTCTCATCCCGGTTGAGGCGCCGCAAGCGAGCATGCCATAGGCGGAAATAACGCCAAAATCAGCGCGAGCTTACCTTGTGCAAATTGGACAGAATCAGCCGGAATTACGCCAGTTTCTGATTGACTTTTGCTTAACGCCAACTTAAACTTTAAGGTAGATGAAACAGGATGATGCCAACGATGCCACGACGACAGTGTTTCATACGGCAAGACAAGCAAACGCGCGGTGTGACCGACAAAGCCACCCCCGCGTTTTTTTCATTTTATGACGGCGTCTTATAGGTGAAAGGATCGAAATGGACGCGAGTATGATTAACAAAATTCAAAAAGCCAGCGATTATGCCAGCCAGCCGGAACGCGCGACCTTTATCAGCCTCGGCGTGGACTTCAGCGGCGCCAACAGCAGCCACCGCGTCAGCCTTGATGAAGACGGCTGGTCTTGCAGTTGCTCCGGCTTTTCGCATTACCAGATCTGCCCGCATATCATGGCTTTGGAAATCTTGCTCAAGCCCCTGCTGAAGCGCCAGCCCGTGCCTTACGCGCCGGGACAAAATATTGTCAGCGATGTGGAGAAGGCCCATCGTTACGCCCAAGAGCGCGACCGCATTCGCATCGCCAGCTTCGACTGCCGCTTCGAGGGCTACAACAAGGAACACCGCGTCACCTACGACCACGGCGTCTGGGCCAGCACCGCCTCATTCTTCGCTCAACGCGGCGTTTGCAGCCATACCATGGCGCTGGAGAAAATCCTCAAAGGCTTCGTGGAGCCGGCGCGCGCCATGCCGGTGGCCTAGACGAAATACTGACGGGCGAGGGTCGTAGGGCTCTCGTCCGCAGCAGACCTTCCTGAAGACACCCCTGCAAGCGCAATAAAGACTCGGCTCAGCCGGATTCGCCGACCGGCGCGATGCCGTCGTCTGCGGCTTCGTCCTCAACTTTCAGGCGCGGATCGCCGGGCCCGACTTCAAAGACGGCCTGCCAGGGCTGGAAACGGGTGAATACATGGTCGCGCTTGATTAGGCTGCCGGCCGTATCGTAGACATTGCGGTAGACCCAGACATCGGCGCCATCGGCCGAGTAGTCGATCTGGCGCATTTGGCCCACTGCCAGGTCGGCGGCTTCAATGTAGGCATCGGGCGGCGCCGGCACAATATCGCGGATGATGGGCGGCTCGATGACCGTGCGCCAGTGGGGACTGCTGTAAATGCGAAATTGCAGGGCGTCTTGCGCGCCCAGGAAGGCGCTCTCGATCAGCAGGTGATAAGGCGTGTTATTCTGGAAGCGCAGGTCGACTTCGGGCTGCCAGATGGCGGCGTCCAAGCCAGGCCCGGCGCCGGCGTATTCATAGTAGCCGACGCGATAGCCGTGACTGTTGCGCTCGGTGACAGCGTAGCCGCCGTTATACGCCGCGCGGAACATGGTCGTGCTCACCTGGCAGATGCCGCCGCCGATGCCGGTGACGGTGGCGCCGCCCAGGATGACGCTGCCTTCCAGGTAGCCGGCTTCGGGCGTGATATCGCCCAGGTGGTGATTGAAGGAGAATTCTTCGCCGGGCGCGACGATGATGCCGTGCAACTTGCCGGCGCCCAGGGCGATATTGCTGCGGCGGTTCTGCCAGGAGCCCCAGTAGTAGGTGGTCGCCTCGGACACGAGTTCGGTGATGCCCAGCTCAGCAGCGCTGACGCCGTGGGGATAACGCGGCTGCAGCGTCTTGAAGTACATGGCGACGCGGCGATTCAGCGGGTCGAATACGGCCGCTTCCAACCGCCTGATGGTCTCCGCGACATCCAGTGCGCGCCCTTCTCTGGACGGCGTCAGCGGCGTGAGCTGGCCAGTGGCCGGGTCAAAGTCGAAGCGGCCTTCGGCGGAGGGTTTGCCCAGGGTGGGCGCAAGCGTCGTCAGGAAGGGCGCGAAGGCGCTCAGGTCGACGCTGACGTCAAAGCGCCGGTTCTGCCCTGCCCCGCTCAGCGTCACGCTCAGCCCAGCCATGATCTGCTCGCGCGTGACCACCCAGGGCGGCAGCATCTGGCCATCGGGCAGATCGCCCACCAATTGCAGCGGCGTCGACAGCGCGACGTCGACCAGCGCCGCCGCTTCCATGATGTTCCATTGACGCGGCGGGCTTTCGTGTATCACCAGATCGACTTCGCGCCGATCGGAAGTAGTCAGGATCAGCTCTGTCAGCGCAGATAAGGTTGCGGCCTGATCCAGCCGCCGTCCGCTGACGCCGGGACTGACCACGACGTTCATGCCCTCAAGGCTTAGCGTGGCGTCATGGCCTTCGCGGTTGACTTCGTCCGCCAGCCGCGCAATGAAGTCCCGCGCCACGCTTTCGTCAAAGGCCAGGGTCAGGGGCAGATTGGCGCCGCTGAACCAGGCGTCGGCCCGTTCGCGCAGGCTTCGGCGTCCGTCGGTGGCATGGCCGATGGCGTAGGCGCGCTCGACCAGTTCTGCGGCCGGCAGACTCAAGCCGAGCTCAGCCGCGGTCGCGGTCCAGCTGCGCTCGCCATCGTAGAAGGCGTAAACTTCTGCTTCGACGCCCCCGTACTGGGCTGAAAGCGCGGCGATGGCCTCGGCGCGGGTCAGGCCGCCGATGTCTCCCTCGGCGATGCTGACGCCGGGCACGATGCGGTCTTCGAGCGCCATCTGCAAGCCGATCAGCCCGATGGCCAGGCTCAGCGCCACCAGCGACAGCGCGGCAAAAGCCAAGATAGCCAAGCGCAGCAGCCGGACGATCCAGGGCGGCTTGGGGGGACCCTCGACGGGAAATCGCGTCATCGCTTCACTTCTTCGCCAGCCTAGTCAGCAGCGACGACGAGCACGTCATGCTGCGGCATGGGTTTGGGCGCATCGCCGCAGGAGGTCAGGCGCGGCGCGGACATGCCGGTTGTCACCTCGGCGCAGTGGGCGCCGCCATCGGCGTCCAGGAATGCGACGCGCTGCCGGTCGGCGCCCAAGTCCTGCACCTCCTGCAAGCGCAGGTCATCCAGGCGATAGTGGCGCGTACGCTCGCGAATGACCGCTTCAGCCGCGCCAGCCGCTTGGTGCGCCGCGGCATCCAAGGCGTGCCCGGCGTAAGCGCCGCGACCGCGATATTTGTGCGTCAGCAGATAACCGGCGCGCTGATTGCTCACGATTGCCTCGACATCAGGCGGATCGACATGGCCGTAGACAATGCCCTGCGGAAAGGCGATCAGCGTGGCCGCCAGGCGATGGCCGCCGATATGCGTGGTCTGCCAGACGCGCTCGGCGCCGGCCTGCGCCGCCAGCTCGTGATAAACCGGCGTGCCATGCGCGGCGCAGCAGGGGTCGTGCCGGCCGTTGGTGCAGACGGTATAAAGCTCGTCGATCTCGGCCAGCTCGCGCCCGTTGATGCGCGGCGTCTCGTCCGCGGCCAGGCTGCTGATGTCTAGCTGCAGCAATTCGTCGTAGTCAGCAAGTTGACTGTGATAAATGCGCGGCGTCTCTTGATTTGTGACCGCAACGAAGAAGTTCTTGCCCTCGGAAAGCGGCTTGCGAATGAAGAGGATTTTGGCGCGAGGCGCGGACTGCAAGTGCGCCAGATAAGGCGAAAAAGAACCGCCTGCCGCCGCGGTCTTGACCGCCTCGCCGCTCCAGCCGCCGTAGTCGGGCAGGCTGCTTTCGATCAGGAAGAAGGTATCGGCCGGCTTGAAGGTGCCCGCCAGCGTTTCGGCTACGTGGCGGGATTCCTCGGCGCATGTCATGATCATTTGCATGGTTCGTCCTCTTCTTCTCACCTTGCATGTTCAGGTTAGTCTACCATGTGCGCTGATTTATTGGTACGCGCGCACGAAGCCTTGCGCTACAATTGAGCGACTGAACGCCACGCGTGGAGCCGCCCATGTCCAAACTCTCCATCCGCAACCTGAGCCTCAAGCGCGGCGGCGCGACCGTCCTGCGCGATGTCTCGCTTGAGGCGCCCGCCGGCGAGCTGCTGGTCGTCATCGGCCCCAGCGGCAGCGGCAAGAGTTCGCTGCTGCGCTGTATCAACCGGCTGAATGACATCGACGCCGGCAGCATCCAGCTCAATGGACAGTCGATCTACGACCTGCCCGTGACCGAGCTGCGCCGCCAGGTCGGCATGATGTTCCAGAAGACGGCGCCCTTCGAGGGCAGCGTGGCCGACAACATCGCTTTCGGCGCGCGCTTGCAGGGCGAGAGCCTGAGCCGAGACGAGGTCCTTGCGCTGATGAAGCAGGTGTCGCTGGAAGCCGAGCTGGCGGACAAAGCGGCGGCCGACTTGTCCGGCGGGCAGGAGCAGCGTCTGGCCATCGCCCGCGCCCTGGCCCTGAATCCTACTTTGCTGCTGCTGGACGAGCCGACCTCGTCGCTCGATCCCATCGCCACCAGCCGCGTGGAGGACTCGCTAATGCGCCTGCGCGAGCAGACGAATCTGACCATGATCTGGGTGTCGCATTCGATTGAGCAAGCGCGCCGCATCGGCAGCCGCGTGCTGCTGCTCGACGGCGGGCGCGTCATCCGCGAGGACAGCGTGGGCGCCATGCTCGACCCTGAGGGCGGCGACCGACGCGCGCTGGCTTTCGCCGAGGGCGATCAAGCCGGTCTTGAAGAAGGCAGCGCTTAGTCCGCTTTTCCCGCTTCCAACCCCGCCAGGTAAGCGCGGTCTTCGTCGCTGAGTTCGGCGCTCGCCAGCAGATCGGGCCGGCGCTGCCAGGTGCGCTTGAGCGCGCCTTGCCGCCGCCAGCGCTCGACGTCGGCGTGGTGGCCGCTGGTCAGCACATCGGGCACGCCCATGCCGCGGAATTCTGGCGGACGCGTATAATGCGGGCCCTCCAGCAGTCCATCGGCATGGCTGTCGCGGTGCTGCGCGCCTTCCGCGCCGAGTACGCCAGGGATCAGCCGCACCACGGCGTCAATCAGCACCATAGCCGCCAGCTCGCCGCCGGTCAGCACATAATCGCCGATGCTGATTTCATCGCTGATGGCCAAGTCGCGGACGCGTTCGTCCACGCCCTCGTAGCGTCCGCAGACCAGAATCAGGCGCGGCAGCCGTGAAAGCTCGGCCGCGACCGCGTGCGTCAGCTTGCGCCCCTGCGGCGAGAGCAGGATCACGGGCGTGTCGGCATCCCCTTTGACGGACTCGATTGCGCGCACCAGCACATCCGGCTTTAGGATCATGCCGCCGCCGCCGCCATAGGGGCTGTCGTCGACCTGGCGGTGCTTGTCTTGGGCAAAGTCGCGTATGTCGCGCGCCCGAAAATCGAGCAAGCCGCGGTCGCGCGCTTTCCACATCATGCTCTCGGACATGACGGCGCTGAACATGTCGGGGAAGAGGGTCAATACGTCGACTTTCATTGCGATGAATGGGACTGGCTTACATTTCGTCGCGGGTCTGCAGGAAGAAGGCTTTTTTCAAGTTGGGCAGGGTGAAGTCGAAGCCGCAGGATTTGAAAAAGTCTTCCGCCACGCTGATGGCCATGATCTCGTAAATGCCCTCGCGCTGCGCCAGGTCAACGCAAGCGGCCACCAGTTGCTTGCCGATTCCCAAGCCCTGCGCAGAGGGGTTGACCGCCAGGCTGCGGATCTCGCAGAGTTTCTTGCTGTAGATTTCGAGCGCGGCGCAACCCACGATGCGGCCATCGAGCCGGGCGATAAAGGAGGTCTCCAACAGGTCTTCCAATTCGTCGAAGGTACGGGGAAGCAAGTCGCCGTTGGCCACGAAGGGCTTGATGAAATCGGACAAGTCGACCAGGTCCTTCGCGTCGGCTTTGACCACGCGGATCTGGGTGGATGCCTCGCCTAACATTCGGCTCCCTGCAATTGCGATACAATTACAGTGTAGCAGTTTGAGGCGCATCCGCAACAGTCGGTGAAAGCGGGGATGCGAAATGCTTACCACCGAGTACACCGAGTAAATGGACTGAGTTCTGCGACCGGCTCAAGTTCTACAGAGTTGGCTGCGCCGGACGTGGACTGGCTGCGCGCGTCACCAACAAAGCAACCATTCTTTCTCTGTGCCCTCTGTGTTCTACTACTTTCACAACCCCTCAATGAATCAAAGCAGAAGCTAGCACAACTTGCACTATTTTTGTAGAATTTTGGTGCGGTG
>JAGWBC010000075.1 GCA_021296115.1 Anaerolineae bacterium | reverse complement strand
GAGGACCAACCATAGGCGCGAGCGGCAACAGCACCAGCAACATCAGCATCCGCAACAGCATAATTAGCAGCGGATGTTATGTCGACGGGTCAGCCAGCTTGAGCGCAGTTGGCAGCCTAGCCACCGATGCTGCCTGCCTGGGCGCACAGACCCTGGGCAGCGCCGATACCTTAAATAGAGGCGACCTCGGCAGATATGTTGCGTATAGCAACTACGCCGGCGGCTATTACCTGCTTTCGCCCGATAGCGCCGCCATTGACAAAGCCGACGCTACCTACTGCGAGGAACGCGACCAGCGCAATCAAAGCGTGTTCACGCGCGGCTCCAGCAATTGCGACGCCGGCGCTATCGAATACTTCATCAGTAAGCCAGCGGAATCCAACTCCACTGACCAGAAAGCGACTGCGCCGAAAATGCCGCCCCCGGTCGCCCACACCTGCCAGGACTTGGTGGCGCAGGGCTATGGGGTTTGGGCCGCCTATGGCCTTACCAGCGGCGTGCAGTGCCAGCGGCGCGACCACTCTGCTATTGGGATTCAATGGGTGCTGGATGCCGGTTTGCTGGACGCGGTTGACGTATGGGGCTATGCCGATCAGGCTGTCGAGATTTGCTTCCCGCCGGAGCGGGGGCGGGGCGGTATATACTTCATTGATTCGACTGTCACCCCGAATGCGGCGATTCCCTGGCCGTCGGAGCTGCGCGATGGCTTCATCTGCGCTGCGATCGATCGCGCGGGTACGCTCACGCTGGTCAGCAGTGGCGCGCCAATGCCGATTCCGACCAAGCCTGCGCCATCCGCCGCCAGCCTGAAAAATTGCATGGTCACGACCGATACCATCGTGAACTTCCGCGATGGACCCGATGGCGATCTCATCCGATTCCAGGATCCCAATGGCGACGAAATATATGGCTGGCTGCCGGCAAATGTTACGCTGACGGCGCTTGATCGAACGCCGGGCTGGTTCCTCGTCGATTATCACGGGACGCAGGGCTGGATCACCGTCTGGCGCGTGACGGAAGCGCCCAGTTGCTAGTAGAATAGATCTAAGCGTCCGCGCGTCGAATGACTGGAGGCTTTCATGTCTAAAGAACGCAAGCACATCAAAGTAACCTATTCCACCCTGGGCAGCCCTGACCCGCTGCTGCACGAATACTTTGAAGAAGATGTGGCCGCGCTCAAAGCGAATCTGGGCAAGTCATACCAACTGTACATTGACGGCAAGTGGGTTGAGGGCGCGGGCACCTTCGAGGGGCGCTCCCCAATCAATACCGACTGGCTGTTGGGCAGGTTTGCGCGGGCTGCTCCCGCCGATGTCGATCGGGCGGTGGCGGCGGCAAAAACGGCTTTCCCCGGCTGGCGCGATACACCCTGGCAGGAGCGTACCGAGCTGGTCAATCGCTTTGCCGACCTGATCAGCGAGCGCCTTTTTGAGATCGCCGCGGTCGTCAGCATGGAGATCGGCAAGAATCGCCTGGAGGCCATTGGCGATGTCGAAGAAGCCGCCGACTTGATCCGCTACTGCGTTGACGCCATGAAGGACAACCAGGGCTTCGACCGCCAGCTGCTCAGCGAGACCGACCAGCACTTCAACCGCAGCGTACTCAAGCCCTACGGCGTCTGGGGTGTGATCGGGCCATTCAACTTCCCGGCCGCGCTCACCGGCGGGCCCACTGGCGCCGCGCTGATCGCCGGCAACACCGTCGTACTCAAACCGGCCGCCGAAGGCTCGCTCACCGCTTTTATGATTGCCCAATGCGCGGTCGACGCGGGCATACCGGCCGGCGTCTTTAACCTGGTGCTGGGCGGCGACGACCCGGGCATCGCGCTCACAGCCAATCCCGATCTGGCCGGCTTGACCTTCACCGGCAGCTATGATGTCGGCATGAGCATCATCAGAAACTTCAGCACGGCCGGAGGCTATTTCCGCCCGGTCATCGCCGAGATGGGCGGCAAGAATCCGGCTATTGTCACCGCCAATGCCGACCTCGACAAAGCGGCGCTGGGCGTCATGCGCTCGGCCTTCGGCTTGACCGGCCAGAAGTGCTCCGCCTGCTCGCGCGTTTATGTCGATGAATCCGTCAAAGACGAACTCTTGAGCAAGCTGGTTGACCTGGCCGCCGATGTCGCCGTCGGCGACCCCACCGAAGCCGATACTTACATGGGTCCCATCATCGGTGAAGCCGCCTATGAGGCTTATCAGAGCTACGTCAGCGAGCTGGGCGACGGCAAAATCCTCACCGGCGGCGAGACGCTGCCGATCGACAAGGGCTACTTCGTCGCGCCCACCGTGGTGGCGGACCTGCCCGATGATCACCGCCTCTGGCAGCACGAGATGTTCGCGCCCATCGTGGCCGTGCGCGGCGTCGAGGGCAGGGACGAGGCGATGCGGCTGGCGAACGGCGTCGCGCTGGGATTGACCGCCGGCATCTACACTGAAGATGACGACGAAGCCGAGTGGTTCTTAAACAATATCGAGGCCGGCGTGCTCTACGTCAATCGCGCCACGGGGGCGACCACCGGCGCCTGGCCCGGCTACCAGTCTTTCGGCGGCTGGAAAGGCAGCACCGGCAGCAACAAAGCCTCCGGCAGCTACTACTACCTGCAGCAATACATGCGCGAGCAATCGCATACGATTGTGGGGGGCTGATATTCACTCGCGGCAATTCGTAGGGGTGAGCCTTGGCTCTCCCGCCATGCTCTATTGCCACAGAGACACAGAGAGTTTCGCCGATCAGCGCCATGTCATACGACGCGAAATTGGCGGCATATGCATAGAGCTTCAGTCCTCAAGTCCAAGTTTGGCCCGCTGCTCCTTTACGTCGAGAAGAGTTTGGTCAAATTGCGGATTATCTCGATTGGTAAATCTGTCGAAATCCTCTTCCGTCAAATCGTCAGTGTAAGGACTGCCGTCCGGTAATGTGCTGTCGTCTGCTAGCATATTACGAAAATGGTGTTCCGGATAAAGTCGCAGGCCGGTCACTTTGGCGCCTTCCATGTCAGCGCCATACATGTCAGCTGCTATGAGGTTTGCAGAACTCATGTCCGCTCTATGCAAAATCGTGTTTCGCAACTTTGCACCAGGTAATTCAGCTCGAAACAAGGAAGCATTGTTTAGCTTCGCGTCGTACAGCTCGGCGTTTTCCATCTTCGCTTCTATCAACTCAGTATCGTTTTGAAGGCTCGCATGATGCAAAAACGCTCCCCTCAGATGTGCCTTGTTCAAATTAGCGCCATCTAGTTTTGCATGCATTAGGTACGACTTGTTCATTTTCGCATTGAAGAGTTGCGCACCGTTCATGTCCGCATGCCGTAGGTCGGCTTTGCTGAGTTTAGCGTACATTAAATCAGAATTGTTCAGATTTGCGCCATATAGGTTTGCGCCTTTCAGATTCGCCCAGAGCAACTTCTCTCCCTTAAGCAGTCCAGAATCCCCAGTCAGCCACCCGCGCTTGCGCAACTGCTCTACTGCACGAACTGCATTGTGGTTGGATCGGCTTCGCGTATCAATTACTAGATCTATTTTCAACTCTTCAATACTCCGTTCTCTGGTACGATATGCACGCAATGCGTCGATCCCCGCCACCGTGACCGCGATCCCTAGCAACTCCGTAAACAGGTTCAATCCGAAGTCATCATGATGTCGCCTAAACAAAATAAGTCCAACAAAAAAGGCTATTATCAGTACCGCTAAACCAAGACAGGCGCGGTAGAAGGACATGTGCTGCTTCAAGTGCTGCATTATCTGCTCTTGTTGGCCTGCATTTTCCATTTGGTCTAACTCTAACATTGTATAAATCGACCAAAAAACAATATCCAACTTACCAGAGAATTGTTTGCATACCGTAAGGGATGTCTCAGTTTACTGGATGATACAATATCGGGCGACTCACAGAGTCGCCCCTACAGATTTCGCGTTGAGTGGTACGTCCGCGGAGCGTAACCGCTTTGTGACCTTTGTGTCTTTGTGGTAGAAAACTCAGCGCCAATGCTCTTTCAGCGAGACAGGCACAACTCATCGTAAACTACCATAATTTACTGTGTTCTCACGTTCTTCCGCCTCTGTGGCGAAAATGTCAATCCACCACGATCAACTCCTGCCAGCCATTGGTCAGCTTCTCCCCGCCGCCGGGACGCGCCACCACAATATCCTCGACCCGCGACGAATAGCTGTTGATTTGCATGATGCTCGGCTCAATCGTGAAACACATGCCATCTTCCAGCGGCGTCTCATCGCCTTTGGTCAAGAAAGGCGGCTCATGCACATCCATGCCGATGCCATGCCCCAGCCGATGCCGGAAGGCCTCGCCATAGCAGGCGTCTTCAATCACTTTTCGTGCCGCCGCGTCGGCATCGCTCGTGGTCGCTTCGCCCGCCTTGAGCGCTGCGATTCCCGCCGCCTGTGACGCCATCATGACGTCGTAAACCCGCTGCGCCTCTTCATCCGGCTCGCCGAAGAATACCGTGCGACCGAAGTCGTAGCACCAACCCTCATAGATGCCGCCGAAGTCGAACAATATCGACACCGGCGGATCCAGCGCCCGATGCCAGCTTTCCATGCGCGCGCCGAAGAGCAGCGGGTGATCGGGCCCCGAGTTATACAGCGAGGTCGTGAACGATTGGCCCAGCGAGCCGTGTTTCCGCAGCTGATAATTGACCTCTTCCACGATTTCCAGCTCGGTCATGCCATGCCGCAGCGACTTGAGCGTATCGGCGAATGCGGCTTCCGTGATGCGCCCCGCTTGCTTCAGCAGCTCAATGTCCGCCTCTGATTTGATGACCCGCATGGGCCGCAGCAGCGTGGTTGCCGAGAGCCAGGTCGCGCCCGGCAGCAGCGGCTGCAAATGCGATACCGTCTCGCCCTTGGTAAAGTCGCTGATGGCTACGCGTGGATTATCCGGCAGATTGAAGTCGTCCAGGATGCGCTTGACCATCTCCGCCGGCACATCCCAATCGCCCAGAACGCGAAGGTCTATGCCTTCCAGCCGGCTGAGCCCGCCGAACTCGGCCGTCATGCGCGGCAGGGGCAGCACCGGCGCGTGATGCGGCGTGATCCAGGCGCCTTCCAGCCAGTCGCCCGGGTGGATGACGTGTCCGTAATTGGGGAAATCACGCGGGACGCCGGTCAAGTACTGCAAGTCGGAAGAAATCGGGATGAAGGCCAAATCGGCGTCTTGACCCAGAATCTGTTGGAAACCTTGTAATCGCTCGCTGGACATGGGGCGCTCCTTTTATTTTCAGATGAGTGACACAATATTAGCGCGTTTAGGGGGATACGGCATGGCTTGCCCACCTGCGATTTTCGCGTCGCGCCTTTCTGAGTTAGGATAGGCGCACTGGCTAACAAGAACTGAATGAGGCTCTAACGTGATGAAGTCTGTCCTGATGAGTTTGCTGCTTGTGCTGCTGTTGACGCCGGCGGCGCAGGCCAGCGATGGCAAGTTCGCGTCCTGTTCCGCGTCTGATCTCGAGACGCTGCAGCGGCTCGAATCCGGCTTTGACGCGCTGCTGGTGCAAGGGACGCGCACACGAAGCGCCACCTTGCTGCGCTACCTGGTCGAGAGGCAGTACGAGTGGCGCCTGGGCTTGAACGACGACTTGCCCCGCTGCGCCGAAGCCTTTGAGATCGGCTGGCTGATGAGCCAGGTTAGCGGAGATGCCGTGGCTGTCGCCGCCTTGGGATTGGCGGACAGCGACCGTGTCTGGATGCAGGAACCCATGGATTTCGGAAAGTCGCGCCTGGCCGCTCGGTTCGACGATCTGAAGGCTGACCTCGAGGGCGGCGCGCTGACGTCTCAATCACTCGATGATGTCGCCGCTGCTTGCTCTGATGAGCAATTGGCCATTCTCGCGCCGGGCATCTTGATTGGCTTTCAAGATAACGGCGCTATGGCCCTGGCCGTAATCAGTCCGGAAGAGTTCATCGAGTATGTCTTTGCCTATATCGATTGGCGTAGTGAAGTTTGGCAGCATCTGCCGCACTGCAATGAAGCGGTTGAATTCAGCTTGATGATGAACCAAATTCAGGGCGACTTTGTCGCGCTCTTCCTGCACCGCTTCCTTGGTATCGCCGATGAGGATAACCCGGTGAAACCGCAGATCGAAAGCGAATTGGATAGATTCGCCGGCAAAATGGAAGATCTGGTGACCGCCCTGGACCGCAACCGGACGGTGCTTGCCTATTTCGTCGTGGGCGACCGTGGCGCCAACATCCGCGCCTGTCCGACTACGACTTGTGACATCCTGACCGTCTACGAGCGGGGGCAGGAGATGCGGGTCATTGATGACACGGGCGAATGGTATGAGATTCGTTTTGACAACGGCGAAACCGGATTCATCGCCGGCTTTCTCGCTAGCATGGATCCTTCAAGCTGACACAATTCGCGTACTTGCCAAGAAGATGTCGCGCGCAATGATAAGAGCAATCCTGTTTGATCTGGACGATACGCTCTTTAACCTAAGTGGTTGCGAGGCGGAAGCGCTGCGGCGTACGCTTGGCGGCGCCGGGCTCTTGATGTCAATGCCGACCGATTTCACGCAGACTTTCGCGGCGATCAGCTCCGGCTATTGGACGGCGCACGCGCTCAAGTCATCGAGTTGAGCTGGCGCGACTTCCTGGCGCGCTTCGACCTGGATGTGAGCCGAGCGCCCGCGTTTGCCTCAAGCTTCTGGGCGGGCTTCTGCGCTTCGTCGGCGCTCAATCCCGGCGCAAGAGAAGCGGTGGCGGGTCTGGCGAAACATTTCCGGCTAGGCATGATCACCAATGGCTACAGCGATTCCCAGCGCGGGCGTTTGGCGGCGGCGGCTGGAGCGACCGTTTCGATCCGCTGCTGATCTCGGAGGAGGTCGGCCTGGCCAAGCCGGATGGTCGAATCTTTGAGATGGCCCTGGAACAGCTTGAGTTCGGCCCCGAAGAGGTATTGTATGTCGGCGACTCGCTCAGCCACGACCGCGAAGGCTGCTTGCGCGCCGGCATCAGCTTCTGCCACTTTTGCCCCGGCGCTGTCCACGACCTCAGCTTGCCTTCGGTGAAATATCGAATTGGGCTTCTGAGCGAGTTAGCGTCACTGTTGCTGCCGAAGACTTGAAGCTGAGGGCTTCGCGCTATTCGGTAATCGTCACCTTGGATAATCCGCGCGGATTATCGACCTCGTAGCCGCGCGCCAGCGCCTGCTGCATGGCATAGACTTGCCCGGGCATCACACTCAAGATGGGGCTCAGCCATTCCGGCACAGCGGGGATGGGCAGGGCTTGTGTCCCGGCGCGCAGCAAATCTTCGTCATTGCTGATGATCAGCGTCTCGGCGTCTCGTTCGTTTAGGTCCTTCGTCATATCCGCCATACCCGCGAGCGTTTTGCCCTGCGGCGCTACTAAAATGACCGGATGCCCGCGGTCGATCGCCGCAATCGGCCCGTGGCGAAAGTCGGCTTCGCTATATCCCTCGCTGGCGATATAGGTCAGCTCCTTGACCTTCAGGCTGATTTCGCGGGCGGTGGCGTAATTGAAGCCGCGCCCCAGCGTGACCAGCTTGTCGCTGTAGCGGTAACGCTCGGTCCAGTCGGCGATTCGCTCACAGTGCCGTAGTGTTTCCCGGGCCAGACCCGGCAGGGCAGCCAGCGCGTCCCACCGCTTCTGCTCATTCGCCAGCGCGCTCGCCAGCATGGCGATGACGGTCAGTTGCGCCGTGTAAGTCTTGGTGGCGGCCACGCTGAATTCGCGCTCCGCTCGTAATGGCAGGTGCAGCTCAGCCGCCTGCGCCAGCGGCGAATCGTCGAAGTTGGTGATCGCCAGCGTCAGCGCGCCGCCTCGCCGCGCATCGGTCAGCACCGCTCGAACATCTTCCGCCTTGCCAGACTGGCTGATGCCGATGACGAGCGCCTTCGATAAGTCCGCCGGCTTCTCATAAACCGTATGCAGCGACGGCGTGGCTAACATCACCGGCAGGCGCAGGGCATGGCCGTAAAGGTATTGCGCGTAACAGCCTGCGTTGTCCGATGTGCCCCGCGCCGCGATACATACGAATGGCGGGTCAAAGTCGCGGATGGCCGCCGCTGCTGCTTCCGTGTCGGCTCGACCGTCGTTGAGCAAGCGCTCAATGACGGCTGGCTGTTGGGCGATTTCCGCTTGCAAGTGCATAGTTTCCTCGCGGCCTGCGCTCAGTCGTCAAGCGGCCGGTAATTGACGCCCATGATATCCAGCGCGGGCAAATGCCGCCGCAAACGCGCGACCAGGGCGTCGTAATCCCGCTGCTCGGGATGATGCCAAAGCACGTCAGCGATGGCGATGGCGCGCGGGAACACCATGTATTCGACATGGTCGGCATGCGGCATGTACTCGGTCCAGATATTGCCTTGGCCGCCCAGAATATGATGCCGCTTGTCCGCAGTGATTTGCTTGGGCACAACCTCGTATTGCCAGACTTGCTTCAAAGGCAGAATTGCCGGTATCGCCCACGGCTCGCTGTCGGTGTCTTCGGATTGGTAGTAGTCCAGATAGCAGTAGGTGTTGGGCGTCATGATGACATCGTGGCCGGCATTGGCTGCGGCGATGCCGCCGTCGCTGCCGCGCCAACTCATGACGGTGGCGTTTGGCGCCAGGCCGCCCTCAAGAATCTCGTCCCAGCCCACCAGATTGCGCCCGCGTTCGTTCAGCCAGGCTTCAATCTGGCGGATGAACCAGCTTTGCAGCTCGTGCTCATCGGCCAGCCCCTCGGCGTTGATGCGCTCCTGACAAGCCGGGCAGGCTTCCCAGCGGGATTTCGGCGCTTCGTCGCCCCCGATGTGAATGTACTTTGAAGGGAAGAGCTCCAGCACTTCGCTCAATACATCTTTCAAGAAGGTGAAGACCTCGTCCTTGCCGGCGCAGAAGATGTCTTCGGCGATGCCCCAAGTCCGGCGCACTTCGTAGCCCTCGCCGACGCAGCCCAACTCCGGATAAGCTGTCAGCGCGGCAACAGCGTGCCCGGGTAGCTCGATCTCCGGCATGACGGTGATGCCGCGCTCGGCGGCGTAGGCGACCACTTCCCGCACCTCATCCTGCGTGTAAAAGCCGCCATGCGGGACGCCGTCATATTGATCCCAAGTTCTGGCTACGACAGTCTCCGCCCGCTGAGCGCCGACCTCGGTCAAGCGCGGATACTTTTTGATCTCAATGCGCCAACCCTGGTCTTCGGTCAGGTGCCAATGGAAGATATTGAATTTGTAGAAGGCCAGCATATCGATGAACTTCTTGATGAAGGCCAAGGGAAACATGTGCCGGCAGACATCAAGATGCAGGCCGCGCCAGCCGAATGCGGGCGCGTCGTTTATATGTACGCAAGGGAGCGTCCACGCTGCGTCCGCTACCGTTTCATCCGAGAGAATCTGCGGGGAAAGCAATTGCCGTAGCGTCTGCATACCATGCAGGAAGCCGCCGCCATGCGATGCGGTGATGATGACGCGGCCTGATTCTACATTTAGCGCGTAGTGCTCGGCGCCAAGCACGGCGTCGGATCTTACCAGCAAGATAGCGTTGCGGGCGTCGGCCGCTATGTTATCGTCCAACGGGTGCGCCGGCAGGTCGAAGCCGGTTGCCGGGCGCAGATATGCCGCCAGCATTTCGCCGAGCGCGGCGTCTTCGGCGAAGATGCGCGTATGCCGGTTGATCGTGAAGTTGCCGGTTTTGCGCTCCAGTTGGCGCGGTTGAGGAAAGAGGGTAATTTCGGCCATAATTGCATTGTCCTTGTACTAAACGTTTGTCAAATGTCATCCAGTGAAACGACGGCGCTGAGCTGATGCGGTTGATCGGGATCGCAGCCCTTGTAGATGGCGCGATGGTAAGCCAGCAATTGCAGAACCGGCAGGTAAAGGACCGGCGTACACCAGGCTGGCAGGTCCGCCGGAAGCGCGACCTGATGCTGATGCGCGCCGAGTTCCTGCCCGATCGCCAGTACCGTCGCGCCCATCTCCGCCATCTCCTTCAGCACGCGATGTTCCTGCCGTGCGGCCTCCGGTGAAATCAAGCCGATGACCAGGCTGTCCTCGCCGACCATCGACATCGGGCCGTGGCGAAACTCCAGCGTGTGATAGGCCTCGCTGTATGAGAGCGACATCTCTTTCATCTTGAGCATGGCTTCGCAGGCGATGCCGTAAAGCGCATCCGACCCCAGGAAGAAGAACTTCTGTATGCCGCCATTCTCGCCCAGCGACCGAGCCAGGTCGCCATAGCGTTCCAGCAGGTGGCGGCAGAAGGCGGGCTGCGGACGGCTGGCGGCGATATCTTGACCGGCGATCAGGGCGGCTAGCTGCTGCGCGGCGACCAACATGCTGCTGAAGGAGCGCGTCTGGGCGACGCTCTTCTCTTGCGCCGCGTCGATGGCGATGACGACATCGGCCCTTTGCGCGAGCGGGCTGCTGCTGTCGCAAGTAATCGTGACAATCGACCCAGCTTGGGTCGCCTTGAATTGTTCTTGAGCGCGAAGGGTTTCTGTAGTCGTGCCCGAGCGCGATACGCTAAGCAGCAAATAGCGTTGCCCGGGCAGGCAGATCGATTCCGGATGCAGCAGCAACTCCGAAGCCGGGCAGGCGACGGCATGACAACCGGCTTGGCGCAGGAGGCGAGCGGCGGTCAGCGCCAGGTAATAGGTCGAGCCGCAGCCGGTGATGATGACATGGTCGAAAGCGCCGGACGCCAGCCATGATTGCAGGAGACTATTCTCGGCGTCGAATGCGGTCAACGCTTCAGTCCAGACATCCGGCTGGCTCAAGATTTCCCGCAACGTGTGCTGGCCGGCAACCATAGCAAATGCCCCGCGAATTCTGAGGTGAAGCTTAATTGTAGCAGAAGCGCCCTACCTGGAAAAATAAATGATTTGGCGCAAGGCTGTATCCCGCATAGAAGCGCAGGCAGTAGGTGCTATACTCTCTCGACCGAATCAATCAGACAGGCAGGGCGATTTTGTCGCGCACACTGATAGAAAACGGCGTCATCTGGCAAGATGGTCAATTCATCAGCGACCACACCCTGATTGTCAGCGAGGGCCGAGTAAGCGAGGTGCTTCCCGCATCTGAAGTCGCTGCCCAGCCGGGCGACGCGCGCCTCGACGTTGGCGGCCGCTATGCCTTGCCCGGATTTATCGACCTGCACTTTCACGGCAGCAGCGGTTTCGATGTGATGGACGCGTCAGCGACGGCGCTGCAGGGGCTTTGCGATTTTGTCGCGCGGCAGGGCGTGACCAGCTTCCTCGGCACGACCATGGCCGACTCGCGCGGGCGGATTGAAGCCGCTCTGGCCGCCATGCGCGAATTCGCCGATCGACCGCATAGTCCGCTAATCGGCGTGCACCTCGAGGGACCTTACCTCAACCCCGCCTTCCGCGGCTCGCAGCCGGAAAGACACTTGCGCGCGCCACAGCCGGAAGAATACCTGCCCTGGCTGGATACAGGTCTGATCAAGCTGATTACGCTTGCGCCCGAGCTGGAAGGCGGCCGCGAAATGATAGGCGCTGCCCTTGAGCGCGGCATAACCGTTTCCATGGGGCACAGCGGCGCAAGTTATGACGCCACGTTGGAATTCATCGCTGCCGGCCTTCGGCAGATCACACATACCTTTAACGGCATGGCGGGAATCCATCACCGGCAGCCTGGCATCTTCGTGGCCGCCAGCGAGCGCCCGCAGGTGAACTTGGAGGTCATCCCCGACGGCGTCCATGTGCACCCAGCGGTGATCCGACTGCTGGTGAAGCTGGTCGGCGCTGATCGTGTGCTGGCGATCACCGACGCCATGCGGGCCGCCGACCTGGCCGATGGCGAATTCGACATGGGCGCTGTGGAGGTGGTCGTCAAAGACGGCATCGCGCGCGATCGTTACGGCAGCTTGGCGGGCAGCACGCTCACCATGTCGCAGGCGCTGCGGAATATGATGAACTACTGTTGTCTTTCGCTGGCGGAAGCGCTGCCCATGGTTACAAGTGCGCCGGCGCGCGCCATCGGCCTGTATCCGCGCAAAGGCTCGCTGCAAACGGGCGCCGATGCCGACATCGTCATCTGGGACGAGAATCGGGGCGTACACGCTACTCTGATCGGCGGCGAACCCGTGTACCTGGCCGAGCAGCAATAAGCGCCGAATCGCAGCCGCGCTGCTAATACATCAGGTTGATATCCAACAGATTCTCCAGCGGCTCGCCATTGAGATAGTGATTTAAGTTGCGAATGAAGAGCTCCGTCAGCTTGCCGTTTTCGGTATCGGCCGTGCTGGCGGAATGGTGGCTGATGATGACATTGGGCATATCCCAAAGAGGGTCGTTCGCCGGCAGCGGCTCGGGGTCGGTGACATCAAGCGCGGCCCCGCCCAGGCGCCCATCCCGCAGCGCCCGCTTCAACGCGGAATGATCGACCAGGGCGCCGCGAGCGATGTTGATCAGAACTGCCCCAGCCTTCATTAGCCCGATGCGCTTTGCGCTGAGCAAGCCATCGGTCTCGGGCGTATGCGGGGCGCAGAGGACCAGAAAGTCGGCTTGCGGCAGCATGTCATCCAGTTGATTTGGCGCGAATTGCGCGTCGACAGTTTGCGGCGGCTTGGCCCCGCTGCGGCGGCAGGCAAGCACGCGCATGCCAAACGTATTACATACCTGCGCTATATCGCGGCCGATGCGCCCCAAGCCGACGATGCCGACCGTCAGGCCGCGCAGCTCAGAGTTATTGAAGCGTTGCCAGTGGCGGGCCCGCTTCTGGGCGTCCATCACCGGGTAGTTCTTGATGAACATCAGCATCGCCATCAGGCAGTATTCGGCTAGCGGCCGCGCGTGTACGCCGCTTGCGGTCGTGAAGCGCCAGCCCTGCCGATCATAGCCATAGCGCTTGACCGCCTGGCCAATACCGGCGCTGGTTGCTTGGATCCACTTAAGCTTAGGCGCGAGGGCCGGCAGATCTTCGTGATGCGTATGGTCGAAATCAAAGAGTATCTCGGCCTCCGCCAGCAATTCGCGCCACTCGGCTTCTTGCCCCGGCCTGCGCTCCATTGGCGCGGTATGGTCGGCCTGGAAGCGCGGCGCGCCGATCAAGTCCGGGCGATAGACGACATCCACCGCCGGGACTTCAGCCCGGATGCGCTCAACGTGCTCGGGCTCAAGGTATGATGCGATCAGAACTTGAGGTGGCATGAGACTAACTCAGGTAGCTGCGGATAGCGCTACACTCTAGCGGAAAGCCGGCGCGCTGCAAAGTCTGACCCCTTACGCGAGAGGGATTGCGCCAGGTCAGGCGCTGTGCTTCTGTTATGCTAGGGCAGGGGCTCGACAAAGACAGAAAACGGAAAACCATGTACTGCGCCTACTGCGGGCGGCTCTCGCGCCGCTGCCAATGCCACAGGCCGAATAGCGACCTCGCTCGTTTCATGGCGCGTGGCGGCCGAACCCCCGAGCCGCTAGCGCGATCAAGCGCGTACAAGCGGGCAGTGCCGCCGCAGCTCAAGCGGCGTGAACGGCAGCTGCTGCGCGCTAATTATGCGGATTGGTTTGAGCGCCTGGCGGCGGAATATGGCGACTGCTGCGCCAATTGCGGCGCTGCGGAAAATACGGTGCTGGATCACATCGTCCCCATCGCCAAGGGCGGGCGCTCGCACTACGACAATTTGCAGCTGCTCTGCGCCGAATGCAATCGCATCAAAGGCAAATTGGCGATCGACTGCCGCTGCTTCGCGCACCCGGAATGATGCGCTGCCCCGGCATGTGGCGCGCGATCGCTTCTATGCGCATTTCTTTGCTCATTGATTTTTTGCCACAATTGTAATTTGTTGTTAAACTGTGTGCGCTTTGAATCATGGGCGCTTGACGCAGTTCTGGCGCTTGTGAATCTCGGTCTATCGGTTCAGTATAGGAGGCTTCCATGAAAGTCAAAATAGGTATATTCATTTCGATTCTTGTCCTATTGACTGGCGTGTTCGGCGTCGCGGCGCAGGACACATTTTTCGGCAAGACTGCCGAAGATCTCTTCCCCATACCGGAAGTCGCGGAGACCGAGCTCGAGCAGACGCTTGCGTTCGAAGCGTTGCTGAACGCCAACATCCCCGACGGCCACGCCCTCGGCGAAGGCAAGACGATCACCTTTGGCGTCTTGGGTCAAGGTTCGCGCGGTGGCATCTCCGGCACCATCTATTTCTGGCGCAACGCTTTTGAAGCGGCCACAGGGGCTGAGCTGGAAATCGTCGAGATTCCCTATAATCAGCTCGGCACGACCATCCCGGCCGACTTCCTTACCCAACAGTACACCTACGACGTCTTCATCGGCGCCGCCTGGCAATATGGCGACTGGGTCAGCAACGGCTGGATCCAACCGATCGACCAATGGCTCGGTGATGAGCGCTTCACCCACTGGACGCCCGAGGATACTGCGCCGGCTTTCCGCGCCCTGCTGCAATGGGGTGGCGAGACCTACGGCACCCAGATGGACGGCGATGCTCAGCTGCTCTATTATCGCCACGACATCCTCAGCGACCCCGAATGGCAAGCTGCTTACGAAGAAGAAGTCGGCTCCCCCATGCCCTACCCAATTGTCACCTGGCAGGACCTGCTGGCGATCACCAGCTTCTTCAATGGCAAGGACTGGAACGGCGACGGCGACCCCGATGACGGCATCAGCCTGCATTTGGCGCCGGGCGGGCAGGGCCACTTCCACTTCGCCACGCTCTCGGCTTCCTTCGCCGTGACGCCCGCCGATGGCGATGATCCGCGCGCCGTCAGCAAATACGACAATGTCTACTGGTTCGATCCGGACGACATGACGCCGCTTATCAACGAGCCGGGCCACGTCCGCGCGCTGGAATTCCTGCAAGAGCTGGCGGCCACCGGCCAAGAAGCGCAATTCGGCTGGCAGCTGGGTGAAGCCTGGGATAACTTCCTCGGCGGCAATGCCATCGCCACCTTCAGCTGGGGCGATGTCGGCTCTCTGTCGCAGAATACCGACCGCTCCGCTATTCGTGGCGTGCTCGGTGCAGATGTGACGCCTTGCTCCAGCGAATGGTATGATCGCGAAATCGGCGAATTCGTCGTCGACACTGAGAATCCCAACTGCGTCGGCAATACCACCGGCGGCAGCTGGCACCCCACCATGTCGTCCTTCACCGAGAATCCGGAGCTCACCTACTTCTACATGTCGCTGATCGCCAACCCGTCCATCAACTTCTACAACGCCACCACCGGTTGGCAAGGCGTCGACCCTTGCTGCACCTACCAGCTCTATGAGCCGCGCGGTACAGCTGTTTCCGAAGACTACACGGCAGTGGGCTTTGATGCCGGCGACATGGAGCGCTACATCAACGCTTACGGCTCCAACGTCTATGACAAGCCGACCTCGCTGACTTACCTGCGTATACCCGGCACTCTGGAATACATTCAGGAGACGCTGGATATCCGCTTGTCTGAGGCGATGACCGGGCAGGCTTCGGCGCAAGAAGCGCTGGACAACACCGCTGAGGACTGGGCGAATATCACCGACGACCTGGATGTTGACAGTCAGTTGGAGATTTACCAGCAATCCATCGGCTACGAAGGCGGGATGTAATTACGCACGTTTTCTACCCCCCTCGGTCCCCCCGTATCAACGGGGGGAAGCATGTTGCGAACTTGAGCATGAGGACGCGGCGGCGCTCCCCTTCCCTGATGATTCGGGGAAGGGGCCGGGGGATGGGGTAGAAAAAGGGGCGATCCATAGAGGCGCCCACATCCAAGGCAAGTGTCATGGCAAACAACAGAGCCAAGTACCTCTTCCTCATGCCCGGTGTCATCTGGATCCTGGCATTCACCTTATTCCCGCTGATTTATTCCTTCGGCTTGAGCCTGACCAATTACAGATTGGGACGGAATCCCAAGTATATTGGATTTGAGAATTACGCCGAGATCTTGGGCATCGGCGATGAGAAGATCGACAAGAAAGCAGTCAGCACGGCGAGCTTCAGCGCCTTTCTTTTCATGGGCAGCACGGCCACGACGCTATTATTCGGCACCTTTGTCGCTTGGGTATTCAACCACAGCCTGCCATTCTTACGACAAATGCGAGCGATAATCACTATGCCGCTTTTCGCCGCGCCTATCGCCGTCGGCTGGCTGGGCGTGGTTATCTTCAATGAGCAATCGGGCCCGCTGAATAATGTCCTGGAGGGCATCGGCCTGGGGCGGGTCAACTGGTTTATCGAGCCGATGCCGGCGCGCCTGGCCGTCATGTTCACCGATGTATGGCAGTGGACGCCCTTCGTCTTTATCGTTGTCTTGGCCGCCATGCAAGCCGTGCCCGATGATCTCTACGAATCCGCGCGGCTGGATACCAAGTCGAATTGGCAGCTTTTTAAGTCAATCACCTTCCCGATGATTGCGCCGGCGCTTGGCACCGTGATGCTGCTGCGCATGGTGGAATCGCTGAAGATAATCGACATTCCTTTCAGCCTGACGCGCGGCGGCCCCGGCTCGGTAACGCAAACTTACGTCTACTACGCCTATGAAAAAGGGCTGATCGGCAGCTTCCAATTGGGCGAGGCGGCGGCGTTGGCTTATCTGCTGGTGGTGGTCGCCATTGTCGTGTCCTCGGTCTATTTCTATCGCGTTCGTGAGCGCTTCGAGTAGGGGTTATGAGCGAAGAACGCAGCGCAGCGCAACAGGTATCTATCGGTGGCTCTTGGGGCGATCGCATAATTGTCGCCCTGGCCATCATCTGCACCTTCATCGCCTTTTCGCCCTTCGGCTATGCCGCTTTGACGTCCTTCAAGTCGGAATGGAAAGACGGCTCCATCATCCCCTTTGTGCAATTTCAGCC
>JAGWBC010000298.1:2690-4447 GCA_021296115.1 Anaerolineae bacterium | reverse complement strand
CGCGGTCGATATCCTGGTCAACAATGCCGCCTTCGTGCATAAAACAGGCGTGATAGAGAACTTCCTCGACTACAGCGACGAAGCCTGGCAGCGCACGCTGGGCGTCAACCTCAGCGGCATGTTTTACTGCTCGCAGACGGCGGCGCGCCTCATGGCCAAACGGGGCGCGGGCGGCGTCATCATCAACATCAGCAGCGGCGGCGCCTCCCGCGCGCATCGCCACATGTTCGGCTACGATACCAGCAAGGGCGGCATCGAGGCGGCCACGCGTGCCATGGCGCTGGATTTGGCGCCGCTGAATATCCGCGCGAATACGGTTGTGCCTGGCAGCACACGCGTCGATCACGGCAGTTTCGTCGGCGATTCGCCGATCCCGCCGGCGGATGTCATTCCGCTGGGACGGCAAGGCACGACAGCGGACCTGGCGGCTGCGGTCGCCTTCCTGGCCTCGGACGACGCCGCTTATATCACCGGCACGCGCATCTTTGTCGATGGCGGCATGGACGCGCAGCTGCGGACGCCTTCGGTGGACTTCCGCTACGATTTCAATGATTGGCGCGAGTGAACCATGTCAAGTCGGCCCGGGACGGATTTCCGACACGTTTGCCACCGAGGGCACAGAGTAAAAATGAGGACACCGAGAGGATAGTTCGAAACGTTGCCGAATTTGGCGTTTATAGTGCATGATGTCGCTCATCGGTGGCAATGGTGTCGAATTCACGCCTATATTGAGCGATCGGCGCCGTTGGCACGGGCGAGCCAAGGCTCACGCCTACGCTAAAGCACGAGCGAGCCAGTCTCGTCGCTGCGATAGCCGCTCTGAGCGCCCAGCTCGCGCTTGAAGTCCTCGTCGCGCAGTGTCTCCAGCAGCGCCTGCACCGGCGCCAACTCCAAATGTCGCCGCGGAATCGCCAGGTCGAAGCGTTCCCACACCAGCCCGATGAAGTCCAAGCCCATGGCCTCGGCCGCACCGCGCAAGCCCATGCCGCAATCGCCGATGCCATCCGCCACCGCCGCCGCGACTGCCAGGTGCGTCACTTCCTCGTGGGCGTAACCGGTGATCTCGGCGGGCTCAATTCCCTGCTGCCCCAGAAGATAGTCGAATAATACGCGTGTGCCGGCACCCCGCTGCCGATTGATATAGCGCGCACGGGGCAGATCGGCGATGGAGCGGATTCCCAGGGGATTGCCGGCCGGCAGAATCAGCCCTTGCTCGCGGTGAGCGAAAGTCAAGAGCGAGACCTAGGCGATGTTGTAACTGGCGGAATCGGGCTCAAAGAGGTGGCAGCCGGCCACATGCGCTTCGCCGCGCCGCAGCGCCACCAGGCCGCCGATGGAGCCGACATTGACCGAGACGATCCGCGCCGGCGCTGACCGCAGGAGCAGGTGCGTCGCCAGCAGATCGAGCATGGGGTCGTGGCTGCCCATGACCATAAGCGTCCGTTTTATGGCCGACAAAGGCTGATACAGCGCTACGCTGAGCCTTCCGCCGCGGTCGACGCCTTCGTGGAAACGCGGAATATGCGCCAGGCCGTCAGCGCGGACCAGCGAGGTAATCACGCCCGCGCCCCGCTGCAAGGGCGTCGCCTGGATGCGCCCGTCGATATCAGCCAGCGCCACCCGCACATAATCATCATCGCCGATGGGCGAGGCGATTTTGCGCGTCGAGACCGCCTCAATCGTAGCCGGCTCGGACGGCGCCAAGCCCAGCCAGGCGCGGATCAAGGGCAGCACAAATAGCTCGCCGGTGAGCGCCG
>JAGWBC010000298.1:0-2511 GCA_021296115.1 Anaerolineae bacterium | reverse complement strand
CACGCAGGCGCTCGACATCATCGCCGACGATATCCGTAACCTGCGCCTCTCCGCCGGCGTCGCGAATCTGCCCGGACAAGATGAGACTGTTGTACTCGGTCAGTTGACCGCGTTGGGGCTCTTGCTCAAAGGGGACGAGCTCGCTGCCAGTGGGAACGATGACGACGCGGGGCCGGCGCCGCGCCAGCAGTTCCTGATGCCCGCAGCCGGCCAGCGCGCCCAGGTCGACCGGCCGTAGCTGATGGTTCACTTGCAAGACAGTTTCGGTGGCGACCATGTCCTCGCCCATCAGGCGCACATGCTGCCAGGGCGCGACCGCCGCGTAGATGAGCAGCGTCTGCTCATCAGCTTGGTTGACATTTTCGATCATGATAACGGCGTTGGTACCGTCCGGCAGGGGATCGCCGGTATTGACCGGGTGAGCGTCCTGGCCCAGGCGCAGTGGAAGCGCTTTTGTCTCCCGCGCGGAAAGCGTGGCGCTCGCGTCCACCGCATAGCCGTCCATCGCGGCGCAGTGAAAATGCGGCGACGAGCGGCGCGCGCGCAGCGGCTCGGCAGTCACCCGCCCCAGGGCCTGCGCCAGCGGCAGGCGCTCCCCATCCAGCGGCCTCGCTCGTCCAGCGGCTCTCAACGCAGCTTGCAGCTTGGCCCGCGCTTCGTCCAGCGGGATGTCTTCCAGGTAGATATTGCGTTTGGTCATGGCGCTCAAAACCGCTCTATTTCGACCAAGCTGCCGGCATCGTAGCCGCCGGTATTCAGCGGGATACGCAGCAGACCGTCAGCGTCAACCAGCGTGAAGATCAAGTTAGACTTGCCGAATATCGGCTGCGCTTGAGTCCCGCCCGCGTCGTCGCTCAGGCGCACGGGCAGCCAATCTTCGCGGCCAGTCACGGAAGCGACTCGCTGGGTCAAGCGCGCGCTGACGAAACGCGGCGACTTGAGCGGCTGACCGCCGTGGCGCGCGACCAGACGGGGCAGAAGCTGACGCGCCACCAGCAGCGCCGAGACCGGATTGCCCGGCAGGCCGATGACCGGCTTGTTTTCGCAGACGGCGATTATGGTTGGCTTGCCCGGTTTGGTGGCCAGGCCATGCTGCAGGACGCCCGGCTGCCCCAGCCCGGCGATGACATCGCGGGTGTAATCCCGCGCCGAGACCGAGCTGCCGGCGCTGAGCAGCAGGATGTCGCAAGCCTCAAATCCGGCTTGGGCGCGTCGCTGATAATCGGCGAAGTCGTCGGCGGCGATGCCCAGGCGCAGGGGCTTCGCGCCCAGCTGTTGCGCCAGCGCGCTCAGCGTATAGGCGTTGATATCGCGCACTTTCCCGGGCGGCGTTGAGTCGACTTCGGGCGGCAGCAATTCATCGCCGCAGCTCAAAATGCCGATTCGCGGCCGACAAAGCGCATCAACCGACGTAATGCCAACCGCCAGCAGAGCGCCGATGTCTTGGGGTCGCAAGCGATGCCGGCTCGGCAGCATGGTCTCGCCCTGTCCGACGTCTTCCCCCGCTTGGATCACATTCTCGCCCGGCGCCGCCGCGCGCAGCACCTCGATCTCAGCCGCGCCCGAGGCTTGCGTGTGCTCGATCATCACAACCGCGTCCGCGCTGGCCGGCAGCATGCCGCCGGTGTGGATCAGCAGCGCCTCGCCCAGGCCGACGTCCAATGCCGGCGCCTCGCCCATCTTGAGCTCGCCGCGAACGTTCAGAAAGGCGGGCAGTGATTGGAGGGCATAGCCATCGACCGTGCTCTTGCGGAAAGCCGGGACTTGCTCCGGCGAGACGACATCCGCGGCCAGGATGCGGTTGAGGGCGTCGGCCGTCGCCACGGTCTCGTATCCCGGATCGGTCTGCCAATGCGCCTCCAGCTGCCGCAGCGCATCGCTGACGGGCTTGACTTGGAAAAACTCGGGAGAGGGCATAGGGATTGCCTCAATTTGAGCTATCCGTAAATTCTATCGTCGTCCGCCAGAGATGCCAGATAACGGCGAAGAGCAAGGAGCTTGCGCGTAGTCTAGCGTTTGAAGTTACGGAAATATCTAGCTATGGACTCAATGATATATCTCATTCTTGATTTATGAAGTCAGCCAAGAACAATTTCAAAAGCAAGAATCGCTGATACACTATTTTAGACAGTCAACCACGGAGCCGAAGGAAAGTATCTAATGCACGTCTCGGCCCATATATGCGATCATGGTGATGAGGAATATCCGGTCATCCATTTCAGTGACGAGGAAAAAGCCTGTCTCCCGGACGCTGATGAGGTGCTGCCGATTCTTGTTCCCGTGGCCAGAGACTGTTACCGCTTACTTGACCCGTTAAAGCCACGGTTTGACGACGACTCAGGCAAAGTACATTTCATCCAGAGCGTTGACTGCGCGATTCAAGTGATGCAGCGGCAAGAGTTCGCGGGCCCGGTGAATCTCGAAGACTTAGCCGCACACATCGACATCCCGTATATTGAATATACGCTGCCCCGTCTGGTCGACGCATTCAAACGATGCCGTCTGATCTGG
>JAGWBC010000074.1:6824-17154 GCA_021296115.1 Anaerolineae bacterium | reverse complement strand
TACGCCGCCATCGCGATCGCCGCCAAGGATTCGCGCGGGCTGATCGGCCCCCTGTCCCATGAGATCATTCCGCGCTAGGCTTGCGTAGCGCTTGCGCGCGACCGGCGCCTTAGCCGACATCCGTAGCGGCCGCCTTCCACCGAGGTAGTATGCGCGTAGTCCATATCATCAAAGTCACACGCATCAGCGGCGCGGAGCGTCATCTGCTACTGCTTTTGGCTGGCCTGATTCAGCGCGGCGTCGACGCCCGTCTGGTAATCTTGGTCGAGCGCGCCCAGCCCATGGACGACATGCTGACCGCGGCGCGCGACAGCGAAATCCCCATCACTCGCCTCTTCATCCGCCGAGACTACGACTTGGCGCTGCTGTGGAAGCTGCGCGCTCTGCTGCGAGACCAGAAACCCGATCTCGTTCATACGCATCTAATACATGCCGACCTCTTCGGCTATTTCGCCGCTCGGGCCGCCGGCATCCGTCACGTCGTCAGCAGCCGCCATAATGACGATCAGTTTCGTTATCGTCCGCGCTGGCGCAAATTGCATCGCCGGCTGTGGCGCTGGACCAGCGGCGGCATCGCCATCTCGGAATCCATCAGACGATTCGCCATTGAGGTAGAGGGCGCGTCCGCTGAGAAGATCACGGTGGTCCAATACGGCATCGACTTCGCCTGGCCGAGTGACGACGCTATCGCATCGGCCCGTCAAACGCTGCGCGCCAAACTGGGGCTGGATAGCGATGCCCTGCTCCTGGGCATGGTATGCCGCCTGGTGGAGCAGAAGGGCATCCCATACGCGCTGGAAGCGATGCGCCGGATCCGAGCGCAGTTTCCCCAGGCTCACCTGGTCATCGCCGGAGACGGCGAAAAAGCGGACGAGCTGCGCCGGCTGGCCTCTGCGCTGGGCATGGCTGACCGCGTACATTGGCTGGGCTGGCGCAGCGACGCCGCCGATCTGATGGCGGCTTTCGACCTGCTGCTGGCGCCCAGCCTGTGGGAAGGCTTCGGCCTAGTGCTGCTTGAAGCCATGGCCCGCCGCGTGCCCGTGATCGCCAGCCGCGTGGGCGCGATTCCTGAAGTGATCGTGCACGGCGAGTCCGGTATCCTGATTGAGCCGCGCGATGTCGCTGCTCTGGCGCAGGCGATGGCGCGTCTGCTGGATGACCGCGCGCTGCGCAAATATATGGGCTTGCTGGGCGCCGCCCGCCTGGAAGAGCGCTTCAGCATCAGGCGTATGGTCGAGGGAACAATCGCAGTCTACCAGCGAATCCTGGAATGAAACGCCCTCCCAAGCCCGCGGAACGGTGCGCAGCGCTTGCAGCTGATATGACATCCTCCACGCTACCATCCAATAATCTCTGTGTCCTCTGTGCTTCTCTTCTATGAAGTCCGCCCATTCCCCGCTTTCAACCACGTCGAAAGGTGTAAGGCTTGATTGGTATTAGCGATAACTTCGCCGAAATTTTACCCCATCCCCCGGCCCCTTCCCCAGCAAGCTAGGGAAGGGGAGCTAGAATCTGCGGATTTCCTTGGAATCTGTTACTTTTCGCATGGATAGACCTGCTATTTTGTACTAAAACAGCATTCCTCCAGTTGTTTTCATGTGTATTTTGCAATACCGGTCAAGCCTTGTAGGGGCGAGCCTTGGCTCGCCAACCCGGTTACACCTTAGCGTTTCCTATTTTGTGTTATCCAAGCCGCGACTTGCGAGCGCGCCTAGCGCATTATCCTGCCCGGCCTTCGCCACTTGGCTCAAGTGTCTATTCCGCACCACATCCAAGCGCTCCTCAGATTTGCCTTAAGTCTCGCTCGCTATCATAATCGACTGGTATGCCAAATAAGTACAATCCGACTCCGCTCAGCGTTACGGCGAGGCGGGCGCAGTGACGCCGAGCAGCCGATGATCAATGTCTATCTCTCTTACGCGCCGCAGGACCAAGAGCGCGCAGCGGAAATCCGGCGCATTTTGCTGGCGCAGGGCCATCGACCCTGGGCGGATCCTAATTCCGCCGACGATTCAGACTGGCATGCCGGCCGGGAAGCGGCCATTCAGGCTGCCGACGCGCTGATCCTGCTGCTGACAGCCGCGGCTGCGCAATCTGTCGCCGTCACCTACGAATGGTCGCTCGCCCTGGGCCGCGGCATTCCGGTCTTCGCCCTCGTCGATGACGCGGCGAACGAACATCCGCGACTGCAATTGGTCAATCGCTACGATCGAGCGTCCTTCGGAGACGAGAATCACTTCTGGGATCACTTTGTCGCCGACTTCAAGCAGCGCGCGACATCCGAGCGGCCAATCGCCCGACCGGTTACAGACGATTTGACCGAGATAGACAAGAGCGTCATGCCGGAGGAACCGGGTTACTGGCTGGTCATGCGGCGCGGACCGCTGCTCAATCAGCTCTTCCGTCTTGAACGCGAGGTCGTCAACATCGGGCGCGACCTGGCCAACGACATCGTAATCCGTGACCCGCAAGTGAGCCGTTATCACGCGCGTCTGACGCTGCAAGGCCAGGATTACAGCGTCGAAGACCTCGACAGCAGCAATGGCACAGGCGTCAACGGCGCGCAGATCAGCGGTCGCGCAGCGCTAAACGACGGTGATTTCCTCGCGCTGGGCGATTCGATCCTCTTGACCTACGACCTGGTATATTTGGATTAGTCAGTCAGCTCGCCAACAACCACAGCCGGATTGCCCGCGACTATCGCGCCCGCCGGCACATCGCGCCGCAGTACGCTGCCCGCGCCAATCACTGCGCCCGCCCCAATCGAAACGCCTTTCAGAATCAACGCATCCATGCCGATAAAGACATCATCGGCGATAGCAATCGGCGCAGTCTTGGCGTCCAGCGGCGCTGCCTTTCGCTGTTGCGGCTGCAGCGGATGAAAGTCGGTATCGGCGATGACCGTGTTGGCGCCCACCCAGACGCGATCGCCGATGCTGATGCGCTCGTCGCAGACCAGCGAGCCGCCGGTCATGCCGAAGTCGTCGCCGATCGTCAGCCGCGCGCCGGCCCGCCGCGTGCTGATGATGACCGGATGGTTGGGTCCCAGCGGATTGCTGCGGGCCGTCGAGCGCAAGTTCATGCGCCGGCCTATGCGGATTTCGCTTTGACGATGCCGCTGGATAATTGGCAGCCCGTAACAGCGCCAAGCGCCACCGACCTCGACGCCGCGCAGCGCCCACCAGACGCATGGCAGCAGCAACAGCCGCCGCAACTCGTTGCCGGCTTTCCAGGGCATCACACGCGCCTGCCGCAGCGACTCTCGCGAAAGCAGCGGGGCGGGATCCTCGGCGCTATTATCTAGTCTTCCGACCA
Organism: Anaerolineae bacterium; assembly: GCA_021296115.1. Taxonomy (GTDB): domain Bacteria; phylum Chloroflexota; class Anaerolineae; order Aggregatilineales; family Phototrophicaceae; genus UBA6055. Next base: position 13,839 of record JAGWBC010000074.1, on the reverse strand, counting down.
TCAAGAATTCTCTGTGCCCTCTGTGTCTCTGTGGTGAATCCCTCGGTATAGTATCTGGCATCAGTCCTGTGTCTATGAATTTCACCGATCCCGCCATATCCGCGATTCACAGTTCGCCCGGCGATCAGGGCACACTGAAGACGACATCGCTCGCCTGCACAATATGGCCGCCGCGCAGCAAAGCGAGTCTTAGCACATAATTTCCCGAACGCAGCGCATCGGCGTGCAGCATCTCCAATTGGCCATTTACCACAGTGCGATGCTGCGCGTTGCCCAGCGGCGTCCAATCGGCGAATTGCCCGCCGCGGATGTACATATGATAGAACTCGGCCTGGCCGGAGTCGTACTGCGCCGTGCCCACAATTGGCATGACGCGCTTGACCGACTGGCCGCTGGCCGGCTGCTGAATCTGGAGTATGGCGCCAACGCGGCCAATAGCTTTCAGGCCGTAGACGCCCGGCCAACAATCCACCGTCGGCAAAAAGGCCAAGCCATTCTCGCGCGCGTATCGCTCCGCCTCTACTGAGTCAGTCTGTGATGTGCTGGGCCCGCCGATAAACCACAGATTCTGCGCGCCCGCGGCCAGGGCTTCCTGCGTGTCTTCGACCGGCACTCGGCAATAATTTGGCGGGATCGGCTGCTGCTCGCCCGGCGCCACGCGAAACTGAAGGCCCGCGCCAACTTCCGGCGGCAGCGGAAATGCCAGGGTCTGATAGACGCCGTGCGATACTTCCAAAACGACAGAACCCGCGACCGGCGCCGGCGTCGGATATCGCGCCGCCACCTGCGGATAACTCAATTTGCCCTCGGCATCCGGTATGCCCGCCGGCCCGTCCAAAGTCCACTCGTTGATGGTGGCCGGGCAGCGCGTCGACAGCTCGATCAGGCGGCGCACATCGCAAACCTGGCGCAGGGTCACGCCCGCCGGCGGAATCGGCTGATCGTTGAGCAGCCGGTCGTCGGTCGCAAATGTTCCCAGCAATTCCCGATTGCCGTAGATGCCGGTCAGCACATTGTTCCAAATCGGCGCCGCGCCCGTCAGCCCGGAGGAATTGATCATCGGGTCGCCATCGTTATTGCCCACCCATACGCCGACAGCGACATTGCGCGTAAAGCCGATGGTCCAATTATCCTTGATATCGTCGGTGGTGCCGGTCTTCACCGCGGCGAATATATTGTCAGCGCGCAAGGGACTGTGGAATCCCATCGCGTCTGAGCGCGCCTGGTTGTCGGACAGCATGTCCGTGATGACGAAGGCCACGCGCGGATCCAGCACGCGCAGGCTCTCTGCCCCGCGCGTCACGGTCTCGCTCGACACAGTCCCGGACGGGCAGCCCTTCTCATATTGATAGATGATCTGGTTGTCGCTGCCGATGACGCAGCGGATGGATGTCACGGGCGCATAGACGCCTTGATTGGCGAAGACGGCGAAGGCGTTGGTCAATTCAATGAGACTGACCTCGCCGCCGCCCAGCGTCAGCGACAAGCCGTATTGTGAAGCGTCTTCGCTAAGCGTGCTGATGCCCAGACGCCGCAGAAAACCCAGAAGATAGTCGACGCCCGCCTGGCGCAGCGTCTGCACGGCCGGGATATTGTAGCTGTTGGCCAATGCCGCGCGCATCGTCATGGGCCCGTGGAATTCATTATCGAAATTGCGCGGCGTATACACCGGCAGCCCCGGCAGCGCGATTTGCGTTCTTGTATCCCAAAGCACGTCTATCGTCGACATGCCCCGTTCCATCGCCGCGGCGTAAGTGAAGGGTTTCATGGTGCTGCCCGGCTGACGAAAGGCCGTCGTTACGTTGACGCTGCCATCTATGGCTTCGTTGTCGTAATCAATGCTGCCGACCATGGCGATTATCTCGCCGTTTGACGGCTTGGTCACCACGACGGCGGCATTGCTGACGTTTTTCGCCCGCAACTGCGCCACTTGATTGGCGGCGGCCCGCTGCGCCAGGCGATTGACGCTTTGATCCAGCGTGGTATAGACTCGCAGCCCGCCAGCGGTAATCTCCTCGGGACGGTAGCCCAGGCCGAGCATCAGGCGCTCCAGCTCGCCTTGCGCGTAGACCGTGAAGTGCGGCGCGGTCAACGACACTTTGGCCGGCACGAAGGTCAAACCCTCTTGCAGCGCGGCGCGCACCTGCTCCTGCGAAATAAAGCCTTCTTCCAGCATCTCGCCCAGGACCTGCCGCCAGCGCACATCAACCGCCGCTTGCACAATCGGATCGGGGTTGAGCGGATCCAGGCTGGCCGGCGCCTGCGGCAAGCCAGCCAACATGGCCGCCTCGCCCAAGCTCAGCTGGTCGACATCCTTGCCAAAAAAGGTCTGCGACGCGGTCTGCACACCGTAGGCCAGATTGCCGTAATAGATTTCGTTGAAGTACATCTCAAGGATTTCTTCTTTGCTCTTGGATTGCGTCAACACGATCGCCAGCAAGATTTCTTCGGCTTTGCGGGCGATGCTGCGCTGGGCGCGCTTCTCGAAGTCAAAGAAGATATTGCGTACAAGTTGCTGCGTGATGGTGCTGCCGCCCGGGGTATTCTCGCCGGCTGAGGCGCCGAGATAGTTCAGCGCCGCCAGGGCAGTATGGCCGACATCAATGCCCATGTTCACGAAGAAGGAGTCATCCTCAATGGCGATGGTCGCCAGAATCAACGATTGCGGGATGCGGTCGAAGCTGACGTGTACGCGCCGCCCCTCGCCAAAGGCTTCATACAGTTCATTGCCGTGGCGGTCATAAATGAAAGTGCTCTCAAAGCCGCGATAATTGTCCACCTCAGCCACGCGGGCCGTCCATTCGGCTTCCACCTGCGGCAGGAACACCATAGCCGCGCCCATCGTCAGCAAGGTCAAGCCGCCGCAAAACGTGAACATTAGCCCGGCCATCATCCAGAAACAGCCAAGTGGCAAACCAAGCAGTCGGCGCTTGCGTCTGCGTTTGCCCGGCCACCTTGAACCCTCCGGCGAGCCCGAGCGCTGCGGCGGAGGCGGCGCCGGCGCATACGAGTCGGGAAACTCGCTTGGCGGCAAGGTCGGGTCCGAAGGCGAGCGCGGCGCCAGGTAGGGGCCCTTGGCGGGACCAGGCCCCGTTGCCAAAGGGATCGGATGGTTAATCTCGGTGCGCGCCGGCTCAGTCTCCTGGGCGATCTGGTTGTAGGCGGGCAAGGTCACCTGCTTGCCGCTATCCCGGCGGGCGTCTCGCGGGGTGATCTCATCCAGCTCCGAGACATGCGGCAGGGGGAAAGGCGCGTCCGGATTCGGCTCAACCTTGACCTGCTCAGTGGTCGCCGTGTCGTCGCGGCCCTGCAGTCGACGCGCCGTCCCATCGCTCGCGTCCAATTCAGCAGGATCGATTTTGCGAGATTTGTCCATCGCGTTTCTATACTTAGTCATGCCGTTATTCTAACAGAATATACGACGTCTACTGTACGCGCTGGACGCGTCGCCCACGACTGACCTACGTCCGCGAGCGGCTGTCGGCGTCGTCTAGCATTGCCTTTGGCTATTCGCGTTAGGCTCATTAAACTCAGTGTACTCGGTGGTTAATTGTTTTCCTCTGCATTTCCGGCGATTTCAGATGCGAATGCTCTGCCGCCGAACCGGCATCATCTGGATATGCCGCGCTTTGAATGATAGAATCCGCCCGTGAGCCCGGCGGAGAAGGTCTATGAACAACAGGCCCGACGACATTCTGCACCCCGAACTGGAACTCTCCATCGTCGTCCCAATCTACAACGAAGAAGGCAATATCGACAAGCTGCACAGCGAGCTGACCGCGGCCCTCGTCGCAACCGGATGCGATTACGAGGTCATCGCCATCAATGACGGCAGCCAGGACGGCAGCTACGACCTGCTGAATGCCGTGCAAGCCCGCGATCGGCGCTGGCACATCATCCACTTTCGCCGCAACTTCGGGCAGACAGCGGCCATGGCAGCCGGCTTTGACGCGGCCCGCGGCGCGATCGTGGTCACCATCGATGCCGACCTGCAGAACGATCCGCGCGATATCCAGCGGCTGCTCGACAAGTTCGCCGAGGGCTACGACATCGTCAGCGGCTGGCGGCAGCACCGCAAAGAGCCGCTCTTTCTCAGACGCATACCCTCCGCGATGGCCAACCGCTTGATCTCGCGCAGCACCGGCATCAAGCTGCACGATTATGGCTGTACGCTGAAAGCCTACCATTTTGATGTGGTCAAAGGCGTCCAACTCTACGGCGAGTTGCACCGCTTCATTCCGGCGCTGGCCCGGCAAATGGGCGTCCGCGTGGCCGAGATACCGGTCAAAGATCGGGCCCGCCAATGGGGCAGCAGCAAATATGGCTTCGGCCGCACCTTCAAAGTCGTGCTCGACCTGATCGTAGTTGTCTTCATTCTAAGCTATTTCAATCGCCCGCTCTACGTCTTTGGCGCGGCCGGCTTCCTGGTCGGCGGCATCGGCACGCTGCTGGGCGCCTACCTAACGGTGTTCAAGCTGCTGACTGAGAACAAAATCGGCGATCGCCCGCTGCTGCAGCTGGCCGCCCTGCTGATGGTGCTCGGCGTCCAATTCGTCAGCACCGGCATCGTGGCTGATATGATCATGCGCACCTACCACGAGTCGCAGCACAAGCCGATTTATTACATTCGTGAAAGACGGAATAGCCAGCCTGAGGAGGCGGCCGTCGACAAAGAGCCGGCCTAAGCTTCCGGCGCTTCGAAATCAGGCGGCGCGTCGTAATCGTAGAAGCGGATATGCCAGACTGATGGCTCCGTTTGCGGATCGCCAAGCGTCTCCAGCATGGTGATCTCCAGAGAAGCGAAGCGCCCGTCTTCCGGCTCGATGAAGGCGCTGATCTCGACATCATCTTGCGGTTCGATGAAGCCGAAAAGCAAGCCGGAAACACCCGCGCCCGCAGCCCGCCCGCGCACTTGCCAATCGTCGTCTTCGTCCGGCGGCGCATCTCGCTCGACCAGACGCGCATCTTGCAGGTTCTCCATGACGTATTCGATGCCGTCGCCCGCCGCCAATAGCCGATTGGTATCGAAGTCTTCAAAGGCTGGCAGCAGAATCCAGGGCGCGCCGCTGGGGAAGCTGAGCCACTGGCGGTCGTCCTGCGAATAAATGTCCAGCGCCAAGGGAAGGAAAAACTGCAGCCACGCGCTTATGTGCAGCGCATTGGGGCTGACGTACTGCGCCTCCGCGCCGGTCAAAGTCGCCGGCAGCAAGTTGACGCCATCAAATGACAGCGCCAGCGGATAGGGCGCTCCCGTCTGCGCAATCGACAACTTGAAGCTGTAAGCCGCCTGCAGCTGATCAACCGCGCCGTCGACCAATTCCTGCGCCGTCATGGTCGGCTCTGCCTGCGCCCGAGCCTCGCTGCCGCCGAGTATTAGGAATAGCAGAGTCGTGGCGAGCGCAAGCAGCGCGCGCGAGATAAACAATTTGGTATCAAGCGAGTGCACTGTCATTAATTTGCATTACGCAGGCGACTGCCTGACGTTGCGAACTCTATGCGCCTAGATCTCTCGATCATAAGCCGAAAGCGCCTGCTTCTCAACGACGGAAAACTGTATTGATGGGCTTAGCTGTTGCCCCCCGCCCGACAGTGTCGCTTGGGCCACCAGAGTAAACTGTCCCGCTTCCAGCGTCCACCAGGCCTGCCAGGGCGCTCGCTCCGCGCCGCCGACGTCCTCGCCGTTGAGCAGAAAGCGCAGGGACACAGTGCCCGCCGGGGCCAGGGCCGCCAATCGCAGCCGCTGCGCCTCAGCCGGGACTTGCTGCGACAATTCGTATACGGTGTAGGGATCAGGCGAGCTTATGCGCAGGGCATCGCTATTATCAGCGGCCAGGTATTGCTTGGCGAATGGCGGCTGAGGAATGCCCACTTTGAGCGCCCAGCTGCGCGCTTCGTCGGGCAATACCAGGAATACTTGCTCGCGCCGGTTGGCCGGGTCGGTGCTAGACGTCGCCAAGCGGCCCGTCAGGCGATCCACGGTAAAGGGCCGGTAGAAGCTGTCGCTTTCGATTGGCTCGCTACCGCGGATAAACAATTCCTCGATGCGCTGGGGACAATACTCGCCCGGCAGCAATCCGCTGATGCGGCAGACTTCCAGACGAGTGATGCCGGACGGCTCGGCAAACTCGGCATGCGGTCCACCGCGCCTGACCGTCCTCAAAAAGAGATTAAAAACCGGTCCCGCGCCGCTAACCCCGCTGACATCGAGCATGGGCGCGTTATCGGCATTGCCCACCCAGACGCCGACCACCAAATCCGGCGTGTATCCCATGACCCAGTTATCGCGGTAGTCTGTGGTGGTGCCCGTTTTTGCGGCTGCGGGGAAACCGACATTCAGCGGGCTATTCTCGCCGAAGGACGGCATACGCGCCCGGTTGTCGCTGAGGATGTCGGTGATGATAAAGGCGACTCGCTCGTCCAAAAGCCGGCGTTCAAGAGGCGGCGCTTGGTAACGATAGATCTGCTCCCCGCGCGCATCAGTGATGCTAAGGATGAAATGAGGTTCAATGTCGTAGCCGCCGTTGGCCAGCGCCGCGTAGGCCTCGGCCAGATCAAGCAGGCGCACCTCCCCGCCGCCCAGGGTTATCGAGAAATCGACTTGCGCGTTGTCGCGCAGATTCTCCAAACCCAGCTCGCTGACAAAACGCAGAAAGCGCTCGACGCCGATTTGCTCCAGCGCCACCACCGCCGGAATATTGTAGGATGACGCCAGCGCCTCGCGCACCAGTATCGGGCCGTGCTCCACGTGACCGTAATTGGCCGGCGCGAAACTCTCTTTTTTGTTGGTGACGAAAGGACGGCGAATATCAAGGATCATCGTGGCGGCGGTGTATGGATCGGGATACGCCGGATTCATCGCCTCGGCATAGGTAAATGGTTTGAGCGTACTGCCCGGCTGACGATAGGCCAGCGCCGCGTTGACCGCGCCATCGATCGCTTCGTCGAAGTAGTCGGGGCTGCCTAGCAGGGTCAGCACTTCACCGGTACGCGGATCGAGCGCCACCAGCGCGGCATT
>JAGWBC010000074.1:0-6686 GCA_021296115.1 Anaerolineae bacterium | reverse complement strand
TCCATGACGAAATGCGGCGCTTCAATGGGAAAGGGCACGGCGGCAAATTGCAGCTCGTCAGCCAGGGCCGTCCGCGATTCTTCGCCGCTGATGTATCCCTGCTGCGCCATCAGCCGCAACGAGACCGCCTGCCGAGACTTGGCCCGTTCGCGTTGCGCCAGCGGATCGTTGATGATTGCGTTCTGCGCGATCCCCGCCAACAGCGCGCATTCCGCCAGCGAGAGATCGCCAGCCCCCTTCTGAAAGTAGGCGCGGGCGGCGGCGTCAATGCCGTAAGCCAGATTGCCGAAATAGACCTGATTTAGATAGAGCTCGAGGATTTCGTCTTTGCTGAAGCGCCGCTGCATTTTCAGCGCCAAGAGCGCCTCGCGCAATTTGCGGCGTAAACTGCGCTCGCTGCCTGGCCGCGGATCGAGCAAAAGCAGGCGAGCCGTCTGCTGCGTGATGGTGCTGCCGCCGGCGACAATTTCTCCGCCGCGCAGATTCAGCCACAGCGCGCGCGCTATGCCCAGCGGGTCGACGCCCGGATGACGATAATAGTTGGCGTCTTCGGTGGCGACGATCGCGTTCACGCAGTGCCGCGGAATCTCGGACAAGGGCAATACGCGATTGCGCCCCTGCTGCGGCGGCAGAATCTCGTAGAGCAGGCGACCGTGTCGATCGTAGATGCGCGTGGACGGCAGCGCCAAGCCCGCGTCCAGATCGTCCAGCGACGGCAGGTCGTCAAGCACCCAGACGCTTAGGCCACCCGCCGCAACGACCAGCCCGAGCGCTACAATCCAGACAGCTCTGCGCAGCCACGCGCGCCTCCCCGTCAACATGGTCCCGAATTCATGGGAATACTCGCGTTGACTAGAATTGACGCTGGATCAAGTACAGCGCCCACTGCTCCAGCAGACCGCGATTGGCGCTTTGGGGCAGCGCAGCCAAATGGCCCAGCGCCTTTTCGACGGTTTCGCGCGAGCGCTCCTGGGCATAAGCAATCGTTCCCAGTTCGCGCAGCAACTGAATTACGGCCTGCACCTCAGCCGGGCTGGCCTTGGAAGCGCCAAGCGTGCGCAAGATGGACTCGCGCTGCTGAGCATCGGCCCGCTCCAGCGCCTTGAGCGTCAACAAGGTGGTCTTGCCCTCGCGTATATCGGAGCCCACCGGTTTGCCCAGTTGCCGCTCGTCGCCGACGATGCCCAGAATATCGTCTTGAATCTGGAAGGCGGCGCCACAAAGGCTGCAGAAGCTGGCGATGGCCCGCGCCGCCGGCAAGTCGGCATCGGCGTCTTTCAGCGCGATGGCCGCGCCCGCCCGACCGGCAAATTCATAGAGCACGCCCGTCTTCTTCCACAGCATGTCGATGACGGCCGGCTCGCTGAGCGTCAGCGCCTCGCCCGAATACTGAACATCCAGCGTTTCGCCTTCCACCAGCAGCGGCGTTACCTGGCTCGCCAAATCTTGCCCCAGCTGCAAAACAACCTCGGCCGGCGCGCCATACTCCAGATGCGCCTCGAATAGCAGCGACCAGGACCAGGATTGCTGTACATCGCCGGCCAGCATGGCTATCGTCCGGCCGTAATGCTCGGCCTCATCCGGCGCCCAGCCAAATTCTTCCGCCGCCCGCCGGGCAAAGTCGCGGTGTACTGTAGGAAGGCCCCGCCGCGTATCATCACGGTCGATCACGTCATCGTGCACCAGCGTCCAGGTGTGGTAGATTTCGATGGCCGCGGCCACCGGCAGCGCGCGCGACTCATCGCCGCCAAGCGCGCCACAGGCCAGCATAGCCACCGCCGGACGCAAAGACTTGCCGCCAGCCCGCACGTAGCTGAAGACGGCGTCGCGAATATGCGCCGGCTGGAAGCGCCGCAGGAAGCGCTCTTGCGTGAGATACTCCAGCAGCATCCGTTTGCGGCTGGCGACAGCCTCAAGCAATTCGCTGAAGTCTCCGTCATTGGCGCTATCTGACATCTCGGGTCCGGGCCGGCTTAACGATCATGACTCAATTGTATCATCTTGGTTTGTCGCGTCCTATGAGCAGCCCGCCTTTGCCCCAGTGATCTGAATATCGCTCAACTCCAGCGACTGCTCGCCCGGCGGCGCCAGCAAACCCCACTTAAACTTGCCTTGCGGAGTAAGGACCGTGTACTGATTGTCGATCCAGGCGATGAAGCCCAAGGGTCCCTTTGCCACATTGTCGGCTTGATGCACGACTTCGCCGTCCACTGCAAATAAGGCGAGCCCGGCCTGCCAGTCGATGCTGTAGCGGCGGCGTTCGCGCAGCAGCCCCTTATCAAGCATCGCCTCGCTGACGCCGATAGCGCGCTGACCGATGGGCCAGAGCGTATCATACAGCACCCGGCTGCGCATCAGCAGGAAGCCCAGCGGCGCAAAAGGCAGCAGCGCGAGGAAACGCCAATCGCGCGCGTTGATCGCAGCCGCCTTCCACCCGTTGCCCGCGACGCCCCGCGCCAGCTCGATGTCATTCTCCCGGCTGGTGAATAAAAACCAGAGCGCCTGCGGCAAGCGAAACGAACGCTGCCCGGGCATGAAGGCGTGATTCCAAAATCCGAATCCGGCTGTACCTTTCAGCTCGCCTTGGAAGCGAGCGCAAAGGCTGAGGCGCAGCGGCGGCCTGTTGCTGAAATCGGCTCGCGTCGCGTAATCGCTGATCTGCGCGTCGCTGTAGGCGTCGCTGCTGGCGCACGGTAGTACCATGCGGATTCCAGATTCGCTCGCGCGTACGATGCCGCCGCCCAGCTCGGTCACGCGCCATGGATCCGCAGTTTGCACCTCGGCTCACCTCACGACAAAGTTGCAGCTTTCCTCTTCAAATTCAGTGCTCGTGCCGGGCCCGTATGACCCATACCCGTCTTGAATGGCGTTGCGCCAGGTCACGCGGTAGCTGATGCTATACTCGCCGGCCGCGAGCGGACCGTAAGGCACATACCAGTAGACGGCATACTGGCTGCCGCTGCGCGAGGGATTGCCGCGGTATTGATTGACGCTGCCGATCGCTTCGCCGTTGACGCGCAATTCGTGCGTGGCGTTGGCCATGTGGTCGCGCACATAGGCTTCGGTAGTGGCGAACCAGGCCCAGAAGATCTTGATCGTAGAACCAGGCGTGAGATCTGAGGGCGCGCGGATGCCAAATGCCGGATCGTTGCAAAAGGCGAAGACATTGACGTCCAGACGCGGCGCCGCGGTCGGTCCGGCAGGCACGGTCGGGCTGGGTGTGGCGCTCGCAATGGGCGCAGCATCGGTGGGAGCAGCCTCCGCCGTGCTGGTCTGGGCGGCGCCAACCAGGGCGGTGGCGGTCATATTCAGCGAATCGACATCCGCTATCGTGACGTTGAATAGCGGCACGCCATCCTCCGCCGCGCTGTCCCCATCCGCCAGTTGTACGACCACCCGCGTCTCACCGCTGAGCGTGATGGATTCGCCGTCTGATGCCTCAGCCGCGGGCGGCCCTTCGTCGAGGTCCAGCAGCGACTGACTGACCCAGCCCTCGTCGCCGTCCGCCAGCAGTACGCGATACCAATCGTCTTCTTCGTTCTCCCCGAGAATTTGCACGCCACTGCCGGGCGCCAGGCTGTCGATGATGCCGTATTCGGTGCCCGGTCCACGCCGCACATTGGCGCGCCGCTGAGAACGCACGACGCCGAAGACCGTTGGCGTGGCTGTCGGCGTCGCGGTTGCTGTGGCGGTGGGCGTGACGGTCGGCGAAGCAGTGGCCGTGGCGGTTTCAGTAATCGTGGCTGTCGCTGTCGCCGTGCTAGTCGCTGTCGGCGGCAGCGGCGTATCACTGGGTAGCGGCGTCGCGGTCGGCGCCAGCAGAGAGTCCAAACTGCAAGCGCTGAGTAAGGCGCAGAACAGCAGGGCCGTTATAAAAATGCCCAAGGCGCGATATCCGCCCGCTAGCAGGCTTCTGTTCGTCCCAGCAAACAAGGCTTTATCTCCGCGAAATTACAGCGCATCCAGTCAGGTTAATTATAAGGCTGTGCCAATATGCGCGCAAAAGCGTCAGCGCGCTTGCCTGTGGCTGCGGGCGATTGGCTCTTGATTTTTTGCCGCCATGGGGCTAAGCTGAGTGGCGCATCAGTGCCTGTAGCTCAGTGGATAGAGCACTGGTCTACGGAACCAGGTGTCGGGAGTTCGAATCTCTCCAGGCACGAAGCCATGAACCAGCCGCCGGGCTGGTTTTTTCTTGTGCCCTGCTCAAAGCAGAGCCAGACTTGTGTCAATTCTGTTCCCGCCGCGGCAGCCAGTTAATCGGCAGACTCGAACGCCTCACCCGGCACAGGCGAGTTGACAAAGGCGCCCCGCTTGACCACCGCCTCGCGCCCGCCCAGCGACGCGATCTTGCGCTCTTGATCCGCCTTCGCCTGCCGATCAACCGCTTCCGGATCCAGGATCGCGCGCAGTTTCGCCTCATATTCCGCCAGCAGCCGCTGTGCAGACGCATCGGGCTGCAGCGCCAAATCGTCCACCTCATGCGGATCGGCATCCAGGTCGAAAAGCTGAGGCGGCCCGGCGACATGATAAATGTACTTGTATCGTCGATCGCGCAGCATGTAGTAGGCGCTGGGCGATCCGACCGCGTGATATTCCGAAAATACCGTCCGATCCTGGGAATCAGCCGCCGCGATCCGCCACAGCGATTCGCCCGGCAGCGACTCGTCCGCTTCCGCGCGCGGGCAGCCCAAGGCCTCCAGCACTGTCGGATGGCAATCAACCAGCGAGATCGGCGTGTGCAGCACCTTACCCGCCGGTACATCCGGCCCCGACATGATAAAGGGAATGGCGCAGGCTTCCTCGTACATGGTGAATTTGCCGTAGATTCCGCGCGCGCCCAAATGCTCGCCGTGGTCAGAGGTATAGATCACGCGTGTGCTCCCGCGCAGATTCAGCTCATCCAGCGCCGTCATCACCAGCCCGATTTGCTGGTCAAGAAATGTGCAGATGCCGTAATAAGTCGCGTGCAGGCGGCGGATGGTCGCCTCGTCAAAGGACTGCTCGCAGCTGAAGAAGCGCCGCATGTGATCGTAGGTCGGGCGCCGCGGCCAGCCGGATTGCTCCCACTGGGGCGGCAGTTGAATTGCCTCGTGCGGGTAACGCTCGTAGGTCTCCGGCGGCGCAAACCAGGGCGGATGCGGCGTGACGAAGGACAGGAAAAGCGCCCATGGCGTCTCGTCATTCTGATGCTCTTGCAGCCAGCGGATGGCGTTGTCGCGGTTGCGAATGTCATACTGCTGATAGGTGGAATCGCGGGGTCCCGCTTCGATAATGCCCGGTCGCCAATCGCGTTTCACAGAGCCATCGCGGATGCCGCTGGCCGGGTCGCCGATGCCGTCAACCACATGCAGCGGCTCAATCTCCTCGGTGAAGCCGTTGTCGTCCTCCGCGCTGCGAAAATGCAGTTTGCCGATGGAATCGACGCGGCGGCCGGCCGCCTTAAGGCGATGACCCCAGTTTGGTACGCCCCCGTCGTAGGGAAAGCCATTGTCCCAGTTACCGATTCTGTGCACATACTGGCCCGTGGCCAGCGACGCCCGCGCCGGCACACATATCGGGCAGTTGGTGTAGGCATTGCTGAAGCGCGTCCCGCCGGCAGCCAAGCGGTCGAGGTTGGGCGTCTGAACCAGCGGGTGCCCGGCACAGCCCATGGCCGCCGCCTGATGCTGATCGGATATGATGAAGAGCAAATTGGCTGGCTGCATGGCTCGTCCTTGGTTCAGCTTAACTGCGAAGCTCAAAGCTTAACGCATCGCCGCGCCGCCGGGCAAGGTGGTCGCAGTGCCGGGTGTACCGTACCTGGCGTTGAACAATCCTCTCTGTGCCCTCTGTGTCTCTGTGGTGAATTTATCTGTACAACGCTCGCCAAAGGCGCATGCCCGCGAAGTCCCACGACGCAGCTTGCCTGTCGCATGGCGCGGGGCTACACTTCAGCGGATTGTCTACGTCTGGAGAGCGCCCGCCCATGCCCGTTTCGATTCACGCCGAACCCCTGGAACAACTAACTCGCGACATCTTCGCAGCCGCTGGCGCGCCGCCGGACATCGCCGCGGTCGTGGCCGAATCGCTGGTGATGACCAACCTCGTCGGGCACGATTCGCACGGTGTGCTGCGCGTGAAACAATATATCAACATGATCCGCGCCGGCATGATCAAACCGGCTGCGCGTCCACTCATACGCAAGCGTTTCGGCGCCACTGCCATGGTCACCAACGGCTACGGCTTCGGGCAAATTGGCGCGCGCTACGCCGCCGAGCTGGCCGTCGAACTGGGGCGCGCACATGGAATCGCGGCCGTATCGCTGGGTCAAACAGCGCATATTGGGCGCTTGGGCGAATACACTCACCTAATCGCCGCGGCCGGGCTGATCGGCATCGGTTTCACCAGCGGCAGCATGTTCAGCGGCTGGGTGGCGCCCTACGGCGGGCGCGAGAAAGTCTTCAGCACCAATCCCATGTCCTTCGCCGTGCCTTGCGCTGGCGAGGGCACATTGCTGCTAGACTTCGCCACTGCCGGCATGGCGCACGGCAAGGTGCTGCTGGCCCGCGCCAAAGGCGAACCAGTGCCGCAGGGCATGATGCTCGACAAAAATGGCCGGCCCAGCACCGATGCCAGCATCGTTGACGACGGCGCCGTGCTGCTGGCCATGGGCGCTTACAAAGGCTCGGGCTTGTCAATGATGATGG
>JAGWBC010000073.1 GCA_021296115.1 Anaerolineae bacterium | reverse complement strand
GAAGAACAGGCCGGCGATATTCACTTCGACTTGAAGAACCATCTCGACATTGAAGTCTACGGCGATGTGCGCTTTTACGAGCGGAGTGCCGAAGCGCAAATCAATGTTCTGAAAATACGACGAACTGACGATACCATTCAAGCGGCAAGCGCCATTGAAGCGTTGCGCGCCGAAGGTCTCTTTCCCAAGGTAAAGAAAGAACCGCCCGCCACCATACGCCGCGTCGGACTCGTCACAAGCCGCAGCAGTCGGGCAATTGGCGACTTTGAGACGACCTATCAGGAAGCCGGCCGGCGCGCCGTGCTCGCGCCCTTAAGCTGGCAATACACCTTGCTCGAAGGCGAACGCGCCGCGCAATCCATTGTAGACGGAATCAATGCGCTCGTAGCAAATCCCGAGGTGGACATTATCGTTATTATCAGGGGGGGCGGGCGAACTGAAAACCTCGCCCCCTTTGATGAGCTGGATGTTTTGCGCGCCATCATTGGATGTAGCAAGTATCTAGTCACGGGCATCGGGCATCACCGCGATCATGTGCTGGCCGACGATGTCGCCGATTATGTGGTCGCGACTCCAACTGCGGCGGCGATCCATGCGGCCGATCTTTGTATGAGGTCCCAAGACTCGCAAGCCCATCGCGATTTCATAGCGCCCCGACAAATGCGCTATTATAAGCTGGCCTTTATCACGATTCTGATTATTATTCTTGGCTCGCTAGCCTTGCTCGGCTACACTCTACTCCAAAACCCTTGACCACTACAGCAAATGCTGCTGTTGCGAAGCGTCAAGCGGCATTATCATCGTCGGGTTGTCATTGACCGGCTTGTTGACTTGCGTCGAGACTTCGTGATATTGTAGCTGGTCGGGCGTCGGTCCCATCATCAGCGGCTGCCATTCATCCGGCGACAATTCTCGCGGCGCCAGCCATAACTCGTAATCCTGCGGCTCAAGGATGACCGTCATGCGATGGTGGATGGGCTCAATCTTCTCATTGGCCCGGGTCGTCAATATCGCGCAGGTATTCAGCCAGCTTTCGTCGGGCTGCTTCCAGCTTTCCCACAGACCGGCGAATGCGAACAGGTCGCGTGCGGCGTGGGTAATATACATGGGCGTTTTCTTCTTGCCCTGTTTGGCCCACTCAAAATAGCCGTCCGCCGGAATCAGACAGCGGCGGCGCTTAAACGCAGTACGGAAAGATGGTTTCTCCGCAGCCGTTTCTGAACGGGCGTTGATCATGCGGTAACCGATTTTGGGATCTTTAGCCCATGAGGGCGTCAATCCCCACTTCATAAAACTCAACTTCCCGGGATCGCGATTGCTGATGACCGGCGCCTGCTGCGACGGCGCGATGTTGAAGCGCGGCCCCAGCCAGCCATCCACGCTATCCAGATTGAACGCCAGTTGAATAGACTCCGCATCGGCAGTCAGGGTGTATCGCCCGCACATCGCTTCACTTCTTCCCTGATTTTTTGTCGTCCTTTGGCTTGCCCAATTCGGCTATCTGCCGCACCAGCCCGAGCACGGCCAGCAGCACAGCCAGGAGTTGACCGGTTGAGATGGATGCGCCCGGCCCCGCCTCGCCGTCGCCGTTCTCCTCCGCCGCCTTGGCATAGAGGTAACTCGAAATTAAACCCAGCAGCGCGCCCAGGCCGGCGCCGATGACGATGATGCGAGCCTTGCGTTGCTGCAGCGCTTGATCAGTGTCTGGCAGTTGTGTGCTGTTCATGATTCTCCCTCTTCAGGCGTTTTCGATTCCGGCGCTTCAAAAGCCATCAGCAGCTCCCGCACTGGCGCCAGACGCACCGCCCAATTCAATACGCGCTCGTCAACTTGCCCGAGCCAGCCCTCCGCATTCTGCTCCACTACCGCAGTCCAGGCTTCCAGCCGCCGCAGCGGCGAACGCGACTTGCTCCGCCAACGGCTGGCCAGCGCGACCAGCCCAAAGCTCAAGATCGTCAGCGGAAACATGATGATAACGAGCGGGCACAGCAATAATACCGTCAGCATCGCATTCGACAATATGGCCAATTGCGCGGGCGAGCGCAACGATAGCGCTATGCCGACGAATGCCACCGCTACGGCCAGCACAAAGGAAAAGGGAAGCAATACGCTCAGCCATAATCGACGCCGTTGCGCCCGCTCCAACTCGCGATATTGTCGCTCCTGCTGCGCTTGTCGGCTCATTCAGCCACTGCCATGTAGTCGCCTGATGCAGAATATTGTACCCTAGTCAAAAGCAAGATTCCATAGGAGCGCTGGAACATATGAGCCACGTATCGCCGGTGGCGCAGCGGCTGCGCATCACATTTGGCAAAACCGGTTCGCTTCGTTACACCAGCAGCCTGGATGTGGCCAAGATCTGGGAGCGCGTCCTGCGCCGCGCCGACCTGCCTATCATGTATACGCAAGGATTTAACACTCGGCCGCGGATTCGACTGGCCATGCCCTTGCCGCTGGGCATTTCCAGCGAATGCGAGATCCTGGACGTCTCGCTGCGGCAGCGCATTGATGTTGATGAAGCAGCATTGAGAAGCCGGCTGCTGGCTGTGGCGCCGCAAGGATTGACGATCGGCAGAATAGTCGAGGTTGATCTGCGCGCGTCCACGCTGCATTCGCTGATCGACAGCGCCGAATACAGAATTCATTTTGTTGATGAGGTCGATCCAGAATACCTGCGCCTAAAAATCAGCGAAATCATGAATCGTAAATCGATCATTATTGACCGTACCAGAAGGCGAAAACGCAGCGTAATGGACATCCGCCCGCTGATTCTGGCGCTTTATCTCGATGACGCGCATGATATGATTGCGCATCTCTCGGTCGGCGACCGCGGCAACTTGCGTCCGGATCAGCTTATCGAACTGATGGAATTAAGTGAGTTTCACCACAGCGTTCATCGCTACAAGCTGCATACGATCGACGGCTGACTCTCGCTGATACGCCGGCTCAAGACTTAATGCTCGTTAAAGAAAATGGAAGCGCACTCCATGCCCCTTCAACTGCAGGTCAGCCCATCAGTCCAAGACGCATTGGACGCCGGTCAAGCGGTCGTCGCCCTCGAGTCGACGCTGATCACTCACGGCCTGCCCTATCCCCTAAATGTCGAGACTGCCCTGGCGATGGAAGCCGCCGTGCGGGATGCGGGCGCCGTGCCGGCGACGATCGCGGTGCTCAAAGGCGATATTTCGGTCGGCATATCTCAGGAGCAAATTGAAGCGCTGGCGCAATCGCCCGCGGGCAGCGTACGCAAATGCAGCCGGCGCGACCTGCCCATCGTCATCGCGCTGAAACAAGACGGCGCCACCACAGTCGCCTGCACTATGATCATCGCTGAAATGGTCGGCATCAAGGTGTTCGCGACCGGCGGGATCGGCGGCGTGCATCGGGGGCAGCCGCATGATGTATCGGCTGATTTGCTGGAATTCGGTCGGACGCACGTGGCGGTCGTTTCGTCGGGGGCCAAGTCAATCCTGGACCTGCCGCTGACGCTGGAGGTGCTGGAAACTCAGGGTGTGCCCGTCCTGGGATACCGGACGGACAATTTGCCCGCCTTTTATTCGGCGCATACCGATTTGCCGGTCGATCAGCGTGTCGAAACGGCCGCTGAAGCAGCCGCCATCATCCGCGCCACTGACGCGCTGGGGGCGCTGCATGGCATTTTGATCGCGGCGCCTGTGCCCGCGGAGCACGAACTGTCTGTCGCCGTCGCAGAAGAGGCCATCGCCAAGGCGACGCAAGAGGCGGAAGCTGCTGGCATCGGCGGCAAAGATATAACGCCCTTCGTGCTGGTCCGCGTGGCCGAATTGACGCAGGGCGCTTCGAGAACAGCCAATATCGCCCTGCTGGTCAACAACGCCCGCGTCGCCGGCGACATCGCGGTCGCGCTCTGCCGAGACTAGCTCAGTCCTTTTCCCACAAGTACAGCATCAAGTCTTGCTCAAGCGTCGGCGCGCCCAATTCATGCAGACGCGCCAAAATCTGCGCGCGATGATCGGTGCCGTGATTGACCATGTGCAGCAGGACGTCGCGACGGAGGGACCGCTGCGGTTCGCTGTATCGGCCGGGGATCGCCACTGAGACGGTCGCGTCCAGTTCCGCCTGCGAGAGACCGGTCACGTAGGCCAGCACGCGCTCGCGCACGGCATCCCACTGCGGGCGTATCGATGCCCGGTCAGGAAACGCCGCCTCATCCAGAACATCCGGCAGGGTCGTTTCCTGCAGGCGCGCCAGCCAGCGGTCATCGACATTCATGCAATGGACCAGATGGTTGCGCACCGAGCCCAGAGAGTAGCCGTTGTCCGCGACGAACTGCGCCTCGCTTAGCTGGGCCGCGCAAGCCCAAACGCTGTCAAACATGCCGTAGTGATAATCGAAAATCGTCTTGATCGTGCCTGAATCCATCGCTAAGCTTCCTCGCTGTCGTTATTGTTAATCACCCGCCAAACATCCAAACCGGTATCGCAGCCGATGACGAGCGCTGTCCCGTCCCTGCTGAGCGCCACCTTGTCCGGTATGCGCTGGCAGCTGCGATAGAGTCCAAGTTCATAGCGCTGGCCCGTCTCTACATCCCAGGCGAAGACTTCCGGCGCAAAATCGAGATTGACAATCAGGATGGCGCTGGCGTCAGCCGTCAGCAAGTGATACTGAGCGTATGCGCCGCCGATTTCCGCTACCACGCGATTCTCGCCCGTCTCGAGATCGAGCAGATTAAGGCGCTCGGAGTAAGGATCACTCCAGGCGAAGTGGCTGCCCGCGGCGTTGACCGCGCCAAATACTGCCGGACCCTGTGTCAAGCGGTACTCGCGCGCCGCATCCGACGCAAAAGCATCGGGATAACGATAGACCGTCAGGGCGCCGTCCGCAAGCGAAGAATAGAGCACTAATGGAAAAGCAACTCTCCCGATTCGCACCGCCGGCTGCTCCGGGTCAGATGCCGGCAATAAGAACTCGTCGACGAGCTGCAATGCCTCGCCCGCATCCCGATAAACATAGTGCAAGAAGACCGTTCGACCGTCAGCGTCAATCGCTTCGACGAAAAGCGAAACCCCTTGCGAGACCAAGGCAACTGGCTGGTACCCGGCCGGCAGTCGCTGCTGGTTGATGAAGTAGCCGCCATCGATTACGTATAGCGCCTGCGGCTCATCGTCAACATAGGCCGCATCGATCAGCGAGAATAACTGGCCGCTCCCCGATTCTACATAGGTCCAGCTGTCGGCAATGCCGGCCGGCGAGACATCGTAGATCCGCCCGGTTTGATCAAAGACGATGAATTCGCCGCCATCGGCCTTGGCTTCAAACCAGCCAATCTTCAGCTCGCCGGGAAAATCGGCAAAGTCAATCCTAGCTTGCGATTGCAGACGGGCGATATTAGCCGCGCTGATGGGCGGATAGCCCTGCCCCTTCACGAGAGAGGCGCAGACTAACGAGAGCGCGCACAGAAGGGCGCGAATCCAAGGCAGAGGCATCGCTATACAGTCGCCATCTTGTCCGCTATAATCAGTCCATTCAGAGCGCAAGCGATAGTGCCGGGCTAGCAGCATGGACAGACAGTCGATCGAGACTAGATTAGATCGATTCCTCTTACAAGTGGAAAAACCCGGTCGCTATGTCGGCGGGGAGTTCAACAGCGTCGTCAAGGACTGGGACGGCGCGGACATCAAAGTCGCGCTGGCCTTTCCCGACATTTACGACTTGGGCATGTCCAACCTGGGCATCATGAATCTCTACCATCAGGTCAATTTGCAGGACGATATGCTCGCTGAGCGGGTATTCTCGCCCTGGCTAGACATGGAAGCCGTGATGCGGGAACAGTCCATTCCGCTGTATTCGCTGGAGTCCAAGCGGCCGATACGCGACTTTGACCTTCTGGGCATCAGCCTGCCCTACGAGCAGCTCTATAGCAACGCCGTCAATCTGCTTGATCTGGCTGGCATGCCGATTCTGAGCCGCGACAGAGATGAGCGCTATCCGCTGGTCATCGCTGGCGGACACGCCTGCTTCAATCCCGAACCCATGGCGGATTTCATTGACGCCTTTGTGATCGGCGAAGGCGAAGAGATCATCGTTGAAATCGCCCGCGCCGTCGGCGAGACGCGCGGCCGGCCCCGTCATGAGCAGTTGCGCAGGATCGCAATGATTCAAGGCATGTACGTGCCGCGATTCTACGATGTCGAATACCATGACGATGGCACGATTCGCTCGGTGACATCAAATGAAGCCGGCGTGCCTGATCGGGTGCTAAAGCGAATCGTAATCACGCTGCCCAAGCCCTTTACCAAATTCATCGTGCCCAATATCGACACGGTGCATAACCGCGCGCCGATCGAGATTATGCGCGGCTGTACGCGCGGCTGCCGCTTCTGCCACGCGGGCATGGTCACGCGGCCAGTGCGTGAACGCCCGGTAGCCGAAATTATGGCGGCCATCGACGAAATCGTGCGCTATACCGGTTTTGAAGAGATCAGCTTGCTCAGCTTGTCGTCATCGGATTATGTCTGGGTGGAAGAATTGACGGAGGAAGTCAACCGCGTCTACGCCGATGCCGGCCTCAGCTTGAGTTTGCCCAGCTTGCGCATCGAGAGCGCCAGCGCGGATCTGCTGGAGAAAATCGGCGGAACGCGCCGCAGTGGTTTCACCTTCGCGCCCGAAGCCGCTACCGAAAGAATGCGCGACCTCATCAATAAATACGTTCCCGATGAACAGGTTTTGCAGACGGCCCGCGATGTCTATTCGCGCGGCTGGCGCACGATCAAGTTCTATTTCATGATCGGGCATCCCGAGGAAACGCTGGACGATGTGCAAGCGATTGTTGATCTGTGTATTGGCGCCTTGCGAGAAGGCACGAAGATTTTGGGCAAGAAGGCCACGCTGAATGTCGGCGTCAGCACCTTTATTCCCAAGCCGCATACGCCTTTCCAGTGGGTGCCGCAAGATACGCGGCAGGCCGTGGATAAGAAACAGGCCTTGCTCAAGCGGCAGCTGCGGCGCGGCGGCATGCACCTGCGCTGGAACACTTACGACGACAGCGAATTCGAAGGGTGGCTGAGCCGGGGCGACCGCCGGCTGGGGCCTGTCATCCGGCGCGCTTGGCAGCTCGGCTGCAAGTTCGACGCCTGGCAAGACCAGCATAAGCACGCCCGATGGCTGCAAGCTTTCGCCGACTGCGACCTGGACCCGGACTTCTACAATCATCGCCAGCGCGGGCTGGATGAAGTTTTCCCTTGGGACCATATAGATGTGGGCCTGCACAAGAAATTCCTGCGCGAAGACTACTTGATGAGCATCAAGGGCGAAACGCGCGTCGATTGCCGCGACAAATGCTTCGCTTGCGGCATTCTTCCCAAATTCGCCAAAGCGCGTTCGACCACCGAAGACATGGCTTGGGAGTGCCCGCCGGTCAAGCCCATCAGCGAACGCCAGCGCGCCCGCCGAGCCGCCATCCCCTTGAGCGCAATTGGCTAGTGACTTGTGGCCGGCAGCAGCGAGATTTCAATCCAGGGCATCCGAATCCGCGAGCAAGTCGTCGGGGAAGGTCTGCCGCTGCTTATGGCGCATGGATGGGGCGCCAGCATCGACTTGCTGCAGCCGCTGGCGCTGCCGCTCAGCCGACTGGGCTATCAGTGCCTGATGCTTGACCTGCCCGGCTTCGGCGAGAGCGACGAGCCAAATCAAGCCTTCACGATCTTTGACTACGCATCATTCTGCATCGACTACCTGGATCATCACAATTTGAAGTCCATCAACTTTTTCGGGCATTCGCTGGGCGGGCGCATCGGCTTGATACTGGCCGCCGAGCACAGCCAGCGAATCGAGAAGATGGCGCTATCCAACAGCGCCGGCATCCGCGAACAGCCCGCCACGCTCAAGCGTTTTCGGCTGCAAGCCTATCACAAATTCAGACATGGTCTGGAATCCATCGGCGCGGCGGGGGCGGCAGCGCGCTTGCGTCGGCTCTATATCAATCGCTATGGATCGCCCGACTACCAAAATGCTTCCCCGGTGATGCGGCAGACCCTGATTCAGGTCGTAAATGAGAACCTGCTGCCTTTTGCGGCGCGCGTCTCTGTGCCCACGATTCTCGTCTGGGGCGATGCCGATCAGGATACGCCGCTGTGGATGGGTCGCAAGCTCGAAGAGACGATTCCCGACGCCGCGCTTATCGTTCACGAAGGCGCCGGTCACTATGCCTATCTCGAATTTCCGGACAAGACCGCAGCGATTATGCACGCGCTATTTCGGGGCGCTTGACACAAACAGCCCGTTTTGCGTCGCCAGCAAATCACCCTATAATGCCCTTGAAGTCACCTGACGAGAGTTCGAATGCCTGAAATCGTCCTCATTTCGGTTTGGCTGATCGGCGCATGGCTGCGGCTGCTTCGCCAGGCCCGCTTTTACCAGATTGAAGAGTATATGAGCCGCCGTTATCTGCGCTGGGTGCTGGCCGATTGGCGGCGTGCTTTGCCGCTGCGTCCGCTGGCGGCCTGGATCGCCGGGCTTGCCATTGGTTACATCCGCGGCGATGCTTCGGGCAGCTACCTGCCCTTTATGATCGCCCTGGTCGCCGCGGCCATCGCTGCTGTGCCGCCAGCCGCCGGCGAAGAAAAAAAACCTCTCGTTGTCACCGGGCGCGTGAAACGTCTGCTTTTTGGCGCTGGCCTCGCGAGCGCAATTGCTGCCGCAGCCGCCATTTGGCTCGCGACTTCAATTGACGGCGCCAGTGGAGCGGCAGGCGTCGCCGTCACCAGTAGTCTCGGTTTCGCGCCCTTTCTGCTGGCGCCGGTCTGGCTGGTGGCTGGCAACGCGTTGATGCAACCTGTGGAAGCGGCGCTGCGGGGGCGGTATCTCAAGCAAGCGGCCGCCACGCTGGACAAGATTCGCCCCAAAATCATTGGCATCACCGGCAGCTATGGCAAGACCACGACCAAAAGTTTCCTGCGCGATATTATGAGCCTTCGCTACCAGATTTATGCCACGCCCAAGAGCTACAACACGCTGATGGGCATATCGCTCGCCATAAACCGCGACTTGGCCGACGACTACCGCAGCGAGTATTTCATCAGCGAAATGGGCGCCTATGTCGAAGGGGAAATCGCGCGCATCTGTCAGCTGACGCCGCCGGATATCGCCATCGTCACTGAAATCGGGCCGCAGCACCTGGAGCGTTTCGGAAGCCTGGAAAACATCAAGCGGGCCAAGTATGAACTGGTGAGTAACTTGCCCGCCGACGGCGTGGCTGCTTTCAATTGGGACAACCCCTACATCCGCGAGATGGCTGCTGAGGCTTACCCGGAGACTCGACTCACCGTCAGCCGCGCTGTCTCGCTGGACCAGGCGCGGGCGCAAGGGATTACCTGGATCGCGACAGATCTCAGCGAGAGCTTGAGCGGCCTGACGTTCAACGCGCGCCACGTCCCCAGCGGCGAGGGTGCGCGGATCACCACAGGAATCGTCGGCGAGCACAATGTGACCAACCTCTTGCTCTGCATCGCTGTCGCCTGTCACGAGGGCATCCCCTTGCGCGATATCGCCGTGCGCATTCGCGGCCTGCAGCCGGCCGAGAGCCGTCTCGTGACTGAGACTACCGCTGCGGGCGTCACGATTATCAACGATGCTTATAGCGCCAATCCTCAGGGCGTCGCAAGCGCCTTGAAAGTGTTGCGGATGCATGACTCCGGCAAGCGATTGCTGATCACGCCCGGCATGGTCGAGCTTGGTGAATTGCAAGAGGGCGAAAACCACAAGCTGGGCATGCTGGCGGCCCAAAGCGCCACAGATATCATCCTGATCGGCCGGAACCAGACCCAGTCGATATACGAAGGCCTTCGCTCTAGTGACTTTGACCAGTCGCGAGTTCAAGTGCTGGATACGCTCGATGAGGCCGTCAGCTGGTACCAGCAGAACTTGCGGGCGGGCGATACGGTCCTCTTCCTGAACGACTTGCCGGATACCTATTGAGGTTTGGCCTGCAAACATTGATGCGCCGCGCCAACATAGTATCGTGAAGCCCATGCCCGCATAGAAGGCTTGTCTGATACTTGCAGCATGACGTTTATGCGCCGCTGCTCCGCCAGCAGCATAAAACACTTGTTCTATATTAGAATATATGTTCTAATCACTTGTCCGATGAGAACTCGGACAAGTGTATGGCTAAAACAAGAAACATCTTACATCTCGACCTGGACGCTTTTTTCTGTTCGGTGTCCGAGCAGCTTGACCCGACGATCAAAGGCAAGGCTGTTGTGGTGGGCGCAAAACCAAGCGAGCGCGGCGCGGTGGCTTCGGCTTCTTACCCGGCTCGGCGCTACGGTATAAAATCAGCTATGCCGATGGGTCAGGCGCTTCGTCTTTGCCCAGAC
>JAGWBC010000072.1 GCA_021296115.1 Anaerolineae bacterium | reverse complement strand
CGACGAAACGGGCCGCAGGCGCATCCTGCACGGCGTCAACCTCAGTGGCGGCAGCAAAGTCCCGGCCGAGCCGCCCGGCACCACCCATCTGCCCGAGAGCCTGGATCAGAAGCGTGAACTCAGCTTCATCGGTCGGCCTTTTCCGCTGCAAGAAGCCGCCGAGCACTTCGGCCGCCTCAAGTACTGGGGCTTGGATTTCCTGCGCTTCATCGTCACCTGGGAGGCCATCGAGCACGCCGGACCCGGCAGCTACGATGAAGATTATCTCGACTATCTGGAAGCCCTGCTCGAAAAGGCGCATGAGCACGACATTTCGCTCTTCATCGACCCGCACCAGGACGTCTGGAGTCGCTTCTCCGGCGGAGACGGCGCGCCGGCCTGGACCTTCGCGGCGGCGGGCCTGGACGTGGACAGCTTCCATCAGACCGGCGCGGCCCTGCTGCATCAGCAGCAGCCGGACGACTACCCGCATTTGATCTGGGCCAACAACTATTATCGCTTCGCCGCCTTCACCATGTTCACGCTCTTCTTCGGCGGCGAGACCTACGCGCCCGATCTGATGGTGGACGGGCTGAATATTCAGGATTACCTGCAGGAGCGTTACGTCAGCGCTTACGCCTGGGTCGCGCGGCGGCTGCAGCACTTGCCCAATCTGCTCGGCTTCGGCGTCATGAACGAGCCGCACTACGGCTTGATCGGCGTGCCCGATTTGCGCAGCCTGGCGCATTTGCCCTTCCAGCGCGGGGTGATGCCGACGCCGGCCCAAGCCATTTTCCTGGCCAACGGCTACGCCCAGGATTGCGCCGACTACGGCACGCCGCTGCCCACCTTCCCGGCGATGAATGTCGGCGCCGAGCGGCTTGACCCGCAGGGCGCCACAGTCTGGCGAGAGGGCTGCGGCGATATCTGGCGCGCGCAGGGCGTCTGGGATGTCGACAGCGCGGGGGTTCCGCGTATCCGCCGTCCGGCTCATTTCGCGCGCGGCGACTTCCGGCAGGACTTCCTCAAACCATTTACTGAGCGCTTCGCCGCCGGCATCCACGCTGTCATGCCCAGGGCGCTTGTCTTTGTCGAAGCCGAACCCTTCATGCCGCCGCCCAAGTACGACGAAGCCGAGAAGCTGGTCTACGCGCCGCATTTCTACGAGGGCATGACGCTCTTCACGCGGCGCTTTCACCCGCAGCTGAATTTCGACCTCAGCCGCTTCCGTCCGCTGCTCGGCGAGCGCGCCATCCGCGAGTATCTCAGCCGGCAAATCGGCCGATTCCGAGACTACGCCAACGAAACCATGGGCGATGTGCCGATTGTGCTGGGCGAGTTCGGCATCCCCTTCGATATGAACGGCGCCGAGGCCTACGACACGGGCGATTTCACGCGCCAGGCGCAGGCCCTGGATTACAACCTGCGCGCGCTGGATGACCACCTGTTGAGTTACACGCTCTGGAATTACACACCCGACAATAACAACGTCCGCGGCGACGGCTGGAATGGCGAAGACCTGTCCATATTCAGCCGCGACCAGCAGCGCCACCCCAGCGATGTCGATTCCGGCGGACGCGCCCTGTCCGCGGTCGTCCGACCCTACGCGCGCAAAATCGCCGGAGAACCGCTGAGCATGCGCTTCGATATGGCGCGCGGGAGCTTCAACTTCAGCTTCCGCCACGACAGCGCGATCAGCGAGCCGACCGAGCTTTTCGTGCCTAATTCGCAATTCCCCGACGGCTACACGGTGGAGGTCAGCGACGGCGAGTACGAAGTGCTGCATGACGAACAGCGCGTCATCTACCGCCACAGCGAGCGCGACGAGCCGCATAGCATCCGCATCGTGTCCAAGACCGCGCCGGCGCCGTCCGAGCTTTCGCAGCAGGACAAGTGGGCCATCGCCGGGCTGATCGCGCTGCTGCTGCTCTACTTGCTGGGGCGGGGCAGGCGGAAGCGGAAGTGACGCTCAATCAGGGATGCCGCGACGCCGTCAAGCGAAATTATGAAACGAAGCTGGAAAGAGAAAATGTATGCGCAATAAGTTGATATTGGCGTTGCTCATTGGTCTGTACTTTGCGGCGGTATCACTCGCCCAACCCCCGCCACCCCCCGAAACCATCACCCGCCCCGCCGCGGACGACACCGCCCTCGTCGCCGACTTCTACCCCGCCAGCGAAGACGCGCCCGCGCTCATCCTGCTGCACATGCTCAACAGCCGGCGCGGCGCCTGGAACCCGCTCATCCCCGACCTCCACGAAGCCGGCTACGCTATCCTCAATATCGACATGCGCGGGCACGGCGACTCGGACGGGGAGCAGGACTGGGACGCCATCATCGCCGATATGGCGGGCTGGGTCGACTGGCTGGCGCAGAGCGAGCATAGCGGTGTAGCGGGCTTGGCTTTCATCGGCGGCAGCATCGGCGCCAATGTCGCGCTGATCAGTTGCGCCGAGAATGACGCCTGCCGCGGCGCGATCGCCCTCTCGCCCGGGCTGGATTACCGCGGCGTGAAACCCGAGCCGGCGCTCGTGGACGGCCTGGCCGAGCGTTTGGCGCTGCTGGTCGCTGCTCAGGCTGACTCAAGCAGCTCGACCGCCATCCGCCAGATGTTCCTCAACGCCAAAGGCGATGTCAGCGCCCGCATCTACCCTGGACGCGCCCACGGCACACGGCTCCTCGATTCGCGCTACGACAGCGTCAGCGGCCTGATCCTGGGCTGGCTGGCCGAGCTGTTTGCGGCTGACGAATAAACTTTGCGCTCTCTCTATGTTAAAAAACCTGTGACATGTCCGCCAAGCTCACCAAATGCAAACCACGCAACGGTTTACGCCGCAATTGAAAAAGCTTTCTCTGTGCCCTCTGTGCTCTCTGTGGTTAAAATACCTGTGACATGTCCGCCTAGCTCACGGACTGCAAATCAACCAAGAGATTCTGCCGAAAGGAAAGACTATGAACTTCGATTTGGCATCCGTAGATTATATTCTGGAAACCACGCGCAGTGTGCGCAAACGCCTCGACTTGACGCGGGCGGTCCCGCGCGATGTCGTGGAGCGCTGCCTGGAAATCGCCATCCAAGCGCCAACCGGCAGCAACCAGCAGGGCTGGAAGTGGCTGATCGTCAGCGACGCCGACGTGAAGGCGCAAATCGGCGAGTATTACAAACGCTCCTGGTACGAATACGCCGGCATCGCGACCCGCTCGGCGCCCGGGGACGAACCTTCGGCGCAGATGAAACGCGTCATCAGCTCGGCCCGCTACCTGGCCGACCACATGCACGAGGCGCCGCTGATGATCTTCCCCTGTGTGCGGGGGCGCGCCCGCGATGCCAGCCCGGGCGCCAACGCCGGTCTCTACGGCTCCATCATCCCGGCCGCCTGGTCGCTGATGCTGGCCCTGCGAGCCCGGGGCATCGGCGCGGCCTGGACCACGCTGCACCTCAGCTACGAGCAGGAGTGCAACGATATCCTGGGCATTCCTGCCGACTATACGACCGCGGCCCTGCTGCCAGCCGGCTATTTCACCGGCGAGACCTTCCGCAAAGCCGATCGCGTCCCGGCGGCGCAGCTCACTTACTGGGAGAGCTGGGGCGAGTCGTAGCGCAAAGATTCCCGTCTGTCGCGCGTCGCCGGCAGGATATGCAGAGGCGATCTATCCCATCGCCCGCATATACACGGCCACTAACGGGCGACTCACAGAGTCGCCCCTACAAACTTTTCTTTGTAGCGAAACGAACGGGCGACCCAATGGCTCTCCCCGCAGCCATCCTCCCTCCATTTTAATGGGGGACCGAGGGGGTAGATCAAAGCCGGTCGATTGCCCTGCGCCAAACATACGCCATGCTTGCGTTCGGCTAATTCGGTTGTATAGTAAAAGAGTCGATAACGAGCAGGTCTCCGAATTGGCTGGAATGGCAATGGCGGCAGCAGAGCAGGGCGAAGCAATCCGTCGATATTATGCGACCGATCGCAATCTTCGCATACTGGAAGAGACCTACGCGAATTACTGCGTCCCGCGTACCGACTTCGTCAGTTGGACGCTGGATACCATGCGCTGGGACGGCGCCGAAGCCGTGCTCGATATCGGCGTCGGCACCGGCAGCCACTACGCCCGCCTGATCCAGCAGCAGCCCGATATAAACTATTTCGCCGTCGACCTGTCGCCTTATTTGTTGTCCCAACATCCCTGCGGCGCCGGTCGCTTGGCTTTCGGCGACGCGCTGCGCTTGCCCTACGCTGACGATGCCTTTGACGTGGTCATGGCCAATCACGCGCTTTACCACGTGGCCGATGTTGATAGCTGCCTGCGCGAAATCAAACGCGTGCTCAAGCCGGACGGCCGATTGCTGGCCAGCACCGACAGCCTGCAAACCACACCCGAGCTGCAAGTGCTCATCCGCCGCGCCGTCATCCTGCTCAGCGACAACGGCGCCAAAGTGCAGCCGCTTTGCCTGCCCTGCGATTCCTTCGCCCTGGAGAACGGTACGCGAATCCTGGCGCGCCACTTTTACGCGGTTGTGCGGCACGACTTGCCCGGCATCCTTGCTTTCGACGCTGTCGATCCGGCGCTGGAATACCTCGAAAGCATGCGCGACTTGCGCCAGCACGACTTGCCCGCCAACGTCAGCTGGGACGATATGATGCTGATCATGCACCAGCAGATGACGCAGTTGCTGCAGCTGCTGGGCAAGCTGGAGATCAACATCGGCTATGGCGCGCTGGTCGCCAGCGATTGCGGCGGATTCATCAATGAATTCGTTGCGCGCGAGCATGCGGACGCCGCCAATTAGTGGCGCATTTCCAGCAAAATTGATAATCTCCCAAGCATGTCCGTTCTGTCATTTGGCGAGTTGCTAATCGACTTTGTCGCGCTGGAAATGGGCGTGACCGTGGGCGATGCTTCGGGATTCGTCAAAGCGCCCGGCGGCGCCCCGGCCAATGTCGCCGCCGCTGTCGCCCGCCTGGGATATCCCAGCGCCTTCATGGGCCAGGTCGGCGATGATCCTTTTGGCCAGCATTTGGCTGCAGTGCTGGCCGCCGAAGACGTGGACATCGCCGGGCTAACCTTCTCCCATGAAGCGCGCACCGCTCTGGCCTTTGTCTCCAACACGGCTGACGGCGACCGCAGCTTCATGTTCTACCGCCATCCCTCCGCCGATATGCTGATGACGCCCGAGGATGTCAAGCGCTCCGTCATCGACGCCTGCATCGCCTTCCACTACGGCAGCATCACCCTGATCCACCAACCGGCGGCATCGGCGCTGCTGAAAGCGCTCGACCACGCTGTCGCCGCGGACAAGTTCATCTCCTACGATCCCAATCTGCGCCTGCCGCTCTGGGAAAGCGCCGAGGCGGCCAAAGCCGGCATGCTCAGCGGCCTGAAATACGCCAACCTGCTGAAAATCAGCGACGAGGAACTGCTCTTCTTGACCGGGGGCGATGACGTGACGCCGCTCTGGCGCGAGCGCATGGAGATGATCTGCGTTACGCGCGGGCCGGATGGGGCAGTCCTTCATCTCAAGGACGGGACGGTCATCGAGCATGGCGGCTATGCCGTCAAAGCGGCCGATACCACCGGCGCGGGCGACGCCTTCGTAGCGGCAATGCTCATCGGCATCCTCGAGAATCGCGACGACTGGCGCGCGCAACTGCCCGACATTCTCGACTTCGCCAACGCCGTCGGCGCCATGACCTGCCTGCAAAAAGGCGCCATTCCTTCCCTGCCGACCATGGCGCAAGCGCGGGCCTTTCAGGGGGAAGGCCGAAATTGACCTTAGATTGTAGGGGCGACTCTGTGAGTCGCCCGCTCTTTCTCCTTGTACTCGGTGGTAAAAAGACAGAAAAGGATATCCCGATGTCCAAACCAAACATCATCTTGATACTCGCCGACGATTTAGGCTATTCCGATATCGGCTGCTACGGCGCCGCCGAGATCGACAGTCCCAATCTCGACCGGCTGGCCGCCACGGGCGCGCGCTTCTCGCAGATGTACAGTTTCGCTCGCTGCTGCCCCTCGCGGGCGGCGCTGCTGACCGGCCTGCACCCGCATCAAGCCGGCGTCGGCCACATGATGGACGACAACGGCACGCGCGCCTATCAGGGCTACCTGCGCGATGACGCCGTGACTATCGCCGAAGTGCTAAAGGGCGCCGGCTATCGCACCTGTATGTCGGGCAAGTGGCATGTGGGCGGTTTCTTGCCCGCGCGCGAGCCGGAATCTTGGCGGCCGGGCGCCCCCGGCCACCCCACGCCCATGCAGCGCGGCTTCGACCGCTTTTATGGCACGCTAGCCGGCGCCGGCAGCTTCTTCCATCCCCACGCCCTGATGGAAGACGGCGACTTCATCAGCGATTATCCCGATGACTTCTATTACACCGACGCCATCAGCGACAAAGCGATCGACATGATTGGCGAGGCGCATAGCGATGATATGCCCTTCTTTTTGCACGTGGCCTACACCGCGCCCCATTGGCCGCTGCACGCCTTTCCCGACGACATCGCCAAATACGAAGGCGCGTACCGCGGCGGCTGGGACCAGCTGCGGCAGCAGCGACATGAGGAGCTCAACGGCCTGGGCTTGCTCGACCCCGCCTGGAGCATCTCGCCGCGCGACAGCGATTCGCATGCCTGGCAGAACGAGGCAAACAGCGACTGGGAAGACCTGCGCATGGCCGCCTACGCCGCCATGATCGACCGCATGGACCAGGGCATCGGCAAGATCCTGGCCAAGCTGGACGCGCTATCTATCACTGACGACACGCTCATCATCTTCCTGTCCGATAATGGCGGCTGCGCCGAGTATCTGGCGGAGGACGGCTGGATCAATTCTTATGTGCCCAACCTGCCCGATGGACGCCCGGTGCTGATCGGCAACCGCGTCGGCATGCGCCCGGGACCGGCCGATACCTATATGAGCTACGACTTGCCTTGGGCCAACGCCTCCAATTCACCCTTCCGCCTCTACAAACATTGGGTGCATGAAGGCGGCATCTCGTCGCCTTGCATCGTGCATTATCCGGCCATGATTGACGAGCCGGCCGTCATCCATAGCCCGATTCAGTTCATTGATGTGCTGCCGACATTCGCTGAGCTGGCCGGGGCTGATTATCCGCGCGAGTATAACGAGAACGCGATTCAGCCGGTCGAAGGAGAGAGTTTCCTGCCGGCGCTGGCTGACGGCGACTGGCGGCGGGAGAACCCGCTCTACTGGGAGCACGAGGGCAACCGCGCCGTACGCGTCGGCGACTGGAAGCTGGTCAGCAAGCACCCGGATGATTGGGAGCTCTACAATATGATCGACGATCGCACCGAGCTGAACGACCTGAGCGCCGGCGAGCGCGAGCGCGCCCGAACAATGAGCCGCCTGTACGACGCCTGGGCCGACCGCTGCGAAGTCCGCCCCTGGCCGTTGGCTTGACAAGCAGAGTCTAAGCGACCCGGTGAACCGCCCGCAGTTGTATTTGTGAAATATCGGGCGACACACAGTGTCGCCCCTACAGACGACTTTCTTATGAATTCTCATTTTCTTGCTCAAATTGTTTCAGTAAATGAATGTTAGGTATGCGAAATCCGGGCAGTATGCAGTGTCTGCGGGCTTTGTACGGGGCAATGTCGCCAATCAGTGTTTACGCGCCCAACACGCGCCTATGTGCCCTCTGTTCTTATGAGCTTGCCGATTCCCGTCCGCAATCATTGCGAAATTTGTAGGGGCGACTCTGTGAGTCGCCCGCTGACCACCTATATTCGCGCGTAGACGGACGCAGCAGTGCTAGGGTCAGCGCCCGCTGCTTGACTCGCGCCTGGATTTAAGGCTGCATACAGATTCAGTTAAGATTCTCCCTTCGCGCTGGGGCAAGCTTGCCTGCGTGTATGATTATGTTAATATCGCTCTAAGCCAACCTAAGCTACGTAAGGGGTATTTTATGTACTCAGCGCCCTTAACGATCGGCATCGAAGAAGAATATCAGTTGATCGACCCCGAAACCGGCGAATTGGCGGCCGTGGTCCAGCAACTGTTACATGACGAACGCATCCGCCAGATCGGCGACCAGGTCAAACCGGAATTTCTGCAATCGCAGATCGAGATCGGCAGCGCCATCTGCCGCAATGTGCAAGAAGCGCGCATGGAATTGGTCCGCCTGCGCCGCGAGGTGGATACAGTGGCCGAGCGCTACGGCTACGGCATCCTGGCCGCCAGCACGCATCCCTTCGCCAAATGGGAAGAGCAAGAAGCCAACCCGGGCGAGCGCTATCAAGACCTGAAAGATTACATGCAAGAGGTCGCGCGGCAGATGCTGATCTTCGGCATGCACGTGCATGTCGGCTTCGGCAAAAGCCCCGAACAGCTGGACCTGCTGATCGACATTCAGAACCAGTTGCGCTATTTTCTGCCGCACCTGTTGGCCTTCTCGACCAGTTCGCCCTTCTGGCACGGGCACCCCACCGGGCTGAAGAGCTACCGCAGCATCATCTTCGAGAACCTGCCGCGTACAGGCACCGCGCCCGTTTTCGCCTCGTTCAGCGAGTACACCAGCCTCATCAATACCTTCGGGCAGGTGGGCGCGCTGGGCAAAGGGCGGGGCGACGGCAAAGCCGATTACACCAAGATCTGGTGGGACAGCCGCCCGCATGAAGACTTCGGCACGCTGGAGATCCGTATATGCGATATCTGCACCACGGTGGACGAAGCGGTGGCGATCGCCGCGCTGGTGCAAGCTCTGGTCGCCAAGCTGATCAAGCTGCGCAACGAGAATCTCAGCTGGCGCATCTACTCCAACGAACTCATTGCCGAGAACAAATGGCGCGCCGTGCGCTGGGGCCTGGACGGCCAGCTCATCGACTATGGCAAGCGCGAAGCGGTGCCGATGCGCTTCCTGGCCAAGGAATTGCTTGAGGTGCTCGATGATGTGGTGGACGAGTTGGGCTCGCGCGAGGAAATCAACACCGTCCAGACTATCCTGGAAAAAGGCACCAGCTCCGACCGGCAACTGGCGGTCTACAACCAGTGCAAATCCGACGGCGCGACGGACGATGAGGCGCTGAAAGCCGTGGTCGATCACCTGCGCGCCGAGACCCTGCGCGGCGTGCGGGATTGAGCCCTCAGGATTCGGATTCCGAATCGGGCGCCTTGGCTCGATTAGTCGTATAGCGCATGCTCAACTCCGGCTCCGCCATTTGCAGGCGGCGCGGCGGCAGACCCTGTATCACCGCTTCCAAATCGTCCACGACCATCTCTCCCAGATCGACCATGCCCTGCGCCACCGAGCCGGCCCGATGCGCCGAGAGCAGCGCGCCCTCAGCCCCGCG
The DNA here is from genome assembly GCA_021296115.1 of Anaerolineae bacterium. GTDB lineage: Bacteria > Chloroflexota > Anaerolineae > Aggregatilineales > Phototrophicaceae > UBA6055. Next base: position 3,032 of record JAGWBC010000072.1, on the reverse strand, counting down.
TATGGGATGATCCGCCGGCAGCGGCTCAATAGGGAAGACATCGGTGCCCAGCTTGAAGCGCCCGTCCAGCACCAGCTCGGTCAGCGCGTCAAAATCAACCACGTGCGCCCGGCTGGACAATATCAGCACGGCGTTCTGGGGGATGAGCTCGAGCAATTCGCGCGTGAGCATGGCGCGGTTCTCGCTGGATGGGACGGCCAGCACAAAGATGAATTGCGATGTCGCCAGCAGCTGCTCCAAGGGCATGGGCTCAACGCCTTGCCGGCGCAGATAGCCATCACCCAGCCAGGGATCGTAAGCCGATATCGTCACGCCGAAGGGCTTCAGCAGCGGGTGCAGGGCGCGGGCGATGCTGCCGTAGCCGATGATGCCTGCCGTCTGGTCGTAGAGCAGGTAGGTACTCGCGTTGCCGTCCCAGAGGTACTGCTCGGCGCCGGCGCGCATCAGTCGGTCGCCGTAAGCGATCTCGCGGCAAGAGGCGATCGCCAGGCCCAGCGAGAACTCGGCCACTTGCCGGGCGAAACCCGGCGCCGCGCTCAAGACCCTTATGCGGCGGCGATAGCACTCCTCGTAATCCAGTCCTTGCGGAAAGCCGCCCGAGACATCCATGATGGCGCGCAGATTCTCGGCGCGGTCCAGCACAGCGCCGTAATGCCAGCCGGCGCAAATCACGGCCTCGGCTTCCGGCAGCGCGCGCATGAACGCGTCCCGGGGCATGCGCTCATCCTTGCCCCAGACCACGTCGACCAAATCATGCAGGCGCCGCTGGTCTTCCGGCGAGAAAATCTCATCCATCCGGCGGAAACTGGGATCGACTATCACTTTGCTTTTCATGCTCACCTCTAAATCGAAACAGTTGTCAGGCTAATCGGCTGCTCGCTAGCTAACTTAAGTCTTCATTCTACCCCATCCCCCGGCCTCTATCTTGCCATCTCCATGGCGAGCATCCGATAAATCAGGGAAGTGGAGCCAACGTGACGCGAAGAATCTATTAGATTGCGAATTCGATATGAGGCGGTTGTTATACTGCCCTAGCAGAAGCGCCGATTGTGCCATAGCGGTGGTCATCCCCCCATTTCAATGGGGGGACCGAGGGGGGTAAACCAAAACGGCTCACGCGAATCAGAGAGTACCGGAGGAGCCTGCTAGCGTCGGCTCATCAGGTCGCCCTTATACAACGGGCAGCTCGCCCAGGTTGAGCGCGATGTGGATGGCGGCCGCTTGCAGGGCGGTAGTGGCCTCGGCCGGCTCCAGCACATGCACCCCCTCGATCCGCTTCTTCTCCGCCGTCGGATCGTTGCCGGGCAGCAGCGCGTCAACAATCTTTTCGCGGTCGATCATGAGCGACAGAAAGCTGCCGTCCAGCAAGTGCAGGTTGATCTCGCCGTGCAGGATCGTCGGCCGGCGTCCGCGCTTTTTTACGATTTCGCTGGCGTAGACCGACTGCACGCCCCCGGCCTTGACTTTCCACAACTGTTTGTCGCCGCGCCAAGCGCCCACCGTGCGCTCCCAGGGGTTGATGAGCAAGGCATCCGGCTCGCGCAAGATAATCAAAATTTGACGCCCAATCGCCAGCGCCAGCAGGGCGGCGACCACCAAGCCCAGGTAGGGCAGCCAGGCGGGATTGGGGATGAGTGTGCCGGCGATGGGCAAACCCAACTCGCTGTTCAAGGTGGCGATTGAGACCCACAGGTAAACGACGGTCCACAAGCCGTACCAGGCGATCTGTCGCAGCCGTCCTTGCAGCCAGCGTTTCTCCCGCAGCAGCCGCAATTCGCCTCCGTCATCCGCCGGCTGCAAGCGCCACATGCCCAGGCTCAGCGGCAGATCGACCAGCGGGATCGGCTCAGGTTCGGGCTCGGCTTCGATGCCCGCTTCGGTTGACGCGAAGGGGATATCCAGCGCCTGCGCCAGCGCCTTGCCCAGCCTGGACGCCGTTTCTTCGTGCTGGGCCGGGTCGGGATGCGTGAAGCGCAATATCTCGAACCAGCGGCTGGAGCGCGCCAGCGAGATCTCCGGCGACAGCGTCAGCCCCAATTGCCAGGATTCGGATTCGTTGGACCAGCCCAATACCACCTGGCCCAGGTCGGTCTCCAGGATTTCGCCTGATTCCGGCAAATCGCGGCTGGCGGCGAAGTAGGCATCGAATCGCAGCGGCGCGCCGCGCTTGGCTTCCAGCACCAGAGTCGGCGCTTTGCGATCGTCAACTTTGATCAGACGCCAGCGATCGGTGCTGTAATCAACCAGCGAATTTGCCGAAACGGCGATACGGGTCATGTGTCAAGATCGCTTTGAATTGTCCAGCAGATAATGAGGCTTCATTATGGCAGAAGTGAAAAGCATTTTACACTTGCAATTTCTGGCGAAGCTAGCTAGAATTAACTTGCGTTAAATAATTGATTACGATGTCGGCAGAAAGAATTGCCAAGAAGGAAGAAGAAATTACCATGTTGTACAGAATGTTTTCCGCCACATTCGCATTGTTGGTTAAACTCATATTGCTTGCCTTGGTATCTGCCTTGCTGCTTTATCGAACGGATTTCATCAACGCGCAAACAGGCGGAACGGACGAGTCTCCGGTGCGGCTGCCCCGCAATCCTGAAATCGAAGATGACGATGAAGACGACGCCGAAGGGGACGGGGACGACCCGCCCACCGACAACGATGGCTACGACACGCCGCCGGGCGAAGAAGACAACGTAGTCGTCTATACGATCAGACCCGGCGATACGCTGATGAAGATCGCCGCTCGACTGGGTGTGCCATTTGCCCTGTTGAAGTCACAAGACGACACTCCCTCCATGATTCACCCGGGTCAGAAATTTGTCTATCGACCCGAAGACCGCATCGATTCATCCATTCCGTTGACGGATGACGATGGCACCGACAGCGATGGCTACGACACGCCGCCGCCAACGACGGACTTCGACGGCATCTCGACGCCGGCGCCCACCGACAATGACGGCACTGACAGCGACGGCTACGACACCAACGGCGACAACCCCGATAATGAAGGCATAGACACGCCAAGC
>JAGWBC010000071.1 GCA_021296115.1 Anaerolineae bacterium | reverse complement strand
CAAGCCGCCAACATAAGTCGGATGCGAGACCATCGCCCATGACGTCGACTCCTCCGCGATGGTGACAGCGCCCGGCGCCCCGGCATGTACCAATTCGTTGAATTCGCGCAAGAATGCCAGCGCGCCCAGATTTTCGTGGCTGCCGTATTCGTTGCGGATCCAGTCGCCGTCCTCGCGCGAAAAGTTGAGGTATATCATCGACGAGACAGCGTCCACGCGCAGGCCGTCGATGTGGTAGTGCTTCAGCCAGAACAGGGCGTTGGCCAGCAAGAAGTTGCGCACTTCGTTGCGGGCGTAATTGAAGATCATCGTGCCCCAGTCAGGATGTTCGCCTTGGCGCGGGTCTTCGTGGCTGTACAGGTGCGTGCCATCGAAGTAATTCAAGCCGTGGCCGTCTTTGGGGAAGTGCGCCGGCACCCAATCCAGGATCACGGCGATATTGCTCTGGTGGCAGCGGTCGATGAAATACATGAAGTCTTCCGGCGCGCCAAAGCGGCTGGTCGGCGCATAATAACCGGTGACCTGGTAACCCCAGGAAGCGTCCAGCGGATGCTCAGCCACCGGCAGCAGTTCCAGGTGGGTATAGCCCATGGCAGCCAAGTAAGCCGGCAATTCATCCGCCAGTTCGCGGTAGGTCAGATAGTCGCCAGCCTCGTTGCGCTTCCAGGACCCCAAGTGTAATTCGTAAATGTTCATCGGCTGCCGCAAGGGATCGCTCGCCGCCCGCGCCTTCATCCACTCGCCGTCACTCCATTGGTAGCCGTCCAGGTCGTAGACGATCGAAGCCGTGTGCGGGCGCAGCTCGTGGAAAAAGCCGTAGGGGTCGGACTTGGCGGCCGAGTAGCCCTGATTATGCGAGCGAACCTCGTACTTGTAGCGGGCGCCGGCCTTGAGCCCCGGCACGAAGATCTCCCAGATGCCGCTGTCGTTTTGAGTTTCCATCGCATGACTACGCGCGTCCCAGCGGTTGAAGTCGCCGATGAGCGCGACTCGGTTGCAGTTCGGCGCCCAGACGGCGAAATTCACGCCCGTCACGCCGTCAATGGTACGGATGTGTGCGCCCAGCTTACGGTAGATTTCGTGATGCTCGCCTTGTCTGAAAAGGTAAACATCGTAGTCCGTCAGCAGCGGCGGGTAGCAGTAGGGATCGCCGAAAACTTCAGGCTGCTCGGCGTCGGCGCCGGCTTCGAAATGATAGGCCGCGCTGGCCCAGGTCGCGTCGAGTTCCGCGACGAACAGGCCGTTCTCATGCAGCCTTTCCATCTGCGCGCGCTCCCCGGTCTCGTCGTTCACGACTTCCACCGCTTTCGCCCAGGGCTGGAAGGTACGGATGGATACAGCATCGCCCAGTTGGCGCCGGCCCAGAATCGTCGACGGCGCGCCGATTTCGCCCTTGACCAGCGCGTCAATGGCGTCTGGATGAATGGATAGCTTCATGGTTTGTCCTTGATGGCTGCCGCAGCGCAGTCGCGGTATTATAGCTGCTTTCGCCCGAAATCGAAGTCCGCTGGCTGGCCATACTCGCCTTGCTCGTCGCGTCTTGCTTGAATGGACGGGCAGATTATGTTACCATAGAAAATATATTCTATATGTGTTCCTTAGAGTCTGCCGCTGCCTTTTGCGGAAAATCCAATCATGAAGTCAACGACGCGCAAAATACTTCATCTTGATTTGGACGCCTTCTTCTGCGCGGTTGAGGAGCAGTTGAATCCGGAGCTGCGCGGCAAAGCGATAGCAGTTGGCGGCAAGCCGAACGAGCGGGGCGTCGTATCGTCAGCATCGTACCCGGCCCGCAAGTACGGCGTCCGCTCGGCCATGCCAACCGCCCAGGCAATTCGCCTGTGCCCGCATCTCATCGTGGTCGGGCAAACGCGCGGCGCCTACACCGAGCGTTCGCGCGCGGTCATGGAGATCCTGCGCGATACGGCGCCTTTCGTCGAGCCGCTTTCGATCGACGAAGCCTTTCTTGATGTGACGATTCTGCCCACTCCCATCGAGACCATCGCGCGAGATTTGCAGCAGCGAATCAATCGGGAGCTCGACTTGCCTTGTTCGCTGGGTGGCGCGACCAACAAGCTGGTTGCCAAAACGGCCAACACCATCGGCAAGGCGCGCCAGCCAAAGGACAAACCGCCCAACACCATTACGATTGTTCCCGCGGGCGAAGAAGCGGCCTTTATGGCGCCCTTGCCCTTGCGGCAGCTATGGGGCGTGGGACCCAAAACCGCCGAAACGCTGCAAAATCTCGGGCTGACGACGATCGGCGATGTCGCGCAATGGTCGGAGGAGGCGCTGACGCGGCGCCTGGGCAAGCTTGGCGGCGAAATCTGGCGGCGCGCGCAGGGCAGCGACCACCGCCCGGTGCTGACCGAGCATGAGACTAAATCGATCAGCAAGGAAGTGACATTCGCCAAAGATGTGGCGGATGAAGCCGAACTCAAGCTGACCTTGCGCCGGCTGTCTGATGGCGTCGGGCGGCAGGCGCGCAAAGCCGGATTGGCCGGCTCAACGGTCAAGCTTAAGCTGCGCTGGACCGACTTCTCCACGCTGAGCCGACAGACGACGCTTGATCAGCCGACGGATCTGGACGGCGAGATTTATGCAAATGCGCGCGAACTGTTCGACCAGTCGTGGAAGAGAAGCAGACCAGTCAGGCTGCTGGGCGTGGGGCTCAGTGGCTTTGGGAAAGCGGTGCGGCAGAGGGGCTTGTGGTCAGACAGCGCCGACGAAAAACACGAAGAAGAATTGCTGGGCGCGCTGGATCGGCTGCGTGACAAATACGGCGAGAAGATGATTCGCCGCGCCAGCGATCTGCGCCATCATCCGCACGAGGACAACAAACGCTGAGTTGCGCCCGAAACGGCTCAGACCAGCGTGAACAACTGGTGGTAGACCCCTTCCAGATCCAGCAGCTCTTGGTGGCTGCCCATTTCAACTATTTTGCCGTGATCCATCACGACAATAATGTCGGCTGAGGTAATGGTGCTCAGCCGGTGCGCGATCACGAAGCTGGTGCGACCTTCCAGCAGGCGTTCCAGCGCGCCCTGGATTTGCCGCTCGGTTTGTGTGTCGATATTGCTGGTCGCCTCATCCAGAATGAGCACGCGCGGGTCGGCCAGCAAGGCGCGCGCGAATGCCAGCAACTGGCGCTGTCCCGTGGAGAGCAAGGCGCCGCCTTCCATGATTTCACTTAGGTAGCCGTCCGGCATATCGACGATGAAGTCATGCGCGCCTACCGCCTTGGCCGCCGCGACCACCTCTTCATCGCTGGCGTTCAAGCGGCCATAGCGAATATTGTCCATGACCGTGCCTGAGAATAGGTGCGTATCCTGCGGGACGACGCCGATCTGCCGCCGCAGGCTGTTCTGTGTGATATGCCTGATATCGCGGCCGTCAACGGTCAGCTTGCCGCGCGTCACTTCGTAGAAGCGCATGATGAGCTTGATCATAGTCGTCTTGCCGGCGCCAGTGTGCCCGACGAAAGCCACGCGAGCGCCGGGCGGCACATCGAGGTTGATCCCGTCCAAAACCAGGGGACCGGCCTCGGAGTATTGGAAGGAGACATTCTTGAAGCGGATATGACCCTCGATGCTGGGCAGCTCATCCGCGTTGATATCGTCGCGAATGTCAACCGGGAAATCCATCAACTTGAAGATGCGATAGCCGGACGCGATAACGCTCTGCAGCAAGTTGTAGCGCTGCGCCAGCAGTCGGATGGGGAAAAAGAATTGCTGGATATACAGGATAAAGGTCAGCAAGACGCCCACGGTAATCCGTTCGTCGAGGACCAGCGTGCCGCCCACGAAAATCAAGGTGCCGGTGGCGACGCCGCCGATCATCTCGACCGTCGGAAAGAACAAGCCGGCGATCAGCGCCGCGCGCACAGCCGCCTGCCGGCTGGCCCAATTGATCTGGCCGGAGAAGCGCTGGTAATTGCGCTGCTGCCGGGCGAAGGCCTGGGTGACGCGAACGCCGTTGAAGGCTTCCGACAATTCGGCGTAGACCTTGGCGTTGCTGTCCGAGACGCGCAAGTAAGCCGCGCGGGCATGAATGCGCCAGAAGTTGGCGATCAGCAGCAAGGCAACCAAGACGGTAAAGGCCACTGTGGTCAGCGGTACGTTGATGACTAGCATTGAGATAAGAATGCCGAAGAGCATCAAGAATTCGCGTATGGTGCCCACAGCGGCGAAGGTAACCGCCTCGCGCACGACATTGACATCGCTGATGACGCGCGCGATCAAGCGCCCGACTTCGTATTCGGCGAAGAAGCTGATGGACAGATACTGGATGTGATCAAAGAGTTGATCGCGCAGGGTCTTGATGATCGTCTGCCCGATAACCGCCATATTGCCGACCTGGATGCGGAAGCCGACGAAGCCCAGCAGTTGGATGACGACAAAGGCGACCACGCCCGAGAGCAGGATCGACATATCGTTATTGCGAATGCCTTCATCAATGGCCCAGCCGATCAAGGGCGGGCTGGCGACATTGGCGAACACCGTGAAAAACATGGCGAACAGCGCCACAGCTAATTCACGGCGATGCGGCCTCAGATACGAAAGCAGGCGCAGCGTAACATCACGGTCGAAGCCCGGCTCGTGGTCGTCTTCAATCTCCAGGATGCTGGGTTCGGCTTCTTTGCGCTTGTCTTGCGCGGCGAGCGGTCGCTTCTTATTGGAATTCAGTAAAGCCATAAACTCCGGTCTCTGCCACTTGGCTAGGGTGTATATTTGCCCGTGAGGCGGTCAATCAACGCGCGGAATTGCTGGGTCGAGCGGCGCTCTTCCAGCGGGATCTTGATGATGCCGGCGATGATCGCCTCGCGGCGCACGCGCTCTTGTTCTTCCAGCTGCAATTTGTAGATGTCCTCATAGAGCCCGCCGTCCTGAAGCAAGGTCTCATGCGTGCCATGCTGAATGATTTCGCCGTCGCGCAGGACGATAATCTGATCGGCATTCAGGATGGTGCTCATGCGCTGCGCGATCACGAAAGTAGTGCGCCCTTCCATAATGCGCTCAAGCGCCTGCTGAATCAGATGCTCGGTATGCGTGTCGACGCTGCTGGTGGCGTCATCGAGGATGAGAATTCGCGGATCCACCAGCAGCGCCCGGGCGATGGCTACCCGCTGCTTCTGGCCGCCCGATAGCGTGACGCCGCGCTCGCCAACCAAAGTGTCATAACCAGCGGGAAACTCGCTGATGAAGTCGTGCGCGTTGGCGGACCTGGCGGCTTCGACAATTTCGCTGTGAGTGGCCGCGGGGTTGCCATAAGCGATATTCTCTTCAATGGTGGCGGAAAACAGCAGCGACTGCTGCATGACGATGCCGATTTGGCTGCGCAGGCTGTGCAGGTCATAATCCCGCACATCGATGCCGTCGATAGTGACGCTGCCCTCGGTCACATCGTAAAAGCGCGGGATCAAGTTGGCGATGGTGGTCTTGCCAGAACCAGTCAAGCCGATGACGGCGACCACGTCTCCCGGCGGCGCTTCGAGATTGATGTCTTCTACGACAGCGGGGGTTTGCTCGCTGTAGCGCGTGCTGACATTCTCAAAGCGAACATGCCCCTTGAAAGCAGCTTTGATCGCGCCCGGCTTATTGATGATTCGCTCTTCCTCGTCAAGCACTTCAAAGATGCGCTCGCCGCTGGCCACGGCCTGGGTGGTCAGCAGAATTACGAAGCCCACAAAGCGCAAGGGCTGCGCCAGCAACAATACGTAGGCATTGAAGGTGACGATCAAGCCGATCGTGATGCTGGCCATGCCTTGCTGTTCCAGCAGCCCGCCAAATAGTAAAACCAACGCGGTCGACATGGCTGCCAGCAAAGCGCTGGCCGGCAGATAGGTAATCCACTGCGTGATGAAATCGAGCTGCTCGTCATAGAGATTCTCATTCTCCTTGTGGAAACGCTCAATCTCATACTGCTCGCGGGCGAAAACGCGCACGACCTCAGCGCCCAAGGCGTTCTCTTGAATGTGATTGCTGAGCACCTGCATGCGGTTCATCACTTTTTTCCAGCGCGGATGGATGCTCTTGACAAAGCGCTGTGAGTACAGAGCCAGCGGTACCAGGGGAATAAAGGCGATTAGCGCCAGCAGTGGACTGGTCGCCACCATAATCGTAAGGACGCCCGTCAGAAGCAGCAGGACATTCAAGCCATCCATCAGGCCGTATGAGAAATAGCGCTGAATCTCGTTAACATCGCTGATAGCGCGTGTGATGATGGTGCCGACCTGCGCGCTGTCATGGTAGGTGAATGACTGCCGCTGGACCTTGTCGTAAATCTCATTGCGAATATCGTAAGAGATGCAGTGCGACAAACGCTCGCCGAAGAACCTGCCAAAAAAGGCGGTCATACCTCGCAGGACCCCTAAGCCGATCACGAGAATGCCCGCGCTGAGCATGTAGGCGCTGTCCTTATTGGCGATGCCAATATCTATCACATCGCGCAATATATAGGGTACCGAGACCTGCAGAATATTGGTGCCGATAATCCCGACCAGTGCCGTAATCACCCAAAGCCGGTATTTCAGCAGGTAACTCATCAACCGTTTCCAAATGCCGATCGGCGAGTATTTCCGCGCCTTCGGCGGCGCTTCAAGCGGTGATTCTTTGGCGGCAGTCGCCATGAATGGACTCCTGGCAGGGCGGTAAGGAATGCGGATGCTGGCGGGCGCGTGTCCAGCCATTTATTGACGCACAATCAGTCAGTGTACAGCAGGCAATAGCAAAATACTACGAGCAGTGACGGCAGTTTGGGGGAATCCGGCAGCGCTTCGATTCGCACTGGTTTTAACGACGAGAATCGTAACAATACAGGCAAACCTGAACATGGACAGAATTGGGAGCGTTGATATGTCTGGCTTGAAACCGCTAGCGCTGCAGCTGTATTCGCTGCGCGAGGCTTTGGCTGTCGATTTTGAAGGAATCGTCCGGCAGGTCGCGGACATGGGTTATGTCGGCGTCGAGCCCTACGGCGGCATGCCCGGCGGCTTGGAGAACTCGGCTTCGCTGTTTACGGAACTCGATTTGCAGGTGCTGAACAGCCATGTGCCCTTTCCCGATGAGGCAAATGCGGCGGACCTGTTAGCCATCGCCGAAGCCTATGACCTGGATCGCGTTTGCATCGCCTACATGCCGGCCAGCGAATTCGAGACCGTCGACAAAATCAAGCGGACCTGCGAATTGCTCAACCGCGCTGGTCAGCTCGCCAGCGACAATGGTTTGCAGCTGGGCTATCACAATCACTGGTGGGAGTACAAACAGCTGAACGGTACCGCCACGCTGGATTTGATGCTCGACGAACTGGACGAAAGCGTCTTCCTGGAGCTGGACACCTATTGGATCCAGGTCGGCGGGTTGGAAGCGGCTGATGTCCTGCGGCAGGTGGGCGCCCGCGCGCCGCTGATCCATCTCAAGGACGGCCTGCTGGATCCGCAAGGCGATATGACGGCGGTCGGCGGCGGCAAGATGGATGTGCCCGGCATCGTGGCGGCATCCGCCGAGACGGCCGACTGGTATATCGTTGAGCTGGATCGCTGCGCCACCGATATGCTGGAAGCCGTGCGCGACAGTTATACCTATTTGACCTCGAATGGCCTGGCGCGCGGCAAGAAATAGCGGTAGCGCCGGCATTGACGCAGGAGCGAGCGCATGAAAGTTGCCATAGACGAGTTACGCGATGTCACGCGGCGGGCGATTGCCGCGCAGGGTTATGAACAGGCCGACACGGAGACTGTCCTGGACATCATCATGTACGCCCAGTTGCGGGGAAACAACCAGAATGTGATCAAGCTGCTGGGCGCTGGCATGCCCGCTGATCCCGCCGCGGGCGAGATCACAGTCGTTAAGGACAGCAAATTGTCTGCGTTGCTGGACGGCAGCTGGAATCAGGGCATGGTCGTGCTCTCACGCGCGACTCAGCTGACGATAGACAAAGCGCAAGCCCACGGCTTCGGCATCGTCGGCACGCAGCGCACCAACTCGCCCACCGGCGCGATTGGCTATTATGCGCGTTGGATGGCGGAGCAGGGCTTGATCGGTTTCGTCTGTTCCGGCGCGCCCGAACTGATGGCCATGCACGGGTCCTATGAGCCTTTTCTGGGGACAAACCCGCTGGCGATCGGCATCCCCTCTGCGGGCAAGCCGCTGGTATTCGATATGGCGACGGCCGCTATTGCCTGGTACGGCGTCATTCTGGCCAAGGCCGAGGGCGATACCATACCCGAGGGACTGGCCTACGACGCGGAAGGCCGCCTGACAACCGATCCGGAAGCGGCGCTGGCCGGCGCGATCAAGGCCTTTGGCGGCTACAAAGGCGCGGCGCTGGCGCTTATCGTCGAAACGCTGACGCGCCCGCTTGTCGGCGCCACGCGCAAAGAAGACGGTACTAAACTGGATTGGGGCAATCTGGTATTCGCTATTGATCCTGAGCTGCTCGCCGATGATCTGGAGACCTTTCAGGCTGGCGTCAGCGACTTGCTGAGCCGCGTCAAGCAACTCAAGAAGCTGCCCGGCGTAGACGAAATCCTGGTTCCCGGCGAACGGGGCGATCGCGTCTTTGAGCGGAATACGGCCGCCGGCGCGCTCGACCTGGACGAACGTGTCTGGCGCGAACTGAACGAGGTCGCGGACTTAGCCGACAATGCCGATTGACGGCAGCATTCGTTCGTAAACCACTCCGGCCTGTCCGCGCCGGTCGGATGGCGTATTGGCCAAGCCGCCGCGTACGAAGAGGTGACTCGAGCCTTCCCCGCTTAGGTTCAGCGCGTCAACGGCGCCGGCTTCTCGCATCAACTCGGCCAGCTCGCCCAAGGTAGCCCCGGCGCTGTCGGCTTGGGTGTTGCAGGCCGGGGCGCAGCCATCAACCAGCGCCAGCAGCAGATCGCCGTCCGCCATGATGCCGATGGCCGTGCGCGCTTTGCGTGCGCCGTCCTCAGCCGGATCGGTGAATACAGGCGATATGCCGATAATGCCCTCCTTGCTGGCGCAGTACTCTTCATCGCTAGTCCCGTCTGTCAAGACAGCCTCGCCGCCGCGTAATAGGACAGGCCCCGCCTGGATACCGGAGACGGCGCCTTGAGCCTCATCGGCGAATTCGTACTCGACCCAGGCGTCTTCAATGATGCGCTCCTGAGTGCCGGGCGGCAGGGCATCGCTTTGCAGCGAGAGCACGAAGCCATTCTGGGGGATCTGCAGAGCGCCGCCACGTTTCCAGCTGCTAACCTGCCGATTGACCAGCACGAATTCCAGGCGGTCTTCTGCTGTCGGACTGCGATCGAGCGGGCGCCCGGACTGCCGCAAGCCGCCGGCGCGTGTGTACAGCGCTATCGCGCGCGCTTCGGCTGGATTCACCTGGAAGGAATAGGCATCCTCGTCACTCTTGCTTAGCGCGATGTCGCCGGGCAAGAGCAAGCTGATATCGCCCAGGCCCAGGGTCTTGATGCGCCAGCTTTCGCCGTCGTAGAGCAGCGCGCCGCGCCGATACACGGGCGGGCGCAGTATGGTATTGGCCGTCACCATCAAGCCCACAGCGTCGCCATAGCCGGAATGGTGGCTGATCAGGTCGTCATGCTCGTGCAGAAAATGTGAGGTATTAAAGACGGCATTGCGCTCGTGGTTCTGGACGAAGTGGCGCATGAAATCGCAGCGGCCGATGCGGACAAAATTGTGCCCCACATCAAAGGGGCTGAACACGCGCGGCTGGTAGCTGCCCCGCTCTATATTAGGATACAGATCCAGTTGAATCGACTCTTCCAACCAACCCACAATGGCCTCTGCGCGAGCGCGCCAGTCTTCATGCTCTGGCGGCAATTCAACCTTCCATTCATAGGTATCGCTGATGTATTCGTGCAATTGCAGCCAGCCTTCGGCCAACAGCTTGCGCAGAACGTAAGTGACATACGAGTTGGCGCTGATGATCTCTTCGCCGTCATCGGTGGCGTAGCTGAGACCCGGAAACAGTTGGCTGGCGCGGCGATCGGTCTGCATGGCTGTCCAGGTCAGGATGTGCGGGCTTTCATCGCCGCGCGCCAGCGCCCGCGCGTAGTGCATGCGCGCGATGTCTTGCTGCCGGACGTAGCTGCTCATCGGGTGCAGGTCTTCAAACTTGAGCTGGTCGGCCGCGATCTTGACCCAATGCGCACTCGCCCATCTGTCGTCGTCGAGTTGACGCCGCTCGCTGCGATAGAGAGGTTCTGTCATGCCGTCCATCCTGGCTGAGTTTTCTGAGTTTCAGTATAAGCTCAAAGTACGAACAGGCAAACTTGACTGCTGCAAAAGGTCAGTGTATCAGAGTCGTCTGTCATTCAATCAAGCCAGAATCGCTTTCAGCACAGCCGCTCGAATTTCACGACTTGGCTGACACAGAATGACGAATTCGTAACCATTGGATTGTTTAAGGCTTGACCGGTTATACAAAGTACAATTAAATTCGCAAAACTTAGTTCCCGCTCCCTGACTCGTCGGCTGAGGAGCGGACAGTTTTTTCAATCCAATCCCCGGCCCTTCTCCATTGAAATTGGACTCGTCAATGAGATAGGAATATAATGCGCTACAGTTAACGCATTTGGGTCAAAATCTAATGTGCGG
>JAGWBC010000070.1 GCA_021296115.1 Anaerolineae bacterium | reverse complement strand
CTGACACGGTGAACGGCGTCATCCATTTCGAGCTGCCTGGCGTCCTCGGTGGCGTAGCGATGCGGGATATCCGCCTGAAATGGCAAGACGGCCAGCTTGTCTCCGCCTCCGCCGCCAGCAATGAAGACTACCTCCTGCGCATTCTGCGGACCGATGACGGCGCCAGTCGCTTGGGAGAGTTTGCATTTGGTTTGAATCGCTGCATCAATCGCTTTTGCGGCGATATACTTTATGATGAAAAAATCGGCGGTACGGTCCATGTTGCGCTGGGGCGGGCTTATGCCGATTGTGGCGGACTTAATCAATCGAGCATACACTGGGATTTGGTCAAGGATCTGCGCGCGGGTGGCGTTGTACTCATCGATGACAGACCGGTCTTGCAAAACGGCAAGTTGCTGATTTGAAGCGGGGGAGGCGCCTATCGGGAATTCCTAGAAAGCAGCAAGAAAAGTCACTGAATTCAGAATAGGAGTTCAACATGTCTAAACAAAGACTTAGTCGTCGCGATTTTCTCAAGGTGGGTGGCGCAGCCGGCGCCGCCTTGGCGAGCGCTTCGCCGCTGGGCAATTTGGCTCGCGTCGCCGGGCAATCGGATACTACCGTCAACGTTCTCACGGTCGGCGATCCCTGGGATCTGGCGCTGCAAAGCGTGGTCGATCAATTCACCGAGGCGACTGGCATCACCGTGAATATCGAGTCGCTGGGCTACACCGCTCTGCAAGCGCGGCTAGTCAACGCCTTCTTGACGCAGAGCGCCGATGCCGATGTCATCGCCGTCGACCAGATGTGGATCAGCCAATACGCTGACAACGGCTGGATCCGCTCGCTCGATGATTTCATCTCTATGGACTTCCTGCCCGAGTGCCTCTATTCGCTGAGCACCTGGCGCAACCACGTCTGGACGCTGCCGATCGCGTCATACGCACAGGGCATCATGTACCGCACCGACCTCTTCGAAGCGGCCGGGCTGGACCCGTTGCCGTCCACAGTGGCCGATGCCGGTGACTGGACTTGGGAAGACTACTTCGGCATCCTTGAGCAAATCAACGGCATGGACCTCGATGGGACCTCAATGTACGCCACCACCGTCATTGGCGCGCAGCCGGTGCCGGTCGTGCATATGTTCACCGGGCTTTCCGCCAGTTACGGCACGCGCTGGTTCACGCAATTCCCCGAAGCCCCCTCGGACTTCACGCCGACCATCAACAGCGACGCCAACCTGGCCGCGCTCAACGACTGGAAGCGCCTCTACGAGCTGTCGCCGCCCGAGTCGATCAACTACCTTTGGTTTGACGCCGGCACGCGCTACTCGCAAGGCGATATCGGCATGTTCTATCACTGGACGCCGTACTTCTATCTGGTGAACAACGAAGGTTACCTGACCGGTACGCCATCGCCGGTGGTCGACAAGACCGCGACCGCTGTGCTGCCGACGCGCAGTGCCGGCGGCGATCAAGTGGTCAGCCTGGGTGGCTGGTCGCTCGGCATGCCCTCGACCTCGGCGAATCAGGAAGCGGCCTGGCAATTCATCTAATGGGCCACCGGCGCCGAAGCGCAGAAGGCCATGGGCGAGGTCAACGTCAAGGGTCACCAGTTCGCTGACTTCAGCCGCAAGTCCAACTACGAAGACGCCGGTCTGAAGGAGATCTATCCCTTCCTGGACACGCAGCTTGAGATGATGAATCTCGGCGATGGCAAGGTTGCCCGCCCGCCGGCGCCGATCTACACCTCGCTGGAAGGCGTCTACGGCTTGCAGATCAACCAGGCCATGTCGGGCCAGGTCTCGGCTGAGCAGGCGCTGGAGACGACGCAAACGCTCTTCCAGAACATCCTGAGCGGCAACCAGATGATCCCGTACGGCGTCGAGAGCTTCGACGACACGCTGGAGAATACCAAAGCTCTGCAAGCCAGCTTGTCGGGCATGTAAGCGGAATTCGCCGCATTTCCATAAAACGCCGGATTGTAAGGGCGGCCTACCAGGTCTCCCGCAATCGCGGAGAATTACAGAAAGGGCGACCCACCGGGTCGCCCCTACGGTACTAACTATTGGGAGGGTGGGGTTGCCCAACCGCCACTCAATCAACAGGCGTCTGCCATACCTCTTGCTGGCGCCCTCGGTCATCGTACTGCTGGCGCTGATTCTGTACCCGCTGGCATTCGCCCTGCGCAACAGCTTCTGGTTCTGGAACCTGCAGATGGGTCCGGCGCCGCTCTACTACTCGGGCCTGGACAATTACCGCATGGTCTTCCAGGTCACGCCCTTTTGGGTGGCGCTGAAGAGCTTTCTAGGCACATTCGCCCAATTCTGGTTCGGCATGGGCGTTGCTCTGCTGCTGCACACGCATCTGCGCGGCATGGGGCTCATGCGCGCCCTGCTGATCATGCCCACGACCCTGGCGCCGGTGGTGGCGGGCTTTCTCTTCCGCTATTTGCTGGAGCCGAAGGGCGGCCTCCTGCCCTGGGCGCTGGACGGCATCGGCTTCCCCGTCCCGCCGCAAGGCTTTCTCGGCAACGCCAACACCGCCCTCTTGAGCATCGGCCTGGTTGATACCTGGCAGTGGACGCCCTTCTTCGCCATCGTGCTTTACGCCGGGTTGCTGTCCATCAACGAAGAGGTCAAGGAGGCGGCGCAGGTCGACGGCGCCAGCGGATGGCGCATGTTCTGGTCGATTACGCTGCCGCTGCTGCGCCCCATCGCCGCCTTTCTGGTGATGATCCGCTTCATGCAGCTTTTCAACAGCTTCGATTTGATCTTCGTGCTCACCAGCGGCGGACGCACGTTGAGCTTCAACCTCTATCGCGAGGGACTGGTTAATTACAACATCGGCTTGACCGCTGCCATGACCTGGCTGGTGGTCATCATCGTTAGCGTCATCATTAACCTCTACCTATTTTTCATCTATCGCAAGCGGGAGTGGTGAGCTGATGCAGGGCTTGCAAACTCGTCACCGGCTCACCATCTACGCGCTGATGGCGCTGGTCATGGTCTTCTTCTTGGGGCCGATTCTTTGGTTCATCTTGCTGGCTTTCCGCCATCCCAGCGAAGCTTACACCCTGCCGCGGCAACTTCGGCGATACCTTCATCGACCCGGGCAAAAACGCGCCGCAGCTGCTCAGCAGCGTCATCGTCAGCAGCGGCGCCACGCTGCTCAGCTTGCCCTTCGCCTTGGCGGCCGCTTACGCCCTGTCTCGCTTCAACATGCGCGGCAAAGATTTCATCATGAACTGGTATATCAGCCTGCTGATCGCGCCGCCGATCGTCTTCGTAATACCGTACTTCATTTTAATGTCGCGCATCGGCTGGGCCGGCACATATCGCGCTATGATCGTGACCCTGCAAACTCTGGCAATTCCATTCTCGGTCTGGCTGCTCAAGAGCTTTATGGACGAAGTGCCGTTGGATCTGGAAGAGGCCGCCTGGGTCGACGGCGCCAACCGCGTCGCCGCCTTCTTCCGCATCATCATTCCGCTGGCGCTGCCCGGCATCATCGTCACTTCGATGTTCACCTTCGTCTTCAGCTGGAACAACGTGATCTTCCCGCTGGCGTTGAGCAAGCAGAGCACGACGACCCTGCCGGTCGGCACCATCAGCTTTTTCGCCTCAACCGGCGTCTACTGGGGTCGCCATGTTGCCGCCGATGATTATATTCTTGCTGCTGGGGCGCTACGTCGTCCGCGGGCTTACCTTCGGCGCGGTGAAGGGGTAGCCGCTTCAGCTCGAAAGACATCGGCTACTGCAGGGTTCTCGCGCTAGAATCGTTTGTGTATCCGTTTTATCACTACGATTGGAGTTGAAATGAGCAAAACAGGATTCGGCGTTATCGGTACCGGTATCGTTGGCGGCGCATGGCATTGCCACGTGTACCATCACCTGCCGCAGGCCGACCTGGTGGCGGTCTGCGATTTGAACGAGGCGCGCGCCCGCGAAATCGCGGAGCGTTATGGCGTGCCGCATGTCTACACCGATTATCGCGAATTGCTGGCGCGTCCCGATATCGCCGCTGTCTCAATCGCCACGCCCGACTTCGCCCATCGCGAAATCGCCGTCGCCGCTGCCCAAGCGGGCAAACACATCCTGGTCGAGAAGCCCTTGGCCACCACCGTCGCCGACGCCGAAGCCATCTTGCGCGCTGTCGACGAAGCCGGCGTCACGCTGATGGTCGACTTTCATAATCGCGTGAATCCCGCCTTCGTTACGGCCAAGCAGTCGGTGGGCGCGGGCGAATTGGGCGAGCTGAAATACATCTACGCCCGCCTCAGCAATACGACCTTCGTGCCGACCCAGATGCTGCCTTGGGCGAGCAAGAGTTCGGCGCTCTGGTTCCTGGCTAGCCACACGCTCGATATGTCCTGCTGGCTGCTGGAAGACAAGCCCAATCGCGTTTACGCCGTCAGCCGCTCCGGCATTTTGTGTGGCATGGGAGTGGATACGCAGGACTTCCATGTCGCCATCGTCGAATTTGAGCGCGGCGCGGTGGTCACGCTGGAGAACAGCTGGATCTTGCCCGAAACCGAGCCCAACGTCTTTAATCTCAAGATGGAAATCCTGGGCAGCGACGGCGTCATGTATCTCAATACCTCGGACCATCGCACCGTAGAGAAATACACACGCGACGGCGTCAGCCTGCCCGATACGCTGGGTTTCACGCTCGATGCCAACTCGACCCGGCTCAGCGGCTTCGTGCTGGAAGCGATCGCGCGCTTTGTCGATGCCATCGTCGATGACGCGCCTGTTCTCGCCACCGGCGCCGAGGCAGCGCTCGTCACCCGCGCCCTGACCGCCATCGAAGAATCGGCGCGCACGGGACAGCCGGTCGAGCTCGACTAACGTGGACGACCGGCTGCTGCTGGGCATCGACATCGGCACCTCCAGCTCAAAGGGCGTGCTGGTCGATATGGCCGGGCGCATCGTCGCCGAGGAGACAAAGGCTCACGGTTTCGATATGCCGCAGCCCGGCTGGGCCGAGCAAGATGCCGACGCCGTCTGGTGGAGCGACTTCCGCGACATTTCGCGCGCCTTGATCACGAAATCCGCGGTTAAGCCGGGCCGAATCGCCGGCGTGGCCTGCAGCGCCATCGCGCCCACCATGCTGCCGCTGGACGAGAACTACCGACCTCTGCGCCCCGCCATCCTCTACGGCATCGACACCCGCGCCGGCGACGAAATCGCCGAGATGAACGCCGCCCTGGGCGAAGACGCCATTTTCGCGCAGTGCGGTCATTCGCTGTCGGCGCAGTCGGTCGGTCCCAAGGTGCTGTGGTATCGCAAGCATCAGCCCGCGCTCTTCAAGCGAACGCGCAAGATCGTCACCGCCGCCACCTACCTCGTCTTCCGCCTGACCGACCGCTTTGTGCTCGACAACTATGTCGCGCCCTATTTCACACCCTTCTTTGATGTGCATGAAATGATGTGGCGCCAAGACTGGGTCGAGCAAATCTTCCCGCTCGAGTGGCTGCCGGAGACGCGCTGGTCAATCGAGCAAGCGGGCAGCGTCACTGCGCGGGCGGCCGCCGTAACCGGCATCCCAACCGGCACGCCGGTCGCTGTCGGCACAGCGGACGCGCTCGCTGAAGCAGTCGCCGCCGGCGCGGTCTCCAGCGGCGACTTGATGGTGATGTACGGCACGACGCTCTTCCTCCTTCAAAACACCGCCGAGTACCGCCCCCACCGCGACCTCTGGGCATCGGTGCATCTACGGCCCGACGCGGCGATTCTGGCGGCCGGTATGTCCACATCTGGCGCCTTGCTGCGCTGGTTCCGCGATGAATTCGCCGCCGATTTGCTGGAATCCGAAAAACAGACTGGCATCAGCGCCTACGCGCGTCTGGCGCAGGCAGCGGCCGAGACGCCGCCCGGCGCCGACGGCTTGATTACGCTGCCCCATTTCAGCGGCGAGCGCACGCCCATCAACGATGTCAATGCCAAAGGGCTCTTCTTCGGCCTGACGCTCAGCCACAAACGCGCCCACCTCTATCGCAGCTGCCTCGAAGGCATCGCTTACGGCCTGCGCCACAATATCGAGGTGATGGCGGAGGCGGGGGCCGCGCCACAACGGCTGATCGCCATCGGCGGCGGCGCCCAGGACGCCCTGTGGCTGCAAATCTGCAGTGACGTGACCGGCCTGGCGCAAGCTGTTCCCCAGCAGACCATCGGCGCGGCTTTCGGCGACGCCTACATCGCCGGCATGGCGGCCGGCCTCTTCAGCGACTATAGCGCTCTGCGGGAAAGCTGGGTTAAGATCAAGCGCAGCATCCAGCCCGACCGAGCGGCGAAAGCGACCTACGACGCGCTCTATCCGATTTATCGCGATCTCTACCGCGACAATCGCCGTCACATGCGCCGGCTGTCGCAGCTGAACGCAAATGCGATTGCCCAATAAGGAGCCGACTATGACATCCAAAAGCGCAAAAAAAGACGCCGACAACCTGGCCGCCGTGCTGGAGAAAATCCCGCAGATGTTCGGCGCTGACGCCGATGCCGGCAGGCGTATGCACGACACCATTATGGAGGCCGCGCCCGCGCTTAAGCCGCGCCTGTGGTACGGCATGCCCGGCTATGCCCTCGGGCGCAGCAAACCCGTGCTCGTCTTCATCCGCAAAGACGACTACCTGACTTTCGGTCTCACCGAGAAGGCCAACCTGCCCATCGACGAGGACGCGCCCGACCAGCTGATCGCCAACGCCTGGTTCCTCAAGAGCGAGCTGGACGCGGCGACCGAAGCTCGAATCGCCGAGATCGTGCGGGGGGCGACGGGGAGAGGCGGAAACATTCCTACTCGAACCGACAATATACATCCGCCCGCTTCTACTCCATAATAGACCGCGTCGTTGCCCAGCCGGGAGCCCCCATGACCTACCATCGCAATATGTACGACTCGCACATGCACACGACACTGTGCAAACACGCCCGCGGACCGCTCAGCGCCTATGCCGAGCAAGCCGAGCGCGTGGGGCTGCGCGGCATCACCATCACCTGCCACAGCCCCATGCCCGACGGCTGGAACCCCGCGGCGCGCATGACGCTCGAGCAGTTCCCGCAATATCTCGATATGGTGGCCGAGCTGCGCGATCAGTTCGCCGGGCGCGTTGATGTCCGCCTGGGCATGGAGAGCGACTACTTCCCCGGCATGGAGAGCTGGCTGGATGACCTGCACAGCCGCGCCGATTTCAGCACTATCCTCGGCTCGGTGCATCCGCAGACTGACGAATATCAGGCGATGTACCTCAAAGGATCGACGCGCCTGGAATACGAAAAGAGTTATTTCGAGAATCTGGCTGACGCCGCCGAGAGCGGACTATTCGATTGCCTCAGCCACCCCGATATTGTCAAGATCGTGCACCCCAAGCAGTATCAGGTGGCTGAACATATGTATACCATCCGCCATACGCTCGACCGCATCGCCCGCGCTGGCACGGCTATGGAATTGAATACCAGCGGTCTAAACAAGCCCTATCCGGAGATGAATCCCGGCACTGAAATCCTTGAGGAGATGGCGCTGCGGGGGATTCCCGTCGTACTCGGCTCTGATTCGCACGATGCCCATCGCGTCGGCGCCGACTTCGACAAAGCGCTCGCAAAACTGCAAGACGCTGGCTACCAGCGCGTCAGTTTCTTCATCGACCGCGAACCCCGCGAGCTGGAAATCAGCGAAGTCGTCCTGGCGGAGCTGCAGCCGCGCCTCGTTTGAGTTCGCGATCGGCAGGGGGTTTTGGTCGATTCCCTGCGTAGGCCTAAGTTATGAGAATTTGTAGGGGCGACCTACCAGGTCGCCCGCTTCTGTCGATTTTACTTGTGGCCGCCGATGCAATATCAATTTGGAGCTTCAGTCGCATTGGCCTGGTTTTCGCCTGAGTCCACATACCAGTCATCGCGATTGAGCGGCAGATCTCCAGACGCGCCTTTCCCTTCGCGCGACTTGTAGAGCAGCGCCTGGTGAATCGAGTTGTAGCCCGATTCGAAGCTCCAGCGCGCCCCCGCCAGGTATATCCGCCAGCGCCGATAGCCGACCGGACCCAACATATCCAGTATCGTGTCTTCATGCGCTTCGTACCGCTTCAGCCAATTCTTGAGCGTCAGCGCATAATGCTCGCGCAGGCTTTCGACATCGCGCACCTCGAAGCCGGCCTTAGCCGCTACATCCAAAACATAGGCGATATGCTGGCTGTCGCCGTCGGGGAAGATATACTGCTGCACAAACGAGTCCTTGGCCTGATACTGCGCCACCCGCGGCGCTTGAAACAGCGTGATGCCGTGGTTGAGGAAGACCCCGCCCGTCTTCAGCAGGCTGTAGGCCTTGTCGAAGTATATCCCCAGATTTTCGCGCCCGACGTGCTCCACCATGCCCACGCTGACGATCTTGTCGAAGGGCTGGCTGTCGTCAACGTTGCGATAATCCAGCAGCTCCGCCCGGCAACGTCCCGATAAGCCGGCCGCCTCGATGCGCTCATTGGCCAGCGCCAGCTGCTTCTCCGCCAGCGTGATGCCCAGCGCTTCGACGCCGTAGCGCTCGGCTGCGTGCATGATCAGCGCGCCCCAGCCACAGCCGATATCCAGCAGGCGGTCGCCCGGCTGCAGCCGCAGCTTGCGACAGATATAGTCCAGCTTGCGCGCCTGCGCATCGTCAATGCTTTCGGCCGGGTCCTGGAAATAGGCGCAGGAATAGACCATCCTTTCATCGAGCCATAGCTGATAAAACTCGTTGGAGACATCGTAGTGGTATTGAATCGCCTGCATATCGCGCGTGACCGAGTGTTTCGCGCCTGAAAGATGGGCGATATGATTGTTGCTGCCGGGATCGCGCGAGGGCAGGCGCAGCAGCTTGGGCGCGAAACGCAGCGTATCCGACAAACTCCAGCCTTCCCACAGATAACGCGCCAGATCGATTGCCGCGTAGAGTTCGCCTTCGATTTCGAAGTCGCCGAACATATAGGCTTCGCCCAGTTTGCGCTCGGTCGGCGGAAAGAACATCCACCGCAGCGCCGAAGGGCCGTTCAACACGATGGTAAAGTGATGCTCGTTGCTGCCGCGCGGTTCCCAGATCGTCCCGTCCCACAGCCGGATGGCAAAATCGCGACCTGGATAATCGGCGAATACCGCGCTCAGCAAATCCAGCGTGTTGACTACATGACTATCTCGCGTCATAACTCGTGCGTTATCCATATCGGGCCTCCTTCATCCATTATGCCGAGCGGCAGCGACGGTTGGGAACGAGCATGCCTATTTTGTCAAGATGCGCGCCATTATAACAAGACTGGCAACGTTGCGCTAAACCTAACGTATAGTGCAGTGGTGGCTGCTGCAGGCTTCTCCCCATGATTGATACAAAGCGCCTGGACGCTGAAGCGCAATTGCTGGTCGTCGCGGATAATCTGCTGGCGCGCGCGGGTTTGACGGCGCTGCTCGAGGAGAGCGGCTGCTCGGTGCTGGCGCAGGTCGACGGCGCTGACCTGCAAGCTGATATCGACCGCTCCCAGGCGGATGCGCTTATCATCGATATGGGCTGGGACAGCAGCGACATGCGTAAGCGTCTCAGCGGCATTGAAAGCGATCTGCCCGTCCTGGCGATCGTCAGCGAAGACGATTTCTCGTCGCTGGCCGCGCTCTTAAAAAGCTTGCGCATTTTCCCGCAATTCGCGCTGCTGCTGCGCGAGAGCAATCCCGATACCATCGTCGCGGCGCTGGATGCGTTGGCGGCCGGCCTGTCCGTCATCGAGCCGCAACTATCCGCGCTCCTGGACGCGTCCGGTCGCGCGACCGAGGACCCCATGCTTAGCCCAATGACCGCGCGCGAGCAGGAAGTCTTGCAGCAGCTGGCGCGCGGCCTGACTAACCGCGCCATTGCCCTCGAGCTGGGCATCACGCAGCATACTGTCAAGTTTCACGTCAACGCCATCATGAGCAAGCTGGATGCGCAGAGCCGCACCGAAGCCGTCGTCCGCGCGACCCAGCTGGGATTGATCGCGCTCTAGACGCCGGGCTTTCGATATTGGCGTGGTTTCGACACCTTTACCACCGAGGACACAGAGTGAAATCGAGGACATAGAGGACAGGTATCTTGATTTATGAAATACAGATTCGGCAAAGCTGCGGATAATGCTTGACGCGACCAACCGCCATAGTTCCCGGCATCCCACTCTGTGCCCTCATAGTTACTCTGTGTTCTCGGTGGCAAGAGAGTCGGAAATCCGAAAAATCGCGGCGTCCGCCCCGACATTGGATTTCGAGTATCGGACAAGCCTTGTAAGGGCGACCCGGTGGATCCGGGCTGCCTGCAGAGATGCCAGTATTTTGTTTACACATGTTGTGGCTCATTAGCGAGTGTGGCAAGATACGCCTATGAAAGCTCTAGTCACCGGCGCTACCGGTTTCGTCGGCTCGCATCTGGTACGGCAGCTCATTGAAGCCGGGCACAGCGTCCGCGCTCTCTATCGCTCGGAAAAGAAACTGAGCCAACTGGCTGATTTGGAATTGGAGGCGGTCCCCGGCGACCTGGACGATGTCGCGCTGCTTGAACGCGCCTGCGCCGGCTGCGAGCTGGTCTTTCACGTCGCCGCCAAAGCCGACTACTGGAAAGACGATGACCGCGATGCGCTCTGGCGGGTCAATGTCGAGGGCACGAGAAATCTGCTCTCAGCCGCCAAATCCGCCGCCGTTCGCCGCGTCGTCTTCACCAGCAGCGCCTCCACAATTGGCATCCGGCCCGACGCCCAAAGCGCTGACGAGTCGGACAGTTTCAGCTTGCCGCCCGAACGCTTCTGGTACGCCTATACCAAGCTCAAAGCCGAAGCAATCGTCGCCGAGTTCGTGGCCGATGGCTTGGATGTGCTGACGCTCAATCCCGCTGTCATCATCGGCCCCGGCGACCTCAACGCCATCTCCGGCAGTTTCATCATCGAGACAGCCCGTTTTCAGTGGCTCTTGCCCATGTCTTCCGGCGGTCTGGCGGTCATTGACGTGCGTGATGTGGCGCGCGCCCACCTGGCCGCCATCGAGCGCGGCAAGCCGGGCGAACGCTATATTCTCAGCCGGGCCAATGTGACCTACCACGAGTTTTTCGGGATGATCGCCGCCGCCTGCGGGGTGCGCCCGCCGTTGATCTCCACGCCGGACTGGCTGCTGGAGCCGACGGCGCGGTTCATCGGCGTGATGCGCCGCCTGGGCATTCAGACGCCGATGGACGCCAATCAGACTCGGCTCGGCAGCGCGCATGTCTTTGTCGACGCCGGCAAAGCCCAGCGCGAATTAGGCGCGCCGCAAATCGATATCGAGTCCAGCCTGCGCGATACCTTCGAATGGTACCAACAGCACGGCTATATCAAAGACACTTGGCTGACGCGGCTCATCGGTAGGTTCTAGCGGCTGGCGCGAGCTACCAAATCTTCAAAGAGCGGCAAGGCCCGATCCAGCATCCGCTCGGGGTGAAATTGCACGCCGATAACGCGCCCGTCGGCTGATTCGATCGCCTCGATCACGCCATCCGCAGCCCGTGCGCTGACCCGCAAGCCAGCGCCCAAATCCGCCAGCGCTTGAATGTGGCGGGAGTTGGTCGACAGTCTCTCAGCGCCAAGGATCGCTCTCAAACGGCTGTCCGGCGCAACGCGAATCTCGTGCTCGCTTGCGCCGCGCTCTGCGCTATGCGCATCCGCTTTCGCCTGCGCCTGCACATCGCCGAAAATTGTGCCGCCGGCCAGCGCATTGGCGAATTGCATGCCGTAGCAAATGCCCAGGAAGGGGCGATCCGCCATCGCCTGGAAGATTAGCGCGTCGCTGCGATCTCGTCTCGCGTCTACAGCCGGCAAGTCGGGCGGCAGCGCCCCGATCAAGCCGCGTGTGATGCCAGGACCGCCGGTGATGATCAAGCCGTCCAGCATTGCGGCAAATTCTCGCGCCGTATCCTCACGCTGGAATATGGGCGCAATGATCGGGATGCCGCCGGCCGCTTCCACCGCCTGCGCGTAGCGCGCATCCAGCGACTGTAGGCCGTCTGCGTAACTGGTTGTGATGCCGATGCGCGCTCGTCCGCTCATGCGATCAGACTAGTGAGGCAGGTAGGGCGAGCCCGCCATATTGCCGACGAATTGCGGCAGGTTGCGCTGCCCCAGCATTTGCCGGATGGCGTGCGCCTCGCCTATGTGAAACCAGTAGTGGTAGATGGTGCGGTGCAGCATGGTGCCGATGGTTTCTTCCAGCGGCTCGCCCTTCCATGTGAAACGCTCTTGCAGCGCCTCGGTCGTCAAGGGATCCAGAAATCGGTCGGCATTGGCAGTGACCTCGTGAAAGGCGGCCCACATATCATCCAGCTTGGGCGCCGAGGGCGGGCTGCCGAAACCGCAGACCTTGCGCAGATCGGGCAGTATCACCACTCCCTGCGCCAGAAACACGAACACTTGATTCTCGTGCGCCGCCAAATGCCCGATGATCCAACTGATGCAATTCATTTGACCGTGCCGCACATAAGCGTCCGGCAGGCTCAAGCCGTCCAGACAGCGCAAGAATTCGTAGCGCGTGAAGCGCAACTGCTGCACCATAGGGTGTGGCATGACGCGCCCTTTCCGTCATTTTTCGCTTGTTGGTGATGATAGTCGCCGTCGGCGGGCGACGCAAGCGAGCGCCAGGCTCAGCAGCAGGGTTCTACCTGGACGCTTTGCGCGTCGAACTCGCCAACTGCAATCGGAATCTCGCCAATTGACACCAGCTGACGAGGCACTGTCTCCGGCTCACAGCACACGCCTTCGATCACGTAGTCGGTAACGCATACGCCCGTCTCGGGCAGATTCAGCCACACATCGCCCGCCGCTTCCCAGTCGCCGCAGAGCGCCGCCACGACCGAGCGCGCCTGCTCATAGCCGGTCGCCATCAGAAATGTGGGCGCGCGGCCATAGCTTTTCATGCCGATGATGTAGAAGTCTTTCTCCGGCTGCCGCAGCTCAGCCTCGCCATGCGGCCGCACCGTGCCGCAGCTGTGCAGATTGGGGTCGATCAGCGGCGCCAGGCTGCGGGTGGCTTCCACCGCCGGGTCCAGATCCAGCCGCAATTCGCGCAGCATTTCCAAGTCGGGCCGCGCTCCCGTGCAGACAATCATCTCGTCGGCGTAATAGCCGGTCATGGCGCCGTCCGCCTCGCCGCGGATGCAAAGCCCGGCGTCCATGGCCGCTACTTCAGTAATGGAGAAGGGCGTCACGATCTCCAGCGCGCCCGCATCAACCGCCGCCTTGATGCGCAGCCCCAGCAGGCCACGCGCCGCCAGGGCGTCAGCTTCTCCGCCGCCGTACACTTTCTGCAGGTTGCCGCCGCGCATCAGCCAGACAATCTCGGTCGCCGGATAGTCGACCCGCAGATCGATCAAGTCCAGCAGTACGTTGATCGCCGAGTGCCCGCTGCCGACAACCATGACGCGCCGCCCGGCAAATCGCCTCCGCTCGCGTCCTTTGACATCCGGCAGCCCATAGGCGATGCGATCGCGCAGAGCAGATTCGCCGATGGCGGGCATGCCATTCGCGCCCATAGGGTTCAGCTGGCGCCAGGTTCCGGAAGCATCGATAACGGCGCGCGCCTCAACCAGAGCTTCGCCGCCGTCGTCGTACTCGACATGCAGTTGAAATGGCGCCTGCTCGCGTCCTTGGTCCTTCACCTTGTCGAGCCGGTGCCGGCTGATGCCCGCGACGCGCGCGCCGGTGCGTATCACGCTGCGCATGGCCGGCAGTTCAGACAGCGGCCGCAGATAGCGCGCGACCAATTCCGCGCCGGTCGGCAATTCATCGGCGGGCGGCATCTCCCAGCCGCTGCCGTTCAGCAGCCGCAGGGACGCCTCGTCCACGTTAAACTCCCAAGGCGAGAACATGCGCACATGGCGCCATTCGAGCACGCTCGCGCCAACGGTGCTGCCGGCTTCAAACAGGAGAGGTCGTTCGCCGCGCTCCAGCAGATGCGCCGCCGCGGCCAGGCCGACCGGCCCGCCACCGATAATCGCTACCGGTAATTTGGTCATGGTTGGTGTCCTGGTTTGGTCCGTAAAATCTATGCTCTTTTGAAGCGCGGACGACCCAATATCTTACGCAGCAGGATCCGCCGACGTGCCGCGCTAATATCCCAGCTTCAGCGCCACTTCTTCCAGATGGTCGGTGGGTCCGATCAACGTCAGTTCGTCTTCGAGATGCAAGTTGGTATAGCCATGGGGAACAATCGAATGCCCGCGCCGCACAACGGCCATCACCAAGACGTCATCGGGCAAGATCAGCTCGCGCAAGTGCAAG
>JAGWBC010000069.1 GCA_021296115.1 Anaerolineae bacterium | reverse complement strand
AAGTTCGAGCGATGGACGCTTAAGGAGGATGCAATCGTCCAGTAAGCGACGCTTACTGTTCCCTCGCGCGATAGTTGGCTGAAGCCATCAACTCCTTCAGTCGAGGAAAATCACGACTTCAGCTCATCATTTACGAGAGCGAAAAAGCGACTAGCTTTATCAAAAAACCACTGCCCCGCAATGGAGCGCGCCTGCTCTTCATCTAACCATCCGATGTCCACCAGATTCGCAAGAGCCGCAGCGATGACATGCCTGGCAAGCTTGATATGGGCAAGTGTCCGTTCCGGAATGTCGGTATAATCGCCACCAAAGGCGTGGATTTTCGAATGCGGCACGGTCATGACGGCGCGCTCAAGCAGCTGCTGCGCATAGAGCGGGTCAATGATGTACAACCAGGTCAGGTTCAGAGCCACATTGGGGTAGTTCTTCGCGACAAATAGAAGATCACCCATATAAGGCCAGTTGCCGTGAAATAGATCGAATTTCACATCTCGATGCAGTTCAAGCACAGGCACAAACTTGCGGACGTTGGCTTTGTCGACCCGATTGAATGAGCCAGCCATGTGTCCGGTGTGGATCTGGACGGGGAAGTCTAACTCGTGTGCAAAGCGCATATACTGATGGAAGAGATAGTCATCGAGCGGTTTGGCTTCCGGCCAGCCTAAGACGGCGTTCATATCGTTCAGCAGCCGATTAAAGATGTGCTCGGCATCGGCTCTGGCCACGACATCGTATGCCAGCGTCCGGTTGTAGGCGCATTGGTCCTTGAGTGCGAGCGCGCCTCGATCTTTCGCGATTCGAAGTATCTCAAACACCGCCTCGGTGAATTCATCCAGCGATGTGATGGGCTGATCCGCCCACTCGGAAATCTGTTGAAGGCCGCGCCAATCGCGCGCGGTATGTTCATGATGTTGCAGGACTTGAAACACCGTCTTCGAAGACCTGGTCACGGCGCAAGAAGGCGCCAAAATCGCCGGGCGGCCAGCCAAGCGCGTCCGTGATGACGCAGCGGATATTTGCGTCTCGCATCTTTTGACGATAGTAAGCCGGGTCTCGTTCCGCCAATCTTTCACCAATTCGGTTGAGAGAGGCTAATGACATAGTATGCTCGCCATATGCATCGCGCATGACGAGCTTGGTGACGCGCGCATAGGCTGTATGTTGGCTCCGCTCCCAGTACGCCTTGAAAAGGGGCCACTTGTCGCTCGTGGCAACAGTGTCATCGCGCAGATATGTCAACTGCTGCTCCGGCAATCCCGCGGATGTCAAGTCGTTCGCGTAATAACCCGCTATCAGAAACGCGATCGGTTCGGTATACCGGACAAGGTGTTCCGGTCCTGCCATATGTTCGTGACAGTCGATGACGGGCAGATCGTCGATATGCGCCAGCAAGCGATCGAAAGTTGGGCTGCCTCTGTTTAACATCGGTGCATTCTCTCTATATGCCGCTCAAGGCGCCAGCGGCGATGCCTTTGATGAATTGTCGCTGAAAGATAACATAGACGATGACCACTGGAACAAACGAGATGGTCGCGCCCGCCATAAGCAAACCGAAATCCGCCCCGTAACGTCCCATGAATACACTGAGGCCCTGTGGCAAAGTGCGGGCGGAGGCTTTCTGGATCAGCACAACCGGCAGCAGGAATTGATTCCAGACCCAGACGATGTTGAAGATCATCACGGAAAGAAGGGCGGGGCGGCTCAAGGGCAAGACAATGAAGCGCAAGATGCCCCAGTTGCTGCAGCCATCAATGCGGCCGGCGTCCAGCACTTCTTTGGGCAGTTCGTGAATGAAACCTCGCAATAGCAAGATGGCAAAGGGCAGGCCGACGGCGGTTTGCGGCAATATCAGCGCCCAGAGATTATTCACCAGCTTCAGGCTCACCATCTGATAAAAAATTGGAATGACCAGAATGCCAAGAGGCACCGTCAGCCCGATGAGAAAGAAGGTGAATAGCGCATTCTTGCCCCTGAACCTGAACATGGCGAAGGCGTATGCGGCAAGCAAGGCAAGGGCAACCACGCCCAGAGCCGTTGGTATGACGACCAAGGTGCTATTAACGAAATAGGTGCCGAAATTTCCTTCCCGCCAAGCATCTGCATAATTCGACCAATAGTAGACCTCTGGCAAACCAAGCGGATTCTGAATGATTTGGCGGCGGTCTTTCAGCGAAGTAGCGATCACCCATACGAGCGGGAAAATGACGACGGCGTATCCCATCGACTGGATGGAGGGTGTTTTACGCCTGGAGCGACTGGCAGATCCTGCCATCGTAACGCCCTAATTCCTTAATCGGCGTCTTTGTATACGCCGCGCAGCGCCAGGAAAAGCTCAGAAAAGCCGACGATGACCAAACCCATGGCGATGGCGACCGTCGCGCCGTAACCGACCCTTCGCAAAGTAAAGGCGCTTTCCAGCATGTATACCGGCACGACCATGGACGCGTCGCCCGGTCCGCCGCGAGTCAGCACATAGACCAGATCGAAGATATGAAATGAGCTTATTGCCGTCACTAGGATGATGGTCGTCAGTGCGCCACGAATTGAAGGCAAGAGTATATGGCGGAACTGCTGCCATAAATTGGCGCCGTCGACCTTGGCTGCGTCAAAAAACACTTCATCGACCGCGTCGATGGCGGCGATGAAGATGATCATCGTGAACCCATAGTGCACCCAGCTCCAGGCGATGAATAGCGAGGGCAAGACCAGGTCGCTATCGCCAAGCCAACCTTGCGTCAGCTGTTCCAACCCGATCGCGCTGAGGAAGACGTTGATAGCGCCGTAAGACGGATTGTATATCCATTGCCAGATCAGGGCGACGGTGACCGAGGAAAAGACCTGCGGCATGAAGAAGATGGTACGGAAGACGATGCTGCCGTACATCGAGCTGCGGGACAGCAGGATCGCCAGCAGCAAGCCGAATAGAACCGGCACAATGACGGCCGCGATCATCCAGGAGAAATTGTGGGAAAGCGCCTCCCAGAACCGCTCATCGCCCAAGAGCCGCTCATAATGCCGTAATCCAACGAATTTGCGCGCAAGGATGCCATCCCATTTGTAGAGGCTCAGCTCAAGCAGCTTGACCAAGGGGTAGACGAAAAACCCCGTGTATACGACCAAAGCGGGAGCAATGAACAAGAGGGGCGGGATGTCGTTCCGCCAGCGCAAGTTCGTCACCGGTGTGTGCAAAGTACGATTGCTGGAATGACTCTCTGCGGACACACTACCGTCGCATCAGATAACGATCTCGAACAAGAAAGGTGCTTGGCGGAGCTCACGCAAGCTCCGCCCTGAGCTTGGCAAGCGATTATTCGCCCGACAAACAGTCTTCTTCGTAAACTTGCTGATTGGTGGCGACCAGCTCTCCCGGCGTAGTGTCTTCGCCGACGAGTTCCTGCAAGGTGCGCCAGGTGGCTAGATTGAGCGCGCTGCAAGTTACGCCGATGTTATAGCCGAAACCGGTGTAGCTGTTGGCATGCGCAACATCGGCCAGCAATGGCGTAGAGGGCGGTGGCATCTCATCAAACTGATAAGCTGTGATGTTCCCGGCGTTCCAGAACTTTGTCTGCGCTTCTTCGCCCAGCATGTAGCTAACAAACTCGACGGCCAGATCCATGTGTTCCGTGGCCGAATTGATCATGAGGTTGTTGTAGGGATTCTTGCCACCGGCGTGCCAGGGCAGATCAGGATCGAGCTGCGGTGTCGGGAAGAAGCCCACTTGGAATTCCGGCAGCATCGCGAAATCGTTCATCACCCAGGTGCCTCCTATGTTCATCGCGACGTCGCCATTGATGAATAGATTGTTGGCGTCGACGAAGCCGGTCGAAAGCATGTTGGGATCGAGATATCCGGCCTGCGCCCATTCCAGGGTCTTTTGCGTCGCGGCCAGGAACTCAGGCGTATCGAGGCTGTACGCCGGATCGTTGTTTTCGATGCCGGTGATCACCTCAATGGGCATGGCGGTGTGGACGAGCTGCAGCCAGACGTGGGCGAGAGGCCAAGAATCGCGCCCGCCGACCGAGACCGGTGTGATGCCCGCGTCGAGCAAAGCCTGCATGATCGCTTCAAAATCTGCCAGCGTCTCCGGCAATTCCAGCCCGTGCTCGGCAAAGAGCTCTTTGTTATAAAAGACACCGATCGTCACGTTTTCAAAGGGAATTCCATAGATCTGGCCGGGCGTCAAACCGTTGGTCAGTTCGATATCGCTCATTTCGTAGCGATCCAGCCAGCCTTCTTCCGCCGCCAGTTCTGTCAACTCCACCGCGTGCCCAGCCAGCGCATAACGACCGAGCGCCTGCAAGCCCCAGGGCACGTAGGCGACATCGGGCCCTTCGCCGCCATCCAGCGCCAAGGGCATGACGCGCAAGAAGTCATCAAAGCCGAAGGATGTGATCTCGACCTTGACGCCTGGGCGCTCCGCCGCAAAATCATCCGCAACTTCCTGGAAAAGCGCGACCGCCGCCGGCGCATCGCCTTCAAACCAGAAGGTCAACGTGACCTCATCCTGGGCGCCGAGCGGCGCTACCGACAGAATCAGCGTCAATAGCGCCAACAGAACGAACTTAAATTTACTTTTGGTATTCATTTGCGTATTCTCCGTAAATGTATAATCCGCTTTTTCAGAATGTGTACTGGTTTTGCTCATCGCGCCTCCTTTACTATCATCCGCCGAACAAGCGATAAATGCAGCGCTGCCTGATATGGTGGACGGGAACCGTCGGGAATCTCCGGCGCAACTGTTCCGACAAGCGCTGTATACCGACCTCCTCGCTAACCGTGTGATTGACCACAATGATGGGGATATCCATGTCAATGGCGAAACCGCCGTCGCGCCAATAATGCATGCCATCGTCAGTACAAATCGCCAGATCAATCTCGAAGCGCTCGACGCAATCCAAATAGGGCGTTATCGCGCCGGTGCCGGTACTTATCCGATGAACGATTTTGTCCGATGAACCGATCAGTTGCACGCCTGGCTGCCCGTAGGCGGCAGTTCGTCCAGCGACATGCCTCGCTAGATCGTCCGCCCTTCGACCACCTGTTTCATAAACGCGGATGTAAGTATCGCCATCAATTGCGTTTCCCAATTCCAGAAGTTGTCCCCATGAATCCGGAATGCCAATGTCCGTCATTTGATCCCATAGGTCATGGCAGCGAACAATGACCAGATCGTTCTCTTCGATAAAGCGCTTTTTCGCTCTAACAGATGCCAGACGCAAGATATCTTCATTATTGTCCCAGTGACTGTAATAGGTGGGTTCGTGCGTGATGAAGACATTGCAGCCCAGGTCTAGAGCCTGCTGCAGTGCCCAGGTGTAGCTCATCCAGCCGACGGCGATGCCGCTCACCACGGCCTGTGGATCCCCCGCTTTGAAGGTGTCCACCGTATCCTCCGGATATTGCCAATGATTGGCTAGCGATTGCAGATAGGTCTGTACGTCCTGCGCTATCATCAATTCAACCTAATGCGCTATCCCGAAGTGATGCATGCGTCGATGGCGGGCTTCGGCCGCCTCATGAAATGGCTCTTCAAGATAAGCTATATGATCGGATAGACCATGGTGATAGGTGGTCTTCTCCGGCTCATGTTGCGGACTGCGATGCCTGATATATGACAGTCCGCCCTCAATCAGTGTGAGCATGTATTGCGCAGAAGCATTGTCGAAGACGGCATATTGATCCTGGCAGGTGACATAAATCGGTGATGTATGCGCCATGATGCCGCGGCTGCGATGATCGTAATGCGGGCGCGCTGTATAATCGGGCCCGGCGCAACGGCCCGCCAACCAGGTATCCCGCTCAATCTTGAGATGAGTGTTGAGCCGCAATTCATGGGAACCGTTTTCATCAGACGTCTCGGCAACAATGTGACCCGCTCCAACAATCTGCAAGCTGTGAATCGGGAAAACGGATCGCGCGACCGCCTCGATTTCGACTGTGCCGCCGCCAGTCACCTTAACTTCGCTGCCGACAGGTCGCCCCTCAACGGTGAACCATAGCAGCGCGCCACCGCTAAGAAAGGTTCGCCCCAGTTTCAGCGCTTGGCACCACGTGTCGTAGGTAAAGTCTTCGTCTTCTGAGAGCTGGACATAGGTTCTATACAAACCGACCGGCGTTTCATTCGACATCTTGTCGGTGCCGCCCACCAGCGGCAGTCGATAGCCGGCATTCAGATAACGATAATATTCGAGGTGTTCAAATGTCAGGAAATCCAGCATTTCCACCGCGTCCGCGCGCCCAGTCGCGACCAGGACAGCCGACTCGGCATTTGGCGTCGGCAGATGCGGCAGAATGACGGTAGCGCCTTGCTCGTGGGCGGCGTCTGCCCAGTGACTCATGGTGATATCCAAGCCGCCACCAAGCTCCGCCTCGCCTGGTCCACCTGAAGCCCACGGCATCACTGGGGTCTTCAAACCCAGCAAACTTAGATGCCCAAGCATATGCTGTCGGTTTTCTTGCGAAACGTAAACAATGGTCTCTTTGTCTTGAGACGTGTAAGGCCTGCCGGTGAACTCTTCGGTATTGGTGAAGAGGTGCCCCCATTGGCTCTGCAGCAAATTGACAACATTTAGGTCTTCTGCCTGTGCTTCGGTCATAGAGCCTTGCGCCGACAAGAAATGCACATGCGTATCGCCACTGAAGTAGCCTTGGGCCTTCATGTCGATCCAGCGCTTGAGCTCCAGCTTCAACTCTTGCTGTCCTGGTTCGATATTCGCCCAGATTCTAAGCGGTTCATATTCATAACCGCGCGCCACATCGACGAGAACGCGCCCCCGTGGCAGCCAACCCTGGCAGCTTCCGTCTATATAGGCATAGGCGATCTGACCAAGAGTGACGTCAGCGCCGATATCCACATTCCAGGTCGGCTGATTGGAATATACCGGCGCATGGTGCCCGTGCGGCGCGTAAGGCACGCCTTCGGGGGAGTGGAAGGCAACTCGACAGGGGATAGTCTCGCCCGTATCCGCATCGACAACTGTGACATGCACCCAATTCTTGCCGCTGTCGACGACCTCCAAACGCAGCGACTCTGTTTCGACCGAGCCCGCGCCTTCGAGATCTCCCCATTTCGCCGTGCCCAGGACCGCGTCATCGTGCCTAACGGTTATCGTTGCTGACGGAAGCGCGGCAATCTGGGTGTAAGCTGGGCTATTGCTTTCGTTGGCCGGTGCGCCAAAGCCTCTCATGTCGGGCGCAACTTCATTCAAGCTTGTCTTTGGCAAGGGATATGCATAGGTGGCAAAGCCACGATCGACATCGACATCAAGGCCGAAGGGGAGGTTGGCGACTGTTTCGTCGAGCAGGGTAATCTTGACCGGTACGCGAGTGCTGCGAACCAAGGGATGTTCATCAAGATGCCCCAAGGTGACGCCGGCTAGCAGAAACTTGCGCCCGGCGGGCACGATTTCTATCGACGCTATTTCCTGATCCGGCTGCGGATTGCGCCACGCCCACAAGTAGTAACCGAGAGGAACACCTTTGGTCACTTCTGTCTGACGGAATCCGGCGTAATCCCAGGCGCCTTGATAACGATTCTCGAGATAGTCTTTGCGATCGGGAACGCTGAGGAAAGGAAACTGCCCCCAAGGGAGAGGGATATTGCCGATCTCAAAACGTTCTCTTATTGGCGCCTCTATGCGTTTCCCGTCGGACAAGTGGACAACGTACGTTGCGATAACTTCACCCAGTGGTCCGCCGCGCCAAAGATCGGTTTCCAGCAGGGCATGGGCGAAGATCACGTGGCTAGCTTCACGCCCAACGGATATTGTCACCGGCTGAGAATACAGATTATCGCGTGGACCGAAACCCAGGAAGCACTTCACTCCAGTGGTCTGTTTATCTCCAATGAGGAAGGGCAACCCGTGAAAGAGCTGCGCGCCGATAGGCGGAGCATCGGGCAGGGGCTGCAAATAGGTCCCGTCAAATTTAAGATTATCTGGGCGGTAAAGCTCGATCCCTGCGTTACATTTGGTCGAGAGAACAAGCGGTTCGTAATCCATAGATCGTTCCAAAAAACTCATCTAATAATAGTTTAAGCGGCCGAGATCAGATGGCCGCCTGTGTGGGTGAGACGCTAGCCGCCGATTTGCTCGCAGTCAAGTCGCACTGGCCTACCAGCAACTCAATTGTACCTCACAGGCAATTGTTGTTGTGGCTTTGAAATGTGCGCGTCCGAATGGCCATCACCACCATACCAGCGAATTTGCAATTCACATTGACCGGCGAATCCGTCGATGACGATCAACGCTGACACCAGCTGCTCTACAATTCCAAAGATATC
Source organism: Anaerolineae bacterium (assembly GCA_021296115.1). Classification (GTDB taxonomy): domain Bacteria; phylum Chloroflexota; class Anaerolineae; order Aggregatilineales; family Phototrophicaceae; genus UBA6055. The sequence continues at coordinate 4,588 of JAGWBC010000069.1, read as the reverse complement.
AACCACCGGGCGGCAGCTGCGTTCGCATTCGAGACAGCGTCTGAAAGGTTACTCTTGCCTGATGTCGCGCTCATCGAGTTGATTTACCTGTTAGTGCGCGAAGTCGGTTATGTGGCGCTGCATACCCGCCTGGAAAACTTGACGAAGAGTCTCGTTTCTGTTTGGCGGGGTTACCAAACGCGTTGGATTGGGTAATCGCTAAAGGCAGCGTCGCGCGTAATGATTGTCAAGTCATGGCAAATGGCTTGCGCGATAATCATGCGGTCGAAGGGATCGCGATGCCCGGATTCCGGAAAGGCAAGCTTAGCCACCGCCTCAGCGTGTTCCGCCGTGATTTGCAGGATGCCAAAGTCATTCCTGGCCGTATGCGTTTCGACGAATTGCTGAAGAGACGCGGGTAGGGCAAGCTTCCGCAAGCTGGATTTTATTGCCATCTCCCAGATGTTGGCAGCGCTTAGATAAACGAGCCTCTCTTGATCCTCAATGATGTCTTTCGCTGTCCGGCTGAGGGAGCTATGGTCGTTGACGAACAAAATAAAGGGCAAGAAGCAGGCCAAAGTCAGATGGCAAGTCGCCGGACAGAAGACAGATGAGCCCTTCTATTATGTCGGCACACTGGAAGACCTCAAGCGCGAGATCGCCCGCGCCGGCGGCAAAGTCTATATCGTCGAAGGTGAATTCGATGTCTGGTCGCTGCATCGCCTGGGCATCCGTAATGTCATCGGCATCTACGGCATCAGCAATATCCCCAAAGACATCGGCGCAATTCTATCTGAGATCGGCGCCGCCAGCTTCGTTTACCTGGCGGACAACGATTCAGCGGGCGAGAAGGGCGGCTCGAATCTGCGCACGCTCCTGCACCAATCAGAATGGATAGGCGAGGGCGACTATCGCAAGGTGGCGGGAGCGGGCATCCCACACAAAGGCGATGCCAATGACTTGCTCTGCCACTACTTCCCAGATATATCAGCGGCCCGCGCCGCGCTCGAGGCGCTGCCCCGCTTTGAACCGCGCCTGAAGCGCAAGCCGGCAACAAAACCACTCGCTCCGCTAGACAGCAACGAGGCGGGCTGGGAAGCGGTCAATGAAGCCAACCGCATTGCCATGGGCGTTACCCGCTTCAAAGCCAACGGTTTCAGCGAGAATCGAAGCTGCCCTAACAAAGATCATGAGGACAAAACTCCCAGCGCTGCGTTACATAAAGACGGGTTCTGCACTTGCCAGGTTTGCGGCACCTTCAATTCCAAACAACTTGCCGAGTTCCTGGGCGTCGATAGGCGCGCCATCCTTAGGGCGCAGCGGCCGATTATCCCCTCGAAGGCCGTCAACCTGGCTGCGGCCCCGCAAGCGGCCGAGCTTGAGCCAGCGCCGCTATCCCTTCAGCAAGCGCCGGATACTTGGCTGAGGCTGTTTATCAAGTTCTATACCAAGACTGTGGCGCTGTTATTGCTCTTTGTCCTGCGCGCGCAGGCAGCCTCTCTCCTGCCAAAGGACTTTACCAGACAAGAACTCCTCAAAGCCTTGCGTGAGCTGGGCTGCAACGTGAGCAAAGAGTCCATCTACAAGGTCTTTCAAGAGGTCGCCAAGCTCGACAATCATCCACTTTTTGTAAAAGTTTACCCTAGTCAGGGGTCAGGCTCCCGCTACCGCAAATTTCGCCTGCGCTCAGCGGAAGATATCAAGCGTCGGCTGGCGCAGGGCATCGGCTTCCGCGTCTACGAAAAGAAGTTTCGTGAACATGCCGACATCCTGATCGGATTCAAAGTCTTTGCCGACGCCCTGCAGTAGAATCGGCATTCTTCGGCTCTGACACGAAGACTGATTTCCCATCGGCTTGCTCGCTATAGTAAAACATGATACAGTCTAAGTTATCATATGACAACATATGGATACAGTGGAGTGTATTTTGTACAAGTTTAAGATCTTTCTGAGCCATCATAGCGACGATGACGCCGTGGTACAGGCTTTGAGTGACGCGGGAACACGCAATGACGTAGAGTTCGGGCCGCAGGTGCGAGAATATCAGCGCCCAAGGTTTGTGACCCGATTCTTGGAGAACAGCGTCGGCGGAGTACGGTGCGGATTAAAAGTGATATTTGATACGGACGTAATCATGACTTTGTATGATGAGGAATGGCTTTACAAAGATGTATGCCATGAGCCGAAACACAATGTAGGTGGCAATGCCTGTAAGCGCATGAGTTGGGAAGAATATTTTCGTCGGCTCATAAAGGATCAGCATCAATTTGAAAAAGACTCCGAACGACGTCTACAGAATCAGTCGCAAATGGATGTTGAAGAAGCGGCGCAGGAACCTGCGTAAATAACCAGCAACCCACGCTGCCACGCGGGTTGCTGCTGGAAACAAGACTACCGGAAGCCACCAATAGCCACCGCGCCGGAAAGTCCGACGTATTGTGTCATGTCCTAAAGTAAGTATACCCCAACACCTAGTCGCTGACCAAGAACTCGGTCTACAGGCCGATCGCCGTATCGGCCGTCATTCCGCTAGCGCTCACATACGTTTTACGCGAGTTAGATTGCGCTATTCGCAATTCCGTCGTAGGATTCAGGCACATAAAAGCAAAAAGCCTCGCTTCTTGGTCGGGGCAGGCTTTTTTGCTGAGGTCTATTTAGAACGCGATGTGGCGCCAACCACGCCGTGCTCTTTAATTTGAAAGGTACATGCACATGTTACCGTATTGTTCGGGTTGTGCCAACTCCAAATCAGACAAAAATCGCAAATCCGTAGATTTCGTCACTGAAATCAAGCAGCTTCGCGACAAATTCGTCCCACAAAAGCGCCTGCGCCATCAGATAGCGCCTGTATACGGCCCTCCGCGGCAGCACATCTCCTTCCATTCAAACGCGCTCGGGCCAGCCCGCAGATCTCAACACCAGCGCAGCCATTGCCGCGCCCCCTGCGCCTGCAAGAACCTGAGTGGCGTCTCTCAGTTGGTTATCCGGTCGGCCCGGCGCAGGTGCGCAGCAAAAGCGCCCAATAGGGCGCCCCCGCTCACATCAGCCCACAGCGAAGAGGATGGCGTTTACTTAGCTATCGCCTTAAACACAAACAACCGCCCACCAGACGGTTGTTTGGAGACCTCACCCAACACGCACACCCGTATATGCCAGTTAGGTACAAGGTAATTCTACATGACACTCCAAGGACTGCAAGCAGAATCTCCGTCTGACACCAAGGTTTTTATCTCGTACAAGCGTGGAAGCCGTGAAATCGCTGATCTCTTGGCTTTTCTCGGCCGTGAAGGCGGCCACCCACGCAAGACGACATATCCAAACACTCTGCCGGCATATTGGTGGGAAAAAGGAACTGCAAAAGGCAGCATCACAGACCACCTGGGATGGTCAGCATATCTCTTCTCTCGCCGCATCCTCGGACCAGCCATCGCCGCCGGCGCCTGGGTGGAGCGCGAGCAATGGACCGGGCAGGATGTGCTGATCTGGCGCGCAAGGCGACGAAATGGCCGCCCGGGCGCCACCCGCCGCCGTTTGCTGAAGACACTCAAAATATAGGGCAAAAAGCAGAGCAAAGTCAGATGGCAGTACGGCGGGCAGAAGCAGGACGAGCCCTTCTACTATGTCGGCACGCTGGACGACCTCAAGCATGAGATCGCCCGTGCCGCCAGCTTCATATACCTGGCCGACAACGACAAAGCGGGCGATGACGGCGCGGCCAACCTGACGACCTTGCTGCTGCAATCGGGCTGGGGGGGCGAGGCGGAATTCCGCAAGGTCACCGGCCCGGGCATACCCGAGAAGGGCGATGCCAATGATCTGCTCTGCCATCACCACCCGGATTTAGCGGCGGCCCGCGTGGCCCTGGACGCGCTGCCGACCTTCTTGCCGCGCATTGATGAGCCCGAGCCGGCGCCCAGGATATCGCTAGCGGGCGGCAGCAACGATCCGCGCTGGGACGCGGTCAAGGAAGCCGTGCGCCTTGCGCTGGGCGTTACCGACTACAACCACAAAGGTTTCAGCAAGAAATTCTTTCGCTGTTACGATCGGCAGCACGACGACCTCGATGCCAGCGCCCAGTGGCACAGGGATGGCTTCTGCAAGTGCCATGGCTGCGGGAAAACCTTCAATGCCAAACAGATGGCGGAGTTTTTGAACATCCCCTGACGCGCCCTGCTCGGCACGAACCAGCAGATCCATTCTTCGGACAATATCGACCTGAATGCCGCCCCGCGCGACCTTGATACCGCGCCCTTCGACGAGGAAGCGTCAGACAGCCTGCTGCGGCTGTGCAACAAGCTCCATACCACGATGCACTCGGCGCTCTACTACACTGCCACGCGATTGCGCAGCGCCGGTCTTCTGCCCGAGGCTTTCAGCGTGCAAGAATTCATAGATGCGGCGCCGACACTGGGCTGCGAGCTCAAAGATCGAGCCATTTATGACAACTTTGAAGAGGCGCGCCACGGCGATGATCATCCCACTTTTTGCAAAATTTGACCCTAGTGAGGCAGCGCGCTGCTGGGATGTCAAGTTTCGCCTGCGCTCAGTGCCCGATATCCAGGACCGGCTGCTGCGCATCCTGCGCTTCCGTGTCTACGAAGAAGAATTC
>JAGWBC010000068.1:7484-18471 GCA_021296115.1 Anaerolineae bacterium | reverse complement strand
ATCGCGCGCCGCGTCAAAGCCGCTTTAGCTGATGGCGCCGAGTCAAGAATTACTGACATGGTTGGCGGCGACCTGGAAGGCATTGACGCCAAAATCGTGGGCATGGCGGCGGCGGGGGGCGATGATCTGGCGATCAGCAATCTGGCTTATGCCGGGCGCATCATCGGGATGGCCATTGTGACGGCCCTGCTCCTGTTTAATCCGGAGATCGTCGTGGTCGGCGGCGGCGTGACCAAGACCGGCGAGCTGCTCTTCGCGCCCATACGCCAAGCTGTCGCAGACCACATTCTTGACAGCGCGTTTGTCCAAGACCTGCGCATTGAGCGAGCGGCGCTGGGCGACGATGTCGCTTTGGTCGGCGCGGCCGCGCTGGTGGCGACCGCCGGCGGCAACATCGACATCAGCGAATTGGACAGGCGCTTCTGATACGCGGCAGTTTGTCGATTGGGTAGAACAAGCGCGGCCAGGCCGGGGAGTGATACAATTTAGCTATGTTGATGCGCCCCGATTTACGTACGCAGCAGCGAGATTTTCTGCTGGAAATCACGCGCGCGATCACCGCCCAACTGGACTTGGGCGAAGTATTGCGCCGCGTGCTGCACGCGTCTCTGGTGATGCTGGCCGGGCGCGTCGGCATCGTCGCCCTGAGCAACAAGCATGACGGCAGATTCTACGTGCGCGCATTCAGCGGCATCAACACCGACACAGTGCCGGAACTCCACGTCAAGCTGCAAGAGCTCATGGACCCCGGCGACGCCGAGGGCTTCAGCCGCGAGTTTCTTAATACCAAGCTGCGCGAGATGGCCGATGCCATTGACACGAACCTGGCGCAATCCATTGCTATGCCGCTGGTTTTCGCGCGCAACCCGCTGGGGCTGCTCATCGTCTTTCGTTCCTACCAGACTAGCATAACGCCGGAAGACTTGACGACCCTGCAGAGTTTCGCCGACCAAGCCGCAATCGCCGTAAATAACGCCCAGCTATATGGCGACATTCAGCACGAGCATCAGCGCCTGGAAGCTATCATCAACAGCAGCGGCGACGGCGTCCTGATCCTTGATCCGAATCTTACGATCCAGCAAGCCAACGATTCATTCGCGCGCATGTCGGGCTGGCGCAAGGCGGACCTGCTCCATCTGCCCAAACGCGAGGTAATCGTCTGGGCTAATCTGGAGGGCCCGGATCTTGAGGACGCTGGCTGGGCTGGGCGGGCCGCCGATACGCTTTATGTCGAGGGGGACATGATCCGCCGCGACGGCATGTCGCTCGGCATCGGCATAACCTATGCGCCGCTGTTGAATAGCGACGGCAAACTGGAAAGCATCATCGCGAATGTGCGCGACATTACCAACATTCGCAAAGCGCAAGAGATGCAGTCCGTCTTTATCTCGACAATACATCACGAACTGCGCACGCCGATTGCCATCATCAAGGGATACGCCAGTACGCTGGGCCGCGATGATGTCGAGTGGGAGCGAGATGTAATCCGCGAGAAAATGGCGATCATTGAAGACGAGACCGACCGGCTGACCAACCTGGTCGAGGACCTGCTTACCGCCAGCAAGATTCAGTCGGCGCAGGTATTGCAGCTTAACAAAGCCGATGTTGATATAAGCGACCTGGCGGCGCGCTCCGCTGCCCGGCTGGAGAGCCAAGCAGGGCGCCGCATTGAGCTGAGTTTTCCGGAAAACTTCCCGACGATCCTGGGCGACGAGACACGCCTGCGCCAGGTCATCGACAATCTGCTGACGAACGCCATCAAGTACTCGCCCGAAGACAAGACGATCACGGTAGGCGGGCGCTTCAGCCGGCAGAGTGTCACGGTGTTTGTGCGCGACGAAGGCGCCGGCATCGCGAAAGACGAGATCGACCGCGTCTTCGACCGCTTCTACAGAATCGACAATACCATCACGCGGCGAACGCAGGGCGCCGGCCTTGGCTTGTACCTGGTCAAATCCATTGTAGACGCGCATGGCGGCGAGATTGCAGTGAAAAGCCAGATCGGGAGCGGCTCCACATTTTATTTCACCTTGCCGCGGGATATGCCCGTCCAGCAGCGGCCGCAGCGCTGACTAGCGCCCCGTCGGCAGCGCGCGTACTGAACGCAGTAGGCCCTCTAAGACTTGTCCGGTACTGTGACGACGGCGGCGGGCTTTCGACGTCTTTACCACCGATGACACAGAGTGATATCGAGGGCGCCTAGGGGAGTTGGCTAGAGTCATCATGATTTATCAAATAGAGATAAGGCAAAACTACGGATTTTCCCTGACCCGACCAATCGCCAAGTTTCCCGGCAACCCTCTCTGTGCCCTCATAGTTACTCTGTGTCCTCGGTGGCAAGACTGTCGGAAATCCGCAAAAGAGCGGCGCCCGCCTCGACATGTTGCGCGCAAAAGGATCGACATCGGGTTTCGAGTAGCGGAAAAGCGCTGTAGCCTCGCCGACTAACATACCATAGCAATCTCGTTTTTATTCGCTATGCTTTTGGTTCACGAGCAAACTAGCAACGAGTGAGAAGGCTTATGCGAGAGACACAATTGCCCAAAGTATTCACGAGATTGTTTCCTGTGCTGCTGGCGTTCACGCTGCTGCTTTCTGTCGGCCTGCCCTTGACAGCGCAAGAAGACGCGGAAGCGGAGCCGGTCCTGGTTAGCCCGGTGATGAGAGGTATGCAGGTAGCGCGGGACCTGGTTGAGGAAGACCTTGGCGCAACGATGCGGCTCCGGCGCTGGCGCTTCTACGAAGATAACTGGACCAGCATCGCCAGCATGAGCCTCTACGGGGCCGCCGGCATCGACAATTGCACCGACTCTGTACCATACGATGCAAAGCGCGACGACATACTCTTCGGCTGGACATATATTTTCACGACCACATCGAACGAGGAATACCAGGCGCGAGTCAGTTTCGACCTGCAAGACTCGGTCATCTGCGATGATATCGTGGTGCCGCCGCAATACGCGCCGCCGCCCGCGCCAGAGCCCGCGCCAGAATCCGCCCAGGCGGCCGAAGCCCAAGAGGTTGCGATTGCCGTGGGACCGGCCAATGCGGGACCCGCCGGATTCGAACTGGGCGGCCACGTCGCCGGCTTGGATGGAGCAGCCGTTGCGGCGATGAAGAGCGCCAGGATGACATGGGTCAAGAAGCAAGTGAGACACGGCATATCGGACGGCAGAGACACCATCGCCCAGGCCCATGCCCAGGGCTTCAAGGTGCTGCTGGGCGCGCTCGGGAGCAAGAGCCAGCTGGCGAGCAATTTTGACGGCTATGTCGCGGAATTCGCCGAATACGTGGCGCATCTGGCCAGGCTTGGCGCGGACGCCATTGAAGTGTGGAACGAGCCCAATATCGACCGCGAGTGGCCCGCAGGTCAGATCAATGGCGGCTCATACACGCGGCTGCTGCAAGCCGCATACCAAGCCATCAAGGCGGCCAACCCGGCCACGCTTGTCATCAGCGGCGCGCCGGCGCCAACCGGCTACTTCGGCGCAGCTGGCTGTGGAGATGGCGGCTGCAATGACGATACGTTCATGGCGCAGATGGCGCAAGCAGGCGCCGCCCAATATATGGACTGCCTAGGCTTGCATTACAACGAGGGCGTCCTCAGCCCGACGCAAACCAACGGCGACCCGCGCGGCTACTATCCCACGTACTTCTTTGGAACCATGCTGCAGCGGGGCGCGCAGTACTTTCCCGCTAGCAAAGTCTGCTGGACTGAACTGGGCTATCTGAGCGGCGAAGGCATGCCCTCCGGAATCCCGGCTGGTTTCAATTGGACGCCGAATGATCCGGTGACGGTTGGCGAACAAGCGCAGTGGCTGGCGGACGCGGCTCGTCTATCGCGCAATTCCGGGCGCGTTTCGCTGATGATCGTGTGGAATGTGAACTTCACAGCCTGGGGCGCCGATCCGCAGGCCGGTTACGCCATCATTAGGCCCGGCGGCGGCTGCCCCGCGTGCGGCGCGCTTGCCGGCGCCATGGCGGGCTAAGTCTAACCAAGCCTGTTCAACGGATATGAGGAAGGGCCCTGTAAAGTTGTAGGGCCCTTTTTCATTGGCTGGACTTTGCCCGGCGCGAGCTTGACTTGGGGAGAAATCCTTGCTGATTTCGCGGTGAGTACGCCGCGATTTTGACATGTCCAGCGCAATTCGTTATAGTGAGCCGGTTGAAAAACGCGTTGCCAGAATAGCCCCGGCAACCGAAGTCGGAGAGCCAGGCGAAGCGCCGCAAAGGAGGTGAACCGGGCAATTATGTTGGAGGATTTCGTCATCGCATTTGCAATTCACAATTGACAAGGAGAATCAGTATGACCAGGATGCGTATTGTTGCATTGCTCTTAGTGCTAATCTTGGTATTGCCATCGGCAATGGCCCAGGATGAGCCAGTCATCTACATTTTTAACAATTCCGGCACGCTCCAGTTTGACGCCGGCGGCAGCGATCCCGATGTATTGCAGCGCGTGCAAGATCATATCGCCGAGCAATCGGGCGTGCGTCCGGTCACCATTGTTCCAGGCGGCGCTGCCAGCGCGACCGAGCAATTGAACCTCCTGCTAGGCTCGAGTGACCCGGTCGACCTCTTCCAGGCGCCCGGCAATGGCTGGCACGACTACGCCATGGCGATCATCCCGATTACCGATCTGCTGGCGGAGCACGGTCAGAACATCATGCAAGTCATTCCCGAGCAGCAGTGGGATATCATGCGCAACGCCGATGGCGAAATCATGGGCATCCCGCGCTCAACGCCAACCAGCCCCTACATCACCTGGGTGCGACAGGACTGGCTTGACGAGCTCGGCCTGGAAGTGCCGACGACCTGGGATGAGCTGGAAGATACGATCGACGCTTTCCTGGCGCATAATCCCGAAGCCATGGTCGCCACGCGCCCCGGGGACATTCGCTGGACGACTCTCGGCGGCTTCACGCCCAATGGCCATTCCAACTGGCTTGACCCCGATGATGGCATGGTTAAGCCCTGGGTATTGCAGCCCGGCGTCCTCGATTGGGTGACCGAGCTGAATTCCTGGTGGGAAGCCGGCTACTTCTTCCCCGATACTTTCACGCGCTTTGACGCGCCGGAGCTGTTCCGCACTTGCAACCTGGGCGTATGGATGGGCTGGTACTCGCGCATCACGCTGATAACGCCGCAAATTGAGAGCGGCTGCGAAGGCATCGCCTGGGCGCGCACCAGCATCACGACTGACATGGGGTATATCGCCACCGCTCGCCCGCAAAACGCCAGCGCTTACGCCGTCACGCGCAAAGCGGAGAACCCGGCGGCGGTCATCCAGTTCATGGACTGGGTCTACAGCGCCGACACCACCGACAATCAGTTGACCGCGCGCTATGGCATCAAGGGCGAAATGTGGGATTACCTCGATGAGGAAACCAGGCTAGTCAACCCGGACTTGAGCTTCGGCTACGTCAGCGAATACATGCTGCCCAACCTTAATGTCGAGATTCGCTACAGCCTGGACGACCCGTCCCGCGCCTGGCATGTCGAGTATCTCGGCAGCCAGCTCATCGACCTTGGCGACGCCAAGTGGCCCTTTGATGGCGGGCTGGCATACAATCTGAGCCGCATCGCCGATGAAGTCCCCACGCTGGGCGACCTCAACCGGCTCCTGGACGAGCAGACCATTCTGTTCATCACCGGCCAGCGCCCGCTCGATCAATGGGACGACTTCATGAACGACCTGGAGCGCGCCGGCATTAACGACTGGGTCAACGCCATTTCCACTCAATACAACGAACTGGGCGGCGTATAGTCCAGTTTCCACAAGTGGCGGGAGACTGCGTCATGTCTCCCGCCACCTCAAATGAGCGCTAATCCGTAGCTACTTGATACGGCATAGCCAGGAGTGCCTTGCGCTGGGCGAGACCTACTGAATCCAATGGACAAGCCGAACGTACTCTTCATCGCAGTCGACGACTTGCGGACGGCGCTGGGCTGCTACGGCGACAGCAACGCGATTACGCCGAATATCGATCGCCTCGCCGGGGGCGGCATGCTCTTTCAGCGCGCCTATTGCCAGCAAGCCGTTTGCAACCCCTCTCGCGCCTCGCTGATGACCGGCTTGCGTCCCGATACCCTCAAAGTCTGGGACCTCAAATCCCATTTCCGACATGAGCTACCGGCCCGGCTGGCGGACCTGCCGCAGCATTGCGGCGGCACGCATTTCCGCGCGGCGCGGCCTGATGTCGTCACATTGCCGGAGTACTTCAAGCAGCATGGCTATATCGCTCGCTCGGTCGGCAAGATTTATCACGGCTCGCCCCAAGCGCAGGATGCGCAATCCTGGTCTGCCGACGCGCTCCTCAATGTCGTCTGGAAAAGCGACGACTACCTGCTGCCGGAGAATCAAGCGCCCCAGGTTGAAAGCTGGCCCGGCTACAAGATGCGGCCACCGAAGCTGCCGATGCGCCCGACAACGCCTATGGCGATGGAAAGGTCGCCGACGCCGCTTGCCAGCTCATCGCTGAATTTGGCGCTGATCCCTTCTTTCTGGCTGTCGGCTTCCGCAAGCCGCACCTGCCCTTCAGCGCGCCCAAGCGCTACTGGGATCGCTATGACGCGAGTGAAATCTCCTCGCCGGAATACGCGGAGAAGCCAGTCGGCATTCCCGACTTCGCTTGGCATAACAGCCGGGAGCTGCGCGGCTACAGCGATGTTCCAGACGCCGGCCCCATTCCCGACGATATGGCGCGCAAGCTCAGGCATGGTTATTACGCCTGCGTCAGCTATATGGACGCCCAAGTGGGCAAGCTGCTGGACGCCCTGGATGAGCAGGGACTGCGTGACAACACCCTCATCGTTCTCTGGGGCGACCACGGTTATCACCTGGGCGAGAAGGCGCTTTGGTGCAAAACAAGCAACTACGAACTGGATACGCGCGCGCCGCTGATTATTTCCGCGCCGGGCGCTGGCGTCGGTGATTGCGCCGCGCTGGTCGAGTTCGTCGACATCTACCCGACCTTGCTCGATTGCTGCGGTCTGCCGCCGCGCGCCGACCTGGAAGGCATCAGTTTGGCGCCGCTGCTGCAACAGCCGGACCTGCCCTGGAAGACCGCCGCCTTCAGCCAGTTTCCCCGCCCCTGGGCTTATCTCGGCGAGCCGGAAGTGATGGGCTATAGCATGCGCACGGAGCGCTATCGTTATACCGAATGGCAAGACTTTCGCTCGGGCGAGGCGCTTGAGCGGGAGCTGTACGATCACGCTGAAGGGCAGGCTGAAATCGACAATATCGCCAGAAACGCGAGCTCCGCGCAGACCTTAAGCGACCTGTCCGCTCGGCTTCGCGCCGGCTGGAGAGGGGCGCTGCCGGAGGCGCATCTTGAGCCTTCTGCCCAAGCGCCAGGCGGGGCCCAATGACCGCGCGCAGCAGCATGATGCCAAACAACCGCTATTCGCCGCCAGCGACCAGCGACGGCAAATGGCGCCGGCTTCTGAAGCGCATCTGGTTCTACCGCTTCTATTATCTGTTGGCCTTGCCGGGCATCTTGTATTTCATCATATTTCATTATCTGCCCATGATTGGCATCGTAATCGCCTTCAAGGACATCTCGCCCTTCGGCGGCGTCACCGGCATTATTGAAGCGCCCTGGGTGGGCCTGAAGCACTTCAACCGCTTTTTCAACTCCATCTTCTTTTGGAATGTCATCGAAAACACCGTGGTCATCAGCGGCTTGAAGATCATTTTCGGCTTTCCCGCGCCTATTATATTCGCGCTCATGCTCAATGAGGTCTTTCGCGTCAAGTTCAAGCGCTTCGTGCAGACGGTTTCGTATTTGCCGCACTTCATCTCCTGGGTGGTGACCACGGGTCTGGTGACGGCGCTGGTGGCGACGAGCGGCGGACTATTTACGGAGTTTCTGAATGAATTAACCGGTGAGCGCTGGACATTCCTGACCAATCCCGATCAATTCCGCGGCATATTGACGCTCACTCACGTCTGGAAAACCATCGGCTGGAGCAGCATTCTTTACCTGGCCGCCATGTCCGCGATTGACCCGGCGCTGTATGAGGCGGCAGCCATCGACGGCGCCAACCGCTACCAAATGGCGCGCCATATCACGATTCCCAGCATCGCCTTTGTAATCACCATTCTCTTTATATTTGAAATCGGGAATCTGCTCGACGCCGGCTTTGAACAGATCCTGCTGCTATACTCGCCGGCGGTTTACAGCGTATCGGATATCATCGATACCTATGTCTATCGCGAAGGATTGCTGGGATTGAAATACTCGTTTGCCGCGGCGGTCGGCTTGTTCAAAGGCGTCATGGCCTTCTTGTTCTTGATTGCAGCTAATACCCTGGCCAACCGACTGGGCCAGCCGGGTCTCTGGTAGGAGAAGGCGGATGCTCAAGCTGTCACGCAACGAAAAGTTCGCTCACACCACAATATACTTGCTGCTAATTCTGCTGACGCTGGCCTTCCTGATTCCCTTTATCATCGTCTTTTCCACCTCATTCATCAGCGATGCCGAGTTTGCTCGCCGCGGCGGCTACGTGCTCTACCCCGAAGCCTTCTCCACGGGCGCCTACGATATTCTTTTCGGTCGTAGCAAAGTCATACTCAACGCCTACGGTGTCACGCTCTTTCGCGTCGTGGTAGGCACGGGCTTCAATCTGGCCTTCACCATTACGATGGCTTATGCGCTGGCGAAGCGAGACTTGCCAGGTCGCGTGCCGCTTACGATATTTGTCTTCATCACCATGGTTTTCAGCGGCGGGCTGATACCGCGCTTTCTTCTCGTGGACGCTTTGGGCCTGCGCAATACGCTCTGGTCGATGGTCTTCCCCGGCTTGATCAACGCCTGGAATATGCTCATCATGCGCAACTTCTTCATGAGCCTGCCTGAAGAGCTATTCGACGCCGCCATCGTCGACGGCGCGTCGCCGCCGACAGTCTTGCTGCGCATCGTGCTGCCGCTATCCATGCCGGTCATCGCCACCATCGGGCTGTTCTATGCCGTCTGGCATTGGAATTCCTGGTTTGACGCCGCGATTTACATTGATAAATCTCATCTCAAGCCGATGCAGATTATCCTGCGCAGCCTGCTCGAAACCACCAATATGCAAGGCCTGGAGGAACTGGCCTTCATTGAAGATCCGCCGCCGGCCGCGTCGCTGCGTTCGGCGCTGATCATCGTCAGCACCGTGCCCGTCCTCTTCATTTACCCCTTTGTGCAGCGCTATTTTGTCAAAGGCATCATGATCGGCGGCATTAAAGGCTAAATCGAATGTTCAAAAATAATGTCCAGCAATTCGACCTCTGGCGCAGCGGCAGCGATGGCTACCATACCTATCGCATTCCCGCGCTGGCTGTCACCAAGGACAATACCGTTCTTGCTTTCTGCGAAGGGCGGAAACAGCACCGCAGCGATTTTGGCGACATCGCATTGCTTGTCAAGCGCTCGACTGACGGCGGAGCAAGCTGGTCGCGCCAGTCAGTCGTGTGGGATGACCCGGGCAACACCAGCGGCAATCCGGCGCCAGTGGTCGACATGGAAAGCGGCGCAGTCCACTTGCTAATGACCTGGAATCGCGGTGATGATCACGAACGCGACATCGTCGCCGGCAGCAGCCAAGACAGCCGCCGCGTCTATGTGACGACATCCAAGGACGACGGAATGACCTGGTCGAGCCCGGCAGAGATCACCGGCGCCGTCAAGCAATCGGATTGGACCTGGTACGCGACCGGACCGGGACATGGCATCCAGATTCGCAACGGGGCGCACAGCGGGCGCCTCGTCATTCCCTGCGATCATATCGAAGCCGGGACCAAGGACTACTACTCGCACATCATCTACAGCGACGACAATGGCGCGGCCTGGAATCTGGGCGGGCGCACGCCGCTACCACAAGTGAATGAATGCGAAGTCGTTGAAATCAGCGGCGGTAGTCTGCTGCTGAATATGCGCAGTTATGCGCCTGGCGAGCGCGCGCGGCAAGTTGCGGTCAGCGCGGACGGCGGCATGTCCTGGACCGACCAACGCACTGACCCGGCGCTCGTCGAACCCATTTGCCAAGCGAGCATTGTCGCTTATCAAAACGACGAGCGGGCGGCGGGCTCGACCCTGCTATTCGCCAACCCGGCCAGCGCCAGCGAGCGCGTCAATATGACGCTGCGCGGCAGCCGCGATGAAGGCGCAACCTGGCCCGGCCAAATCGCCTTAAACGCAGGCCCCAGCGCCTATTCGGACCTGGCGGTCGCCCCTGACGGTCGCATCCTTTGCCTCTACGAAGGCGGCGAGAGCCATCCTTACGAATTCCTGCGCCTGGCTTTCGTGAAGTTTGACGCCGGTCAATGACGCTCGGAAATTGTCTGCCTGCGAGCCGAGATTGATGCGCGTTGCGTCGCTTATTTCAACCAATAGGAGACACTTGTGCTGATTCATACACGATCACTCGCCCACAAGGTAAATGACATCTGGCGCAGTCCCGGGCGCTTCACCAAGAATCCCGATATCATCGTCCTGCCCTCCGGGCGCTACATGCTGATCTACAGCGATGTCGACGCGCACTGGTCGCTGCAAGACCAGATCTTGACCTTGCTGGCCAGCGACGATCAAGGCGCGACCTGGTTCAAACACCGCGAGATTGATCGCGCCGACCTGACGCAAGGCGACGAGCGTCTGGTCACGCCGCGTTTGAGCCAGCTCAATGACGGCCGCCTGGTCGTCATAATCGATCATGACGATGACGGCCATTTTCACGAAGACCAGCCGTCCGGCAATTGGCTGTATTGGAGCCACGACGACGGCGACGCGTGGACAGAGGCGCAGACGGAAGGCGGCATCGGCGGCTTTGAACCCGACCGGATAATCGACCTGCCCGATGGCGCGCTGGGCGTGACATCACATCTGATGCGCGGCGCCACGCAAGAATTCGCCCAGGTCTTGTGGACTTCAGAAGACGGCGGGCAAAGCTGGAGCGAGCGCAGCACCATCGCGCATAACGGCTATCACCGCTTCTGCGAAGGCGC
>JAGWBC010000068.1:0-7223 GCA_021296115.1 Anaerolineae bacterium | reverse complement strand
GAATTGCGGGAAGACGCGCTGCTCATCGAGAATCTGCCTGAGCACGAATGTCGCTACACCTTGCTGCCGCCGCAATCGGCCTTCAGCGCAGTCGACTTCGAGGCGGAAGTCCGCGTGGAAGCTTCAGCCGGGCATAGCGGGGTCGCCTTCATGTCCATCTCGCGCCTGGGCCAACTGCTGACGATCGCGCCCGACTATATTGCGATAAGTCGCGGCCGGCATGATATGCGCCATCCGGTAGACATGACACGCTACCAGCGAGTCGGCTTGCATCATCAGCGCGGCTGGCTGCAAGTCAAGCTCAATGGCGAGACTGTGATGCATAGATGCGTATTTCGCGAAGAATGGCCAGCTGGCGATTTTCATGGCGGCAACCCTTTGCGGCGCACACAGTTCGGCCAGTTCGGCGATAGCGGCCGCAGCTACTGGCGCAGCGTCAGCTATGCGCTTGGCAACCCCAACCTGCCTGATTTCAAATGGACGTGGCAGGCCGCTGCCGGCGCTTACCCGGATCAGTATCAACGCGAGCGCATGATACAGTTGCACGGCAATCATCCCGCCCAGGCGCCCTGGCCCGACCACGGTTATTCGTCCTGGATTCAGCGCGAGGACGGCAGCATCTATCTGGTCGACTATAGCAATGCCGGCGATATTGCCGATACCGCCCACTTGGTCGGCCTGACCATTGACTTGGAGGATATTCGCTGATGCGACCCAACATCTTGTGGATCTGCACCGACCAGCAGCGCTACGACACCATCGGCGCATTGAATAACTCGCTGATTCAAACGCCGAACATCGATCGACTGGTCGAACACGGCGTCAGCTTTGAGCGCGCCTATTGCCAGAGCCCGATCTGCACGCCCAGCCGAGCCAGCTTTCTGACCGGCATGTACCCCAGTAGCGTACACAGCTGCGGCAATGGCAATGAGTATTGGGCGGAGGCCGCGCCGCTTGTTAGCGCGCTGCTGGCGGATGCCGGCTACGATTGCGCGTTGGCGGGCAAACTGCACCTGGCCGGCGCTGAAGGACGGATTGAACCGCGGCCGCAACACGACGGTTATCGAGTATTTCACTGGAGCCACGGTCCCCACGCCAGATGGGAGTCCGGTCACGACTACGCCGACTGGCTTCAGCAACAGGGACAGGATCTGGCGGAAATGCTGGAGCATCCCCAAGACACGCCGCCGGAGCTGCATCAAACCCGTTGGTGCAGCGACCGCGCCATTGATTTCATCAAGGCTGATCACGCTGGAAAGCCCTGGCTGATGAGTGTCAACATCTTTGATCCGCACGCGCCATTTGACCCGCCGCAAGCCTATATGGATCGCTTTGACATCGACACGATGCCCGGTCCCAAATTCCGCGAGAGTGACTTGGCGGCGCAAGCGAAGTTAAGCGCCATCGACTTCCAGACAACCGCGCGCCGACCGGAAGAATTTGACGCCAAGCGCATCCAAGCCGCCTACTACGCCATGATTGAACAGATCGACGATAATATCGGACGGATGATGGACGCGCTGGAAGGGAGCGGGCAGCTGAAAAACACGGTGGTCATTTTCACTAGCGATCATGGTGAAATGCTGGGCGATCACGGCCTGCTGCTCAAGGGCTGCCGCTTCTACGAGGGCTTGGTACGCGTTCCGCTTATCCTGTCCTGGCCCGAGCGATTCTTGAGCGGCGCGCGTCGTCAAGCCCTGGTCGAACTAATCGACATCGCGCCCACCCTGCTGGAGCTGGCGGGCGTCGCCATACCCAAGCGCATGCAAGGCAAATCCTTGGGCAATCTGCTCGCGGACCCGGGAGCGGCCGATCGCCATCGTGAGGCTGTGCGTTGCGAATACTACCGCGCGCTTAATCCCTTGGTTCGCGAAGGCATCAATGGCGCGTACGCCACCATGATCCGCGATGAGCGCTACAAGTTGGTGGTTTATCACGGGCGCCGAATCGGCGAACTGTTCGACCTGGCAAACGACCCATATGAGTTCGACAATTTATGGGACGACCCCGCATTGACCGAGACGAAGCTAAAGCTGATGCAGCGTAGTTTTGACGCGCTGGCGCTGGCGACCGATACCGGCCCCGAGCAACTCACTGGACACTGATAGCGATGCTGATTCAACGTCAAGATCTCTTCTCGCGCGATACCGGCGGCTATACCATGTATCGGATTCCGGGCATCTGCGTCTCGCCCGGCGGCGTGGCCCTGGCCCATGCCGAAGCGCGATACGGCCGTGGCGGCGACTGGGACAAGATTGATATCGTCATGCGCCGCAGTGTCGACCAGGGCGCAACCTGGGACGAGCCGCGCCGTCTCCTGGACCACCGGGACTTTGGCGATGGTCCGCTGCACAACTTCAATACGATAGTCGACAGCAGCAAGGGCATCGTGCACATTCTGTTCTGTTTCGGCTACGCTCGCGCATTCACTATGCATTCGCTCGACGATGGCGCAACATTCAGCGCGCCGCGGGAAATCACCGCTACGTTTGAAGACTTCCGCCACGAGTACGACTGGGGCGTCCTGGCCATCGGCCTGCCCAATGGCATCCGATTGCGGCGATCCGGTCGGCTGATTATCCCGGTCTGGCTCTCGACATCGCGAACCAGCGCGCATCGCCCCAACCGCTGCGCCACCATCTACAGCGACGATGACGGCGCAACATGGCAGCGCGGCGAGATGATTCCCGATACCGTGCCCAATCTCAACGAAACCGGCATTGTCGAACTGGAGGACGGGTCGATGTTGCTAAACATGCGCAACGGCAGCGGTGTGCAGCGCCGCCTCATCAGCCGCAGCCGCGATGGCATCAGCGGATGGTCCATCCCGCAGCTCGACCCGCAGTTGCTTGAGCCCACTTGCCAGGGCACACTCTTCCGCCACAGTTGGGCGGAGGAAGGCGCGAGCCGCATCCTCTTCTGCAACCCGGACAATATCTACGGCGAAGACGCCAAAGGCTCGTCAATCTTCCGCACGCGCAAGAATTTGACGGTCAAGCTCTCCCTGGACGAATGCCAATCCTGGGCTTTCGCGAAGATCATCGAGCCCGGTTACGCCGGTTATAGCGCGCTGGCGGTCTGCCCGGACAAGACCGTGCTTTGCCTGTTTGAGCGCGGCGACGCCTCCAGCGGGAATACCGACGATCACTTGACCCTGACGCGCTTCGATTTGGAGTGGTTGATGCAGGGCGCGGCCAACAATGCCTGAGCAGCCCAACATCATCATGATTCTCTGCGATGAGCTGCGGGCGGATGCGCTTGGCTGCTTCGGCAATCCTATCGTAAAGACGCCAAACATTGATCGGCTGGCGCGGGAAGGAGCGCGATTCTCACAGTGTTTCGTCACTCAACCCACCTGCACGCCAAGCCGCGCCTCAATCTTGACCGGCTGCTATCCCTCCGCATTGCATACGCGCATGGTCGGCTGTTATACGCCGGACGACGAGCGGTTTCTGCCGCGCGTATTGTCGACTGCGGGCTATCGCAGGGCTTCAATCGGCAAGATTCATCTGGCGCCGCAAGCCGCTGAACCGGAACTTGCCGCCCAGGCGCTCGCTGACGATGACGGCAGCTATTACGGCTTTCAAGCAGTCGACCTTGTTAACGGCCACGGCAGCCGCTGCTTCGGCAATCGCTACACGGAATGGCTGCGCGAACGCGTGCCGGACCTTGGCGAAC
The DNA here is from genome assembly GCA_021296115.1 of Anaerolineae bacterium. GTDB lineage: Bacteria > Chloroflexota > Anaerolineae > Aggregatilineales > Phototrophicaceae > UBA6055. Next base: position 3,545 of record JAGWBC010000068.1, on the reverse strand, counting down.
GCCAAGCGAATACTACCCCCTATGAAAATGGCGTGAATTGCTGGCGCTGGAATCTGCCCGAGTCGGTCCACTCCAGCCATTATATTGCCAACCGGGCCATCGACTTCCTGGAGACAGCGAGCGAAGCGCCCTGCTTTCTTCACGTCTCATTTCCCGATCCTCATTATCCTTTCACTGTGCCGGCGCCATGGGCCAGTCGCTACGACCCGGCTGACATGCCGCCGCCGATACCAGCGGTTTCTGAGTCCTTCGACATGCCGGATTTGCACGAGCGAGTTTATCGCGGGCCGCAGACGCCAGCTTCAGACGGCGCGCGACCCAGGGATCGCGTCATCGGCACGCCGCCGCACAACTATGCGCTATACGATGAGAAGGACTGGCGGCAGGTCAAAGCCATCTACTACGGCATGGTCTCCCTGCTTGACCACAGCATCGGCCGGATACTTAAGGCAGTTGATCGGCTGGGAATGAATGACAATACGATCATCGTCTTTGTCTCAGACCACGGCGATTATCTGGGCGATCACGGCATGTATGGCAAGGGGCTGGCTTACGAAAGCGCCCTGCGGACGCCACTCATTTTCCGCGGTCCCGGCGTCGCCGCCGGTCAAACGATCAGCAGTGTGGAATCCACGCTTGATATCGCGCCGACGCTTTTGGAATACGCAGGCGCCTCTGAGCCTGAGGGGGTTCAGGGCTGCTCGCTGATGCCGCTCTTGAAGGGCGCAGACCAGCCGCGCCCCGGCGCCGCCTTGGTGGAAAACGACGATGACTTCGCCGCCTTGCGGATGCGCACTTTGATTACGCCGCGCTGGAGACTGACTCATTATCACGCGCAAGACTGGGGCGAACTCATAGACCGCGAGCGTGATCCGCTAGAGATGCGGAATCTGTGGAATGATCCGGCCCACGCCGCAGTTAAGCAGAAGCTTTTGATTCAGCTGCTGGATGAGGTTGGGGCTAGCATCGACATGCGCAACGGAAGAAGGCAGCAGCCCAGCGCGCCGGTCCCCAAGTGGCGAGCTTTGGCAGCGAAACTTGACTGAGTTTGCTGACAATTAAGAACTTCATTCGTCGAAGCTCTGCACCCACAGGTCAGTGAAGCGGCATGTGGTATCCACCGCTTCATAGTTGACCACGGCAATGCCAATGCTTCCGGTTCTCGGTTGCGACTCCAGACTGCCGACGTAGACTTCGTCCAGAAAATAGTGCATTTCTTCGTCCGTCGCGATGACAAGCAGGTAGTGCTGGGGATCTTCAGTAGCGGAGCGCTTCCCGTAGAGGCCGGGCTCAAAGGCATCGCCGCTGCGCCGCGAAACACCGAAGTCGCCGTCTTCGGTCACGTAGGCCAAAGTATAGTGATTGTCGTCATTGAAGTGGAAGAATATGCCGCAGCCGCCGTTGCCGCCGTTGCCAGCCCCGGCAGTTCCCAGCCTAAGGGAGGCGCCGAGCGCAAACTGTTCATACATCCGTTGGGAGGCGATGGGGATGCGCGGCACGCCCGCGCGCGCATGACGCACGGAGCTCTCCGGCTGAACGAAGCCGACGTTGCGGCCGGCCGGCGCCAACTGTTTGCGCGCCAGGTCAAGCGCCATCAAGTAATTCTGCCGTTCGACAACCCGCTGTGGAAAGAGAATCCGGTCGTTGACACGCGTGGGCAGGGTCAGCAGGGTTTCCAGCACGGCAAAGGACATCAGACCGCCCGTGACTTCATCCGAGCGCATAGCGATGCCGAAACCGCCTGCGATTGGCGCTGCGCTGTCGGACGCGGAGCCAACGACCTGTCCGTTGTAAACGGCGTCGAAGTGCTGTCCGCTGGCTAAAATACCCAGGCGAAAATCCTTCTCGCCGGGCCGGATCGCCGGATGAGTCGACCAATACTTGAGTTGCACGCGTTCGCCGTTATCGAAGCGGTCCAGGCGCCAGAAACCGGTCTTGCTAAGCAGCAGCCGGTGGTAATTCTCGTTGTCGATGTAACGGAAGACCAAACCCACATTCCAGCCGGCGGCTGAGGTTACTTCGTGAAATGTCGCCTGGAAGTAGAGATCCTGGGCTTGCGGGAAGTGTTCAGCCTGCACCAAGGCCGAGCGCGCGAAACCTTGCAACTCGACTGCAAACAGGCTGGATTCTGAAATGTCGATTGCCGTATCGCTGAGTACGACCTTCCACTTGGTTTTTTCCATCGTGGCATCGTGCAGCGCCAGCACATCATAGCCGGGCAGGAAATAGAGGCGATAGTCGCCGCTGCTGCCGGCATGGCCGCTCAACACGATTGAATAGGTCGAGGTTTTGGGCAAGACAAAAGCCTGAATGGCCGCATCTCGCGTGGCGGGGTAGTCAAAGTCGTCACTTGCGTGGATCAGCTCGTCATTGCTGTCGAAGATCTCGATGACGGGATCCAGCGAGCCATCAAGGGACTCCACGCGCAAAGACACAAGCGTTAATTCCAGGGCGTTGACGGCAAAGCGGTGGGTTTCACCGGAGGCCAAGCTGCCTTCGACGATGTCGCCGAGGCTCAGTCTGGCGCCTTGCGCTCGTAGAGGCGAAACAGCAGTGAGGATAGCGGCAATGCAGAATGCGACTCGGCCCAGCAGCGTCATTTTTCTTTGGGCATCCAGGAGGTATAGGTGTCCGCCAGATAATCGAGGTAGGCGTGGTAGTCTTCCAGCGACATTTCCGCGCCAAATTCGCCACGATGAAACTCGGCTTGGGCGATCCGGCGCTGGCTGCCGGCTTCGCGCAAATCACGCGTTTCGTCTTTCTTCTTCTTCTTGCGCTGATACTTCTGCGCCAGTCGCGAAAGCGGCAAGGCATCGAAGTCCGCGGGCGAGACGATGCTGTAGCTGACGATAAACTCGCCGTCCTGCTCCAGCGCGTTGGCAACGACATACCAGCCCTTGGGCACGCGCGGGTGGCGCTTGGCTTCAAAATGCCACTGGAGCAAGTTGACGTTCCCCGCGGCATCGATTTCGCCTTGAATTTTATTGCCCTTGACCAACATGATCACATCGTCGACGAATTGAATGGCGCGATTGCTGGGCCAGTACCTCTTGCTCAGGTAATCAGCGCCATAAGTCATGGCTACGGCGATGGCCAGAGACGCGCCCAATGTGATCAACCCGCCATTGGGGAAAATGGTATTGATAATCAGGTAGCAGCCTATGGCGCCAAAAAAGAAGGTGAGGCAACCCAGCATACGAACGCCGGAGTGTTCTCGGTCGACTTCAAATTCGAGGCTGGGCATTTCGCCGGGCGGGCCTAGTTTCTGCAATTTAGCGGCTCCCGCTGGTCACTGTGCTGGAGATGAAGTATTGCATAGGCTCAACATAATAATTGAATTCGAGCATGTTTCAATAGTAGCGCATCGGGCGGAGGAGCGCATCTGCCGTCCGCATCAAGACCTGTTCCAATTCAGAGCGATGCGATTTTCGTTGGGTTGTAGACAGGAATATTCACCACAGAGGGCGCAGAAGTAAATGCAAGTAAGTAATGAGAATGTGGAATGCCTCTTTTCTTACCCCATCCCCCGGCCCCTTGCCCCAGCG
>JAGWBC010000067.1:14239-14592 GCA_021296115.1 Anaerolineae bacterium | reverse complement strand
CCCGCTGCCCGCGCAAGATCGGCGACATCTGCGAGCGCGACGAGCCGCCCTGGCGCCAAGTCGACGAGGGCCATAGCATCCGCTGCCATATCCCGCTGGAAGAGTTGGCGACGCTGCAATCCGATCTGGTTCCAGCGGAAGGGAGCGACTAGCCGAGATGCTGCATTTTCTACGCCGCCGCTTTGTCTTCTTTTTCTTCACTTACTTGTTGAGTTCGCTGATGATCTTTTTGCTGCTGCGTGTCCTGCCGGGCGATCCGGCGCGGGTCATCGCCGGCGGGCGCGAAGCCACCGAGGCGCAAGTGGAAGAAATCCGCGCGCAGCTAGGCTTAAACGCCCCCATGCCGGAGCAGT
>JAGWBC010000067.1:2962-13982 GCA_021296115.1 Anaerolineae bacterium | reverse complement strand
TGGGGCCGTGGCGCGCTGGCAGAGGCGCTGGGCTGGTGGTTCCCGGCCAGCTCCGCTGTGCCCGCCAATGCTTCCTTTGGCGAGATGCTGCCCGCGCTCTGGCTGCCGGCCGTTGCCGCGACGCTGGTGATGCTGGCTTACATCTCCCGTTTGACCCGCGCCGGCGTCATCGAAGAGCTGAAGCGCGACTATGTGCGCACCGCCGCGCTCAAGGGCATCGCCTGGCGCACGGTTATCTGGCGTCACGTCCTGCGCAATGCCCTGCTGCCCACCGTCACCGTCATCGCCCTCAGCATCACCTGGCTGATCAGCGGGCTAGTCGTGATTGAAGTGGTCTTCGGCTTCCCCGGGCTGGGCAGCCTGCTAATCGCCGCCATCGAAAGGCGCGATTTGCTGCTGGTGCAAGCTATCGTCATGGTCACGGTGACCATCATCCTCTTCGCCAACCTCTTCGCCGATCTGGCTTACGCGCTGCTTAACCCGCGCGTCGAGCTGGACTAGGGCAGGAGTTCGAGAAAGTCGCAGTGGCGCGGCCGCACCATAGCAAAGTCGCGCCGGTCGAAGGTGGCTATGCGCGTCAGCTTCAAGCGCTCAGCGATGGCCATGATACAACAGTCGACGATGTCCAGTTCGGCATCGGCGTAGGTGGAGACGATTTCGTGTATTCTGCCCAAATCATCCAAAATCAAAGGCGCAAACAGAGCATTCAATTGCGCGAAGTACTCGATGAATTCTTCAATGCCGCGATGTCCAAGGTCACGCGTGATTAGGTAGCAGACTTCGGGCAAGACGACATTTGGAACCAGAATGGTTTCAGAATTGCTTGACGCAAACCTCTTTGCGTCACGATGCCAAGCGTCGCGAGGCCTGAAGAGCGCATAGAGGAAGCTACTGTCGGCGATGAAAGTCAAGCGTCAGCACGCTTCCTGAATTTCTCGGCATATATATCTTGAAGAATCTGTCGGCTGTTCGCGGCGGTATTCATCGGTTTCTGGTTGTCCTCGATATCGAGGCGCTTGACGGCTTTCGCGAATTCTTCGGCAACGCGCGCCAGGTCGGCGGCCGTCGCCCATTTCCCGCCTTTGGCGACAACTTCAGATTCATGCAGGGTAAGCATATCGCGCAGCACATCGGCGACATCACGGTCGCTTTGCTTCGCCAGCGCTTTGAGCCGCTCCGCGACATCTTCCGGGATTTCTAACATCATAATCGCATCCTCCGAGCAAACCTATTCTACCATCAAATGCGCGGGTTGAAACAGATAGCTGAATCATGCCGTGCTACATACGCCGCGGAGTGTGGAGCAGTCTTTCTGCCGATTTGCTACAAGGTAGAAACCAGGAGCGCGAGGCGGCTGGCTGGACTACTCCAGGGGTGGCGCTAATCCGCCATCTCGACGAATTGACGCTCGTATAGCTCGAAGTAGAGCCCGCGCTGCCGCAGCAATTCGGCGTGCGTACCCATCTCGTTGATGCGCCCATCGTCAACAACGCAGATCATATCGGCATTGACGATGGTGCTGAGCCGGTGGGCGATCACGATGGCGCTGCGCTCCGTGAGCAACTTCTTCAGCGCATCCTGGATCAGCGCTTCGGTGACCATATCAACGCTCGATGTCGCCTCGTCCATAATCAAGATGCGGGGGTCAGCCAGGATGGCGCGGGCGATCGAGATGAGCTGTCGCTGCCCGACCGACAGATTGGCGCCGTCTTCGTAGATTTCCGTCTCGTAGCCCAGCGGCAAATCGCGCGCGAACTCGGCGACATTGGCCAATTCACCGGCGGCGACTACTTCTTCCAGGCTGGCTTCCGGTTTGCCGAAGCGGATATTATCGGCGATGGTGCCGGCGAAGATGAAAGGATCCTGCGATACCAGACCCATCTGCCGCCGCATTGAGCGCTGCTTCACATCACGAATGTCAATGCCGTCGATCAGCAGTTCGCCCTCGCTGACGTCATAGAAGCGCGCGATGAGATTGGCGATCGATGTTTTGCCCGCGCCTGTGGGGCCCACCAGCGCCACCATCGTGCCCGCCGGAATCTCCAAGTTGATGTCGCGCAAGACTGGCAGCCCTTCGCGATATCCGAATTGAACATCGCGGAATTCGATCTGCCCTTCGATCGGCGGCATCTCCGCGGCGTCATCGCGGTCTTTGATGGCCGGCTCGGTATTCAGCAGGTTGATCACGCGTTCGCCGCCCGCCATCGCTGTCTGCATCGTAGCGTAAAGCTGGCTGAGCTCTTGCACGGGCAGGAAAAAGCGATTGACGTAGGCCAGGAAGGCGATCACCGTGCCCAGCGTCAGATTGCCCTGCGCCACGCTGATGCCGCCGAAGAGCAGCACAATGCCGGTCGCCGCCATACTGAGAAACTCAACCGTCGGCAGAAAGACAAAAGACAGGGACATGGCATCGATATGGGCATCGCGATTGGCTTGATTCACCTCGTCAAAGCGCTCGGAGGTGCTGTCTTCGTTGGCGAAGGCCTGAATCACGCGGATGCCGCTGAGGTTCTCGGCCAGGTCGCCGATCATGTGGGCGTTGCGGGCGCGGGTATTACGAAATGCCACCTTGGCGCGCCGGGCGAATATCATGGTCGCGATGACAATGACCGGGATGATGGAGAATGTCACCAGCGCAAGTTGCGCGTTAAGCGAGAGCATGACGATGATGATTCCCGCCAGCAAGAGGCTGTCGCCTGTCAGCGTAATCAAGCCCTGCGACAGCAACTGATTGATGACGCCGACATCGCTGATCACCCGCGAAATCGTCACGCCGATGATATGACTGTCGTGATAGGCTAGCGGCAGTTCCTGCAAATGACGGAACAGCTCCGAGCGCAGATCGGCCAGGACTTTCTGCCCCACCCAGCTGAGCAGGTAGCGCTGCGCCATTGAGCCCAGGTAGAGGCCGACAAAAGCCAGCAGCATCAGCAAGGCGATCTGGTCCAAACCCGGGATGTCGCCGCCCGCGATCGGGCCGTCAATCGCCTGTTTGACCAAAAAGGGCGTATACAGCGTCAAGCCGGTGACGGCCAGCATGGCGCAGAAGGCGCCGATCATGCGCAGGGCATAGGGGCGGACAAAGATCAGCAGATACCAGAGCACGCGTAGATTAAAGGAACGCCCGTCAACCTTCTCGGCGTAACCTTCCAAAGTGCTGCGCGGCCCGCCCGATCGCAGGCCCGCAGTGCCAATTGAGAAGCCGATAGTAGTCTCCGTTTAGAGTCTGCGGGATGGATTAGTCGTCATTTTCGCCCCGCTTGGGCGGCTCGGGATTTTGCTGCGGCCGTTTGGGAATGCGCCGCTTTAGCAGGGGCGAATCCTTGCCGTCAAGATAGGTTACTCTTTTCTCGGATGGCTGGAACACCACAGCGCGCGAATCTTGGACTATCTTATATTTTATTTGCTTCATTAGCTTGCGTCTCCAACCTAATTCAACTGATTGTTAGACTTGCTCTGCCCCATTCGCCAATGGGTCCTAGTGAATTCAAATAGACATGATATTCAAAAGTACCTCTGCTTACTAACGGCAAATCATGCAGCAAATAGATCATGTGGAATACTGATTTTCCCCGCAAGTCGAATTCTACTTCATCTCCCCATAATAGCTGGTTTCCACCAGGCGCCAACAACTGAACTATCGCAGTATGTACCCTGCGGTCAGCATCAAACTCTGCGGTCCATTGGGACACCAAAACAGCCGGAGGATCGAACAGAAGCAACTCTGGCTGCTCAGTATTGCCAAACGGGCTGTAGACTTGCAGGGTCGAAAACACATTGCCCAAGGTGATTGTACCATGTTCTTGAGGTTCTACTTCCGTGCACAGCAATGTCCAATCATGCCGCATCAAGCTTTAGTCCTACTGTTTCCGTCATGATTTCACTTGAGTTTAGCCAAAGTCAAGATGCAGTGGAAAATGCACCGCTCGCCGGAGAGCGTGACGCCGCGCTCCCCGACTTCGGTGTCGTCGCCCTTTTCCATTGCCATGATGAAGTCGTGCGCCTGCGCCGCCTTGGCCGCTGCCTAATCGTCAGACTGTTTGCGTACCGGTTTGTTCTTAGGCGGCGACTTCGGAGCGCGTCGCCTTAACGGCGTCGTGTCACCAGGTTTGGGCTTCAATTTTACCGCTGGGCGCTCAAAGACATAGTTCTTCGCGTCAAAACTTATCTTGAATGCTGCCTCTGACATAGCCAATTAACTCCTCATCATTTAATTCAGTATAACGCAAGCTCGTCCCCACTCGCCAAGCGCTGATACCTCATCCAAGACTACATGAAACTCATAAGTTCCAAAACCAACAAATCGCATGTCTGGCACACGGTGAATCAATCGGAAGACTCACGAATCTCGAAGGTCGAACTCCAGCGTATCTTCCCGCAAGACACGGTCTCCTCCCGGCGCCAGCAACTGTAACACTCCAATATGTACTTTTCTGTCAATTTCAAACTCCGCTGCCCATTGTGATACCAACCAGACTGGCAAATCATCAAGCGAAAGGACGACTTCTGATTCCGCATTTCGGAATCTGTCGACGACTGTCATGGCAGAGATAACGTTTCGCAATGCAATACTTCCATAAGGCGGATAGGTCACTTCTGCGCACAGAAGAGTCCAGTCATGTCGCATCTGCAGAAAACCTTTCATCCTTGGGTTCGTCAGATTCTAGAATACAGGGTTGATGTATAGCGGAAAAGCAGAAAGCCCAGCCCCTACTCGACGCTCATTCCCGCAGGTTGCGATAGTAGATTTCAGCGTAGAGCCCGGATGATTGCAGCAATTCCTCGTGCGTGCCGGCCGCGGCGATGCGCCCGCCCTGCAGCACCAGCACCTTGTCTGCCATCCGCACTGTGCTCAGCCGCTGCGCGATGATGAAGGACGTCCGCCCGACCATCAGCCGTTCCAGCGCCAGTTGAATCAGCCGCTCGGTTTCTGTGTCGACGCTCGACGTGGCGTCATCGAGGAGCAAGATGCGCGGGTCTTTCAGCAAGGCGCGGGCGATGGCGATGCGCTGCTTCTGCCCCCCGGAGAGCGTGACGCCGCGCTCCCCGACTTCGGTGTCGTAGCCCTTTTCCATTGCCATGATGAAGTCGTGCGCCTGCGCCGCCTTGGCCGCTTCGACCACATCATCATCGGTGACCTTGTCCAGCCCAAAGGCGATATTTTCCTTGATGCTGGCCGCGAAGAGCACGGTCTCTTGCAGGACAATCCCGATCTGATCGCGCAGCGAATTCATGGTCACATCGCGCACATCGTAGCCGTCGACGCAGATGCGCCCCTTGCTCACATCGTAGAAGCGGGGAATCAAGTTGATGATGGTCGACTTTCCGGAGCCGGTCGCGCCCAATAAGGCGACCACCTCGCCGACCTCCGCGTGGAAATCCAACCGGTCGAGCACATTGCGCCCATCGAAATAGGAGAAGGACACGCCTTCAAAGCGGACGCGCCCGTCGATCTGCGGCAGTTCAAGGGCATGCGGCGCGTCCACGACTTCGGACTGCGCATCCAGGATGGTGTAGATGCGCTCGCCCGCAGCCGATGCCATCGCCACAGCCGGGACGATCACACCCAGGCGCCGCACCGGCGAAATCAACTGGCCGATGTAGGTAGTGAAGGCCACCAATTCGCCGAGCGTCAAGCTGTTTTCTATCACAAGCCGGCCGCCGAGCCAGATAATCGCGACTGTGCTGAGGCTGGCCAGAAAATCGAGCAGCGGGATATGCTGCGTCGTCACTTTGACTTGCTGCTGCGCCAGCCGAAACCACTTGCTGTTTTCCGCGTCGAAGCGCTCGACCTCGGCGTCTTCCTGCGCGAAGGCTTTGACGATCTTGGAACCGCGCAGGTTCTGCTCCAGCACCGTCGTCATCTCCGCCAGTTGATGCTGCAAATCCAGCGACAGCGGCCGATAGATGCTGCCCAGCCGGTAGGCTACATAAGCCAGCACGGGAATCAGCAGCATCGACAGCAGCGCTAGTTGCGCGTTCATCAGCAGCAGCGCGATAAAGGTCAGCAACATCAGCGTCGAATGCTGGAACAGGCGCACAAAGGCGCGCCCGGTCAGGAAGCGAATCCGCTCCACATCGGATATGGAGCGCGCCAGCAACTGGCCCGTCTGCGCCCGGTCGTGATAGGCGAACGAGAGCGAGCTCAGCTTGTCGAAGATGGCATTGCGGATGTCGTAGGCCACGCCTTGAGAGGCCACTTCCGTACCGCGGCCCAGCCCAAAATCCACCACACCCTTGACCACTGTCAGCAGCAGCAGTCCCAGCAGCGAAGACAACAGAATGTCCATATTCTGCTGTATGATGCCGGCGTCGATGATCCAGCGAATGGTCTGCGGAATGATGACCGCGAAGCCATTGGTCAGCATAGCGAGCAGGTATACGCTAACAGCGATATTGCGGTATTTTTTGAGGAATGTAAAACTGCGCAGCAGGGAGCTCTTCGGCGCGCTCCTTTTAGGTAGGGGACTGTCTAAAGCGATTTTTGCCATAAGTGAGATAGATGAAGCGGCGTTCTCCTTTGTCGGTTAAGAGACAACTTACTTACCATACTGATTTTGCGGCAAGCGTAAAAGCCCGACTTAGTCTGGATTATCCAACTTGCGGAGGCGCGAGCGAATGGGCGACCCAATGGCTCGCCCCTACATATCGCAACTGATTAGAATCGGCGCGGCAGCCAGACGGTCATTTCGTCGATGCCGCGATTGTTCCAGGCGTAATAGGGTATCAGGCGGATATCCAGCGCTTCTTCGATTTCCTTGCCCGCCTCCAGGTACAGCGCTGATGCGCCATTCGCTTCGTAGAGGCGGCGCGCTTGGCCCTCTATCGTCACGACGCCGCCCAAGAGCTCGTCATCCATTTTGGCTGCCAGGCGCATGTCGTCCGGCACGTAGACTTCCATAACGGAGACGCCGTCGGGCAAGTCCATACCTTCCAGACAGTAGACAATTGGCCCGCGCGTGACAGCCACGTGATTGCGGATCTCTTCCGCTTTGGGATGCGCTTTGAGCATGCGCGGCTGCATGGGCAGCGATAGCTCGATGACATCGCCGGCTTTCCAGGCGCGCCGCAACTCGGCATAGGTCCCGGCCCGTAGCGGGATGCCGCTCGCTTCGCCATTGACGCGCAAGTCGGCGGCGTCGCACCAGCCCGGAATCCGCAGCATCAGACTCACCGCATCAGCCGGCGCCTCGTCGATTGAAATGCGGATACGCTCGTCCCAGGGGTAGTCGGTCTGCTGCGTCAGCGCAAAAGCGGATCCGCCCGCCAGCGTCGTGTTGACGCTGTTGCTGCCATAGAGGTGCACCCAAAAGCCGTCGTCGGACGCGCTGTAGAACCAGTTGTGCAGCAGGGCGATGGTGCGGGCGGTATTGGTGGGGCAGCAATAGCAGCGCGAAATGAACCAGCGTGCGTAGGCATCCTGGCTGAGCAGCGGATGGTCGGCGCCGTACCAGCGCAGCGGATTGGTATAGCAGAAAGTGATGCCGTCCAGGCTCATCGACGAGAGCATGGAATTGTAGAGCACCAACTCGACGATGTCGCTGTACTTGGCATCGCCCGATAGATGGAGCAGACGCCAATTCCACATGGCGTTGGCGATATTGGCGCAGGTTTCGTTGTAGGCGGTGGCGTTGGGCAGCGAATACTCGTAGCCGAAGGCTTCATGAACGCTGCCTGCGCTGCCGCCGAATTCAGGTCGCTGCGATGCGCCGTGATGCTGGGCCGAGGTGCCGCCGGTGATGTACATCTTGCTGGTGATGGCATTGTCCCAGATGCGCAGCAAACCGGCCAGCAGTTCTTCATCGCCCGTCTCCGCTACGACATCGGTCGCGCCGCAGTAAAGATAGCCGGCCGTGACGGCATGGCCGACCGCCCGCGTCTCCTCGCGCAGGGGCACCAGGGCCTGGTTCTGATCGCCGCCGCCGGGCTGCGAGCCGCGCATCTCCACGAAGCACTGCGCCAATTCCAAATAGCGCTCGTCGCCAGTCGCGCGGTAGAGATCAACAGCGCCCATGGTGTTGGACGGGTTGAAGCCGAAATGCGCCAATTCGGGCGGACGCGGCATAAAGAGATCGTAGAGGCAGTCGGCTTGCTTGATGGCAATCGCGAGGAAATTGTCTTTGCCGGTAATGCGGTAATGGACCGATGCCGCCGTTAGCAGATGACCCATGTTGTAAAGCTCGTGGTCGCGCAGATCAGTCCAATATTCCTTGTCATCGCTCAACTGCATCGCCGTGCTGATGTAGCCGTTATCGAGCTGCGCCTGCGCGATCACATCAATCAAGGCGTCCAATTCGTCCAGGATGGCCTGGTCTTTGGTCAAGCCATAAACATGCGACCAGGCTTCCATATATTTGTAACAATCGCCATCGCTCCACATGGTGCCTTTGCGCTCGCCCTCTTGCAGGCCGGCGGCGATGTAAAAGTTGCTAAAGACAGCGCCGTTGTCGGGTTCGTTCAAGGCCTTGCGCATGCTGGGTAAGACAGTCTCGCGGCAGAGCTCAAACAGATTGCCCCAAAAGCCTTCATTCCAACTGACAGCGTCATGTTCGAGCGCTTGCAGTTTCTGATACTTCGACTTGGTCTTCATGATTTCCGGTCATCCTTTTCGGTCCACTAACGTTTCTAAGGTTGATGCTTCACATCAATTATGGCTTGTCGCCAGCGTATAATTGGGAGCGTTAATCCAATGCCTGAATACATCAAGGGGGGAAGAATGCGTCTTGGATGGTCTGTACTCTGCAATGACTTTGAAAGGCATGATGACGGCACACTTACGCTTGAGCGCGTATTTACGGATACTGCTCTAGGAATACCGCTTTTGAGTCCTCCTCCCGTCCACGTGACATTGAATCCCCCGGTGGTCCTTGTTGCTTATTGGTATTCAGAGTCGGAACTGGATCAGGGTCGGTATCCCGCTGTGTTGCGTGTACTTGCGCCCGCAGACAATCAGATTTTGACAGAGTGGCATTTTGCAATTGATCTCCTTAGCTCGACGAGCAATCTGACTATTTTCCATCTCAGCGACCTGATCTTTGTTGGCGACGGGATGTACGAAGTACATATAGACGTTCAAGAATTTGGCGAGTGGAGTTTAGTATCGCGAAATAGCATATTCTTGCGCAAAACGGTACAATGAATGTGAGGGAAAGGAGTGTGCGCCATGAAACGAAACTATACGATCTCAAGCAATACCCCTATCACTGAGAACGAAGAGAGCTCCAAGGGTATCCGCCACATACGCACGACGTGTCCCGGCAAAGGACCCAAAAAAGATTCCAAGCCGGCTGACGGCGACAAGAAGCGCGGCAAGCAGGACTAACGCGCCTGAATTTCATAACCCGCCTTCTCCTTTCGTCTTGGACGCAGACATTCTCGCTCCCCCTGTGTGAATTGCACGGCGACCCGCCTTTCCACTTCGATTGCGCATCGACTGATTACTTGTAGCCGGTGAAGACCACGCCCTGAATAAAGTGCTTCTGCGCGAAGAAGAATACGATTATCAGCGGCAGCATCACCACCAGCGATACCGCCATCAGAGAATTCCATTCGGTGCCGTAGGTGCCTTGAAAGAAGCGCAAGCCCAAGGCCAGCGTATATTTGTCTTGATCGAGCAGGAAGATCAGCGGACGGAAGAAATCGTTCCAGTGGAATTGGAATGAGAAAATCGCCACGGCGCCCAGCACCGGCTTAGACATAGGCAGCGTGATGCGCCAGAAGACGCCAAAGCGCGAACAGCCGTCGATCACCGCCGCCTGATCGAGTTCGCGCGAGTGCGTCAGAAAATATTGCCGCAGCAGGAAGATGTAGAAGGGGTTGCCGAACCATGAGGGCAAAATCAGCGGCCAAAAGGTGTCGATCATGCCCAGATGGCGGAAGACGATAAACTCCGGAATCAGCGTGACTTGCCGCGGCAACATCATGGTGGCCAAGACCACGATGAAGAGCACATTGCGCCCGCGCCAGCGCAAGCGCGAGAAAGCGTAGGCGACGACGGACGAAACGATTATCTCGCCGAGCAGGCAGAGCACGACGATAAAGACAGTATTGGCGAAATAGAGATCAAAGGGAAGTTGATTCAGCGCGTTGGGATAATTCTCCCAGACGACCTTCTGCGGCCAGAACTCCGGCGGAAAACGGAAAACATGCGAAAGCGGCTTCAACGAGGTGGAGATCATCCACTGGAGCGGCAGCAATACCACAATTGAGCCGATGCCCAGCAGCAGGTAAACAAAAATCTTGCTGATGATCTGACGCGCGCTGATGCCGAAGCCGGTCGTGCTCATCAGTTGTCTTCCTCCGATTCTCCTTCGTAATAGACCCAGAACCTGGCGGTGGCGAACAGAATCACGGTCAGCAGCAAAATGGCGATGAAGAAGACCCAGGCCAAGGCCGAGGCATAACCCATTTTGAAGTTCTGAAATGCCTGGCGGTAGAGATAGAGCAAATAAAACAGCGAGGCGTTGGCCGGTCCGCCGTCGGTCATGATGAAGGTCTCGGTGAAAATCTGCATCGTGAAGATAACGCCGGTGATCAACTGAAAGAAGATGGTCGGGCTCAGCATCGGCAGCGTGATGCGGAAGATGCGCTGCCACCAATTGGCGCCGTCGATTTCAGCCGCCTCATATAGATCGGTGGGGATGGCCTGCAAGCCCGCGAGATAAATGATCATGCCGCCGCCGACGCTCCAGAGCCGCATGATCACAAAGGCCGGCAGCACCCATATCTTGCTGCCCAGCCAAGCCGGCCCTTCAATGCCAAAGATGCGCAGCGCCGTATTCAGCAGGCCGAAATCGCTGGAGAATATCCACTGCCACAGGATCGCCACCGCCACGCCCGACAAGATCGCCGGCAGATAATAGATGGTGCGGAATACCGACAAGCCGCGAATATTGGTGTTCAGCAGCATCGCGATCACCAGGCCGAAGACGATATTCAGCGGGATAGACGCCAGCGAGAAGATCACCGTGATCTTCAGCGAGTGCATCGGCAGGGGATCGGTGAAAAACAGCTTGTGGTA
>JAGWBC010000067.1:763-2821 GCA_021296115.1 Anaerolineae bacterium | reverse complement strand
GTGGCGAGTCTACTCTGGTTTTTGACGAATTGCGCGAGGCTCATAGTAGCTGACGTGCAAGTAATGGCAGGCGACCCAGTGGGTCGCCCCTAGATCTTGACTAAAATTGGCGCCGTTGGAGGAGGGGTTGAACCTATCAACCGGTCCGCCACTGGCCTTCTTTGATCAGCGGATTGACTTGGCGCACGATTTCGTCGCAGACGACCTTGGCATCGCGCTCCTCGCCGATCAACAGCAGGTCAATCTGCGCTTGCATGATCTGCGTGATCTCGCCGAAATTGGTCAGCAAGGGATCGGGCGCGACAAAGTTCTTGGCGGCATCAAGCATGACGTGCTTGTTGGCCGGCGGCAGCGGATCGGTGATGAACCACTTCTCCTGCTCGGCGAACGAGGTGCCCTGCAAACCGCCTTCGCGAATGATCGTCTCCATGGCCGGACCGTTGAAGAATTTCAACAGATTCCAGGCGCATTCCGGCGCCTCTGTCGTCTTCGGCACCACCAGCGGGTAGTAGTAGACGTAATTGGCGCGGCCGCCGGGGCCGGACGGATAATGGCCCAGCGCAATGGTGAAGTCCGTCTCGCGGTAATTGGGGAAGCTCCAACTGCCGCTGTAGAACATACCGAGGCGGCCCGTCTGCATCAAGGCGCCGGTGCCCATTTCCGCCATGGCTTCCGGGCGCGGCGCGAAGCCGTATTCCCAGCGCAAGTCAGAGTAGAACTGTAGGCCCTCTACAGCGCCCGGCTCGTTCAGCGTGCATTCTGTGGGGAAGAAGGGATCATCGACTAACTGCCCGCCGAAGATGCGCACCCAGGTCTGCCAGACTTTGTCCCAGCCGGTGACATCACAAGCCCATTGCGTCGTGTTGCCGTTGGCATCGGTCTTGGTCAGCAGTTCACATGAGTTAAAGAAGTCGTCGACGGTCCAGCTTTCGTCATCCCATTGCGCCGTCGGCACCATCGCGCCGGCTTCTTCAAACAAGTCCTGGTTGTAATAGATGGCAATGGACGCCACATTATCGGGCATGCCATAGATGCCGCCTTCGTGCGTGTAGGCTTCGATGGCGAGGTCAGGGAATTGACTCAGGTCGTAGTCGTCGGCATCGGCGTAGGGCTTGAGATCAAGCAGCAGATCATCTTTCAGAAATTGCGGCAGCAGGCCGATTTCGATGATGAAGACATCGGGTGGAATGCCGGCCGCCAGGCTGGTGAAGAGCTTGTCGTTGTAGCCCGAATTGGGGCCGCCCGGCACGGACGTGAAATTGAGCTTGCAGCCCGGATAGGCGTCATCAAAGGGCGCCAGCGCCTTCTCGCGGATGCCGATCAAAGGCGGGCCATCCCAAAAGAAGATGGTGACTTCTTGGTCATCCTGGGCTAGCACCGAGCCGACGCCGGGAATCGTGTAAACTCCCGCCGCCAGCGAACTCATGCCGGCCATACGCAGAAAATCGCGCCGGCTCAGATTTACTTTTCTAGTCATTTTTCCTTCTCCATAGCACTAATCAGATAAATGCGCGAATCACCATCGGGAAGGCAGGATTCGCAAACCTCGCTCGTCTTCGATACCGCCTCCTTTCAGTCACCCTTAACATTATATGACTGGTCCGCCAAGCGCTGCAGCAAAGTCAATTAAAAAAGATAGCGCAACACGCGCGTCAATGCGAGTTTTTCGACTCACAATTCTGTCGCTGGATAGCCCTGCGCTGTCCAGCGCGCGGCGAAACTGTGATAGAATCTCGGCGAGCGTGGCGGAATAACTCCCTCCGCGGTCTAGTAGAAGTGGATCTGGAATCGTGAGCGAAATCATCGTCATCGGCAGCGGCGTAATCGGTTTGAGCAGCGCGCGCTGCTTGCAAGAAGCCGGTTTCAGCATCCGCATCCTGACGCGGGAAATGCCGCTAAACACCACCTCGGTGGCGGCCGGCGCAGTCTGGTCCGGCTCGGCGCTGGAAGGCAGAAGCCGCGACTGGGCGGCTGCCTCGCTGCGCTATTTCCTGCCACTGACGGAGCAGCCGGGCAGCGGCGTCATCTTGCAGCGCATGCGCGAGGTCTACGCTGAAG
>JAGWBC010000067.1:0-459 GCA_021296115.1 Anaerolineae bacterium | reverse complement strand
CTGGGCTACATGGACAATGAACGGGTGGATCACATCTTTCCGCGCGCGGACGGCGTCTTAATCGGTGGCGTGAAGCTGGACGGCGATTGGCGGCGGGAGCTGGATCCGGCCATCTCGGCCGACATCATCCGGCGCACGTCGACAATCGAAAGCGGCATCGCGGAAGCGAAAGTACGGGGGGAGTTCCCGGGTTTGCGCCCCGGGCGCGCGCAGGTGCGCCTGGAGCTGGAGCAGCGCCCGTCACCTTCAGGCCCGGCTGTCATCCACAATTACGGGCATGGCAGCGTCGGCTATACCTTGTCCTGGGGCTGCGCGGAGGAAGTCGCGGCCCTGGCGCGAGAATTCGTGTGACTTGCCGACATCCGTATGGAGCAGTTAAGACAAGAGTTTTCGCGACAGAGACACAGAAGCAGAACCGAGTAAGTCGTGCAAAATTCGTCACTAGGTCGAAGTGTAGGG
>JAGWBC010000066.1:13405-13971 GCA_021296115.1 Anaerolineae bacterium | reverse complement strand
GCGTGGGATTGTTAACTTTCGACGCGCTGCTCAGCCGCGACTACCCGGTGGTTATGGCAAGCGTAAAGATTGGCTCGGTATTAACCGTGATCGGCTTTATCATTTCAGATTGTCTGTATTCGTTTTTTGACCCAAGAGTGCGTTATTGAGGCGAGAGCGGCCGAATATGAAGGCGATCCCAAAGCAGAAAAAAAAGATTCGAGCGCTGGAAGTTCGAGAAGTTGATCACTATCACGTCTCGCTGAATATGTGGCAGCGTGGCCTGCGGCGTCTACAGCGCGACCGCCCTACTCTGACAGCGATACTCATCGTGCTGCTCTTTGCGACGCTGTCGCTGCTGGCGCCGGTCATCAGCGAAGTTCTGCAAGTTGACCCCAACGAGCAGGATTTGCGAAACAACTACGCGCCCCTGTTTAGCGATGGACGCCCGTTGGGCACGGACGAGTTAGGGCGCGACCATTTTAGTCGATTGCTCTACGGAGGGCGGATTTCGCTGGGCATCGCCTTCTCCGCCGCCGTTTTAACCCTGGGCATCGGTGTTGCCGTTGGGGTCGTCGCCGGGTTTT
>JAGWBC010000066.1:423-13391 GCA_021296115.1 Anaerolineae bacterium | reverse complement strand
GGTTCATCATCACTCTCAACTCGATACCCGGGCTGTATCTGCTGATACTCATATCAGCCTTGCTGTCGCCGACTCCGTTGACGCTGATCTTTATTTTTGCGGTGCTGGGCTGGACTGGGGTGACACGCCTTGTGCGCGCGGAAGCGTATTCGATTAAGGAGCGAGAATACGTCATCGCCGCCCGCGCCATCGGGGCTTCAAATATGCGAATCATGTTCGTGCATATTGTGCCAAATATCTTCTCCTTGCTGATAGTCGGATTGGCGCTGAGCATGAGCGGCTTGATCCTAGCAGAATCGGCACTCAGTTTTCTCGGTTTTGGCATTCGCGCGCCGACGCCGACTTGGGGCAATATGCTCAGCGGCGCATTCGGGTATATGCGGCGGGCGCCGCATCTGCTGTTTCTGCCGGGCATACTCATCAGCGTTACAGTCTTCTGCTTCTACTTAATCGGCGACGGCCTGCGCGATGCCTTCGACCCCAAAATCGCCGATTAGCATTGGCTGCAACACCAGGACGCACACTTGCGCGGCTGTGTATTCGGCAGATACTGGTCTCGCGACCGTAGGACTTGAGCGGAAAGGAAAAGCGGGAAGCAGGCCTTCCCCTTTACAGCAACTATGGCAAATCATAAGTCAGCCCTAAAGCGCATTCGCCAGAACGAGAAGAGGCGCATCCACAATCGCACTTATCGCAATCGCGCGCGTACCCTGGTGAAGAAGGCGCGCACCGCTATCGCCAGAGGAGACGTCAGCGAAGCCCGCGAAGCAACGCTGAAGGCGGTCAGCGATCTTGACAAGCTGGCCCGGCGCGGCGTCGTGCACAAGCGCAACGCGGCCCGGCGCAAAAGCCGCTTGATGAAGCAACTGGCTGCGTTGGATAGTTAAGCCCGCCAGCGTCGGACCCTTAGCCGAAGCGCAGACCCTCGTAGAATAACTTATATCGATTCGATCAGATTCAGCAGGCGCTGAATTTCTTCGCGTGTATTGTAGTGGCCGATGCCGATGCGCACCATGCCTTGCGGTCGGCTTAAGCTGCGCATGATCTCCACGGCGTAGTAGTCGCCGCTCCAGACATAGACATGCTCAGTCGCCAAGATCGACGCGATTTCGTCGGGCGACTTGCCGTCCTTCACCATGGCCACGGTGGGTACGCGCAAGCCCATGCGATCCGGCTCAACGATGCCGGCGATTTTTACACCGGGGATCGAGCTCAGTCCGTCAATCAATTCCGCAACCAATTCGCGTTCGTAGTCCTGAACCGCCACGACAGCGCGTTTCATGTTCAGGCGCGCGCCCTGGTACTGCGGCAAATCGGCTTCACCGTATTGACGGCCGATCTGCTCCCAATAGTCCAGGCAAGCGCGCAAGCCGTTCCAGGTTTCGTAGCTGGGCGTGCCATTCTCCCAGCGGTTGGGCGCGATGTCTTTGGCCGGGCGCACTTTATAGGCGGGCAGCGAATTGAGCAGGTCTTCCCGCCCCCACATGATGCCCAGGTGCGGACCGTAGAATTTGTATGAGGAACAGAGCAGAAAGTCACAGCCGATCTCCTGCACATCGATGGGCACATGCGGCGCGCTCTGCACGGCGTCCACCACATGCCAGGCGCCAACCGCCTTGGCCATGCCGGCGATCTGGGCTACCGGGTTGATTGTGCCCACGGCGTTGGAAGCGTGGACCGTGGCGACCACCTTGGTGCGGACCGACAACGCCTCCTCAAATGACCCCATGTCGAGCGTGCAATCGGCGGCGTTAATGTCCACCCACTTTACTTTCAGGTCGCGGTCGCGCGCGATCAAAGTCCAGGGGCTGACATTGGCGTCATGGTCCATGCGCGTTACAAGCACTTCGTCGCCGGGGGACAGAAGCGACGCCAAGGCCCGGCTCAGGTTGAAGTTGAGCGTGGTCATATTGGGGCCGATGACGATTTCTTTTGCGCTGGGCGCGTTGAGGAATTCCGCCATGCGCCGACGCGTCTGCTGGACCATTTCGTCATTGCGCTGGCTGGTGGCGAAGGGACCGCCCGAGTTGGCGTTCATGGTCATGTAATACTGCGTAACCGCCTCCATCACACTGCGCGGCACCTGTGTGCCAGCGGGATTGTCCAGGAAGACGGGCAGGCTGCCGTCATCCGTTGGAAAGCTAAGTGACGGGAATAGCGGTCGAATCGCCTCGGCGCGGAAGCTCATAGTCTTGTCCTTGCTGCAGCTGGCTGAGTAGGGAACAGCCAGTATGCACTAGAACGCCAGTGTGGTGGAATAGGCACTTGTGTTATCAAATCCGCGAATCTGAAGCCGGCGCGCGCAAGCCTCCGCTAATATTGCCGAAGCGCTAATCGCGCTGGTCTTCGATACAGGCTCGGACTTGTTTCGCCAGCCGCAAGAAATCCGGCTGATAGATCATGTCGGCGGAGCGCGGGCGCGGCAGCTTAACGGCGATATCAGCGATCAGCTTGCCGGGGCGGCGGGACAAGACGATGACCCGGTCGGCGAGCAACACGGCCTCGCTGATATCGTGTGTCACCAGCACAATCGTCTGCCGAGAGCGCCCGCGCAGCCGCAGCAATTCCAGGCTGAGCTTCTCGCGGGTCAGGGCGTCCAAGGCGCCAAAGGGTTCGTCCAGCAGCCAAACGCGCGGCTGTTGCAAGATAACACGCCCCAGGGCCACGCGCTGCGCCATGCCGCCGGAAAGCTCGGCAGGATAGGCTAATTCGAAGCCTTCTAGGTTGAGCTGCGGCAGCAATTCGCGCACAGTTTGATAGCGTTTCGCTCTTGTCACACCGGCGATTTCCAGGGGCAAGGCGATGTTGTCCAGCACGGTGCGCCAGGGCATCAGATTGGTATCCTGGAACATGATGGCGATGTGAGGCAGCGGACGGTCGATCAGTTCATCGCCACAATAGGCCGCGCCAACTGACGGACGCAGCAGACCCGCCAGCACGCGAATCAGCGTACTCTTGCCGCAGCCGCTGGGCCCTACCAGGCAAACGAATTCTTCTTCCGCTACCTCAAATGAGATCGGTCCCAGTGCCGACAGGGAGGCGCCGGCAGGCCCGGCATAGCTGACTTCGACCTGTCGCAGGCTCAGTCTCACTCGCCGCTGTCCAAGACATACTCATTGCTGAAGGCATCCGAGAGATCACCGAGATCGTCGCCTAGAAAGCCCATCAGCCCCAAAGTATCGCGCATGGCTTCCCAGGAGGCCAGGTCACTGACGCCGAGCTGGTCGGCATCCCAAAGCCCAATGGTGTTGAGCAAGACTTGGAATTGTGTCAAGACGCCGGCATCGATCTGCGTCGTCAGTAGTTGCAGCATCTCGGCACGGCTCTCGGCGACCGCCGCTCGGTCCGGATTGGAGGCGAGAAACTCGGATTGTCGCTCGGCAGCCGCCTCTAATTCTGCGACCAGCGACTCATCGCTCGGCAGCGTGTCCACGTATTTCAAGCTGGCCAAATAGGCGCTCGCCGGATTGTTGATCGCCGACTGGAGAGCCGCCTTAAAGGCAAACGCCATACGCGCGGCGCTTTCGGGCGCGGCGTCCAGCAGGTTGCGGAAGACAATCAAGCCATTGGACACCAGATCCACTTGTGAGGCGACGGTGACAACTTCAACGTCCGATATTTCGCCGCAATCGCCGGCTGCGGCAAGGTTGCGGATTTGCAGCGGCTCGTTATTGGCGTAGACCATGGCGGCGTCGACCGCGCCCAGGCAAAGGACTTCCGCTGCATTGAAGCCGATTTCCTTGATTTCAATATCTGTTTCGGTCAGTCCTGCGCTGCTGAGCAGGGTCGTCAGCCCACTATAGCTGGCGCCGAAGCGGCCGGGGATGCCCACCTTCAAGCCACGCAGCTGCTCCAGATCGCTCAACTCCAGGGCGTCTGAATGGACCAGCGCCACGGGATATTGCTGAAACCACTCAAAGATATAGGTCACATCCCGCCCGCGCGAGCGCGCCAAAATCACTTGTTCGCCGCTGACGATGCCGAAGTTGGCCTGGCCGACCGCGACGAGATCGAGTACTTCCGGCTCTTGCAGATGCTCCAGCGTCACGTCAAAGCCGGCATCAGCGAAGAACCCTTCTTCAATGCCGACATAGAAGGGGGCGAATTGGACATTGGGGACAAATGTCAGCAAGATACGCTCTTCGACGAGCGGAGCCTGAGCGCTGGATATCGCGGCGCTCAACAAGGCAAAGAGCGCGATGATGCGTATGAGGTTCAACATAGATCTCCTCGCTGGGATCAATTGACTAAGCGGAACGGCGCTGCCAAAGCAGCACGCGCCACTCCAATAGAGCAACCAGGCTGTACAAACTCAGCGCGATGGCTGTCATGGTAAATACGGTGACGTACACCAGGGGCGTGTCGTATTGGCTGCGCGCCGAAATGACGAGCACGCCCAAGCCGCTGCCCGAGCCCACGAATTCGCCAACAACCGCGCCAATGACCGCCAAGGTTGTGCTGGTCTTCAAGCCGGCTAATATCACCGGCAAGGCCGAGGGCAATTCCAGATTGCGGAAGATCTGCCAGCGTCCGGCATTAAGCGAAAGCATGAGATCGCGCAGCCTGGGCGAGACGCCGCGGATGCCGACGATGGTATTGACCAAGGTGGGGAAAAAGACGATCACGGCCGTGGTGACGACTTTGCTGCTCGGCCCGGTACCGAAGATGATGATGAGCAGAGGCGCGTAAGCCACAATCGGCGTCGACTGAAAGGCGACAATGATGGGCGAGAGGATGTATTCCAGCAGCGGCGCTTTGGCGATGGCATAGCCGATGGCCAGCCCGATTGATACGCCGAAGAGCAAGCCCCACATCATTTCGCCCAGGGTCGTGGTGCTGTGCTTTGCCAGTGTGCCATCAGCCAGGGCGGCGGCCAGGGAATCCAGAACGTCTGCCGGCGGGGGTATGAGTATGCGCGAAACCAGCCGCCAGTCAGTAATCCAATGCCAGATCAGAATGAGAACGAGAACCGTGGCCAGGGGCGACAGACGCCGCAAAATAGCGCCATGAGCGATGGCTCGTGATTTCTCAGGCTGGGCAAATGGGGTCAGGTCGCTCTCGGCCATATCGCTCATCCCGAGGCACAAATTCAGGGAAGGGCGATACGCGAGGCGGCCGCCTGACAACAGGCAGCCAAGACGCATATTTCACCAGGCAAGCCGCCAGGAGCAGCCTGCGCACCCTTCTCCCATCCGGACTATCACCGTCGGCTCCGGAATCTCACCGGAATCCACCTGCGCAGCTCAGGCTAGCTGGCGCTGCCCAGGGTCACGGGCTTGGCATGAAATCTCATGCATCACCGCCGGTAGGGACTTCCACCCTGCCCCGAAGGTTGGTTGAACTGTATTTCAGCATCGAGTATAGCAGAATTGGCGTCAAATTCAATCTAGGCCGGGGCGGCAGTCTCGGGCAGTTCCAGCTCTTGCGCGTCGCCATCATCAATGGCGGCTTGCCGCGGCTCGAATTCGGCATCCGCCTTCAGCACCGTGAAAAGGAAATGGCCGCCCTTGCCCTGGCTATTGTCCTCGGCCCAGATGCGCCCGCCATGGGCCTCGATAATGTGTTTGCAGATCGCCAGTCCCAAGCCGGTGCCGTCGTCGCCGGAGCGCGATACATCGGCCTGGTAGAAACGCTCAAAGATACGCTCGCGAACGTTGTCGGCCACACCGGGCCCATTGTCGAAGACAGTGACAACAACCTCTTCCCCGCTTTCCGCCGCCGTAATCGTCACGGCATCGCCGGGCGGCGACCATTTGATGGCGTTATGCAGCAGGTTTGCCAGCGCGCGCTTCAGTTGGTCGGCATCGCAGAGGACGTCAAGCTTCTGCGGCACATGGCTGACGATGTTGAGATGCTTCGTCTCCGCCTGCGACTCCAGCCTTGCGATCGCGTCGTCAACGACTTGCTTCAAGGGCGTCTTCACCAGGCGCAGAATGGCCTCGCCCGACTCGATCATGGACAGGTCAAGCAGCTCCTGCGCCAGCCAGAGCAAGGCGTCCGTCTCCATGGCGATCTCTTTGAGCGACTGAATGCTGGCTTTGCGCTTGGGTTTGTCGGCATCGAGGAAGAGGCCCTCAATGATCAGGCGGATGCGCGTGATTGGCGTTCGCAGTTCATGCGAGATATTCGCGACCATGTCTCGCCGCGCGCGATTCAGATGCACCAGGTCGGTGATGTCTTGCATGGCGATGCCGATATAGCGGGTATCGCCGCTGAGGTCGATGGCTTTGGCGCGCACACGAAAATTGGATTCGCCGATCAGGAGCTGCTCGTCCAAGCTCTCCGCTTCGCTCAGAGTGTGCTTGGCCAAGTCGCGCAGATCGTCCGAGTCAATGACGTCGGGCAGACGCAGCCCGATAGCGCTTTCCGCTTTGACGATACGCGCCGCTGACTGATTCAGGCTGAGAATCTGCAGGTCTTCGTCGAGCAGCAAGATGGCGTCAAAGGCGACCGAGGCGGCGGTCGACACGAAGGCGCTGTGCCGCAAGGATTCCTGTTCCAAGGCATTTAAGCGCAGCCGGAAACGGTCGATCTCGTCGTCTTGGCTGCGGCGAGCGGCGGCCAGTTGTTTCAACTTGCGGCGCTGATAGGCGCAGAACCCGCCCGCCCCGAGCAGACATGCAATCAACAACGCTAGCAGGGTCTCCATGCTCAACCCTCAAAACGATAGCCGACGCCGCGGACAGTGCTGATGCGCTTCGGCTTGGATGGATTGTCTTCGATTTTTTCCCGCAGCCATCGGATATGGACATCCACGGTGCGCTTGTCGCTCTCCGCAAGTAAATAGTCCTCGCCCCAGACATTAGCGATGAGAAAATCACGCGAGAGCACCGCCCGCTCATTGCGCATGAATACGGTCAGGAGCGTGTATTCCTTGTTGCTGAGCTTCACTTCTTCGCCCGCTCTGAATACGCGCCGCCCGGTGAGATCGACGTGCAGGTCCCCGGCGACCAATTCGTCCGGCTTAAGGCTCTGCTCGGCGGATGGCCGGCGCAATTCCGCGCGCACATCGGCCAGAAATACGCCGAGCTTAGGCGGCTTGACAATATACTTGTCGGCGCCGCTTTCCAGGCCAAGAATCTGATCGTTAACCGTGCCGCGCGCAGTCAGCATGAAGATGGGCACGTACTCTTTATAGTTTTTGCGAATCATGCGGCATAGGCTGACGCCGTCCAAGCCGCCCGGCAGCATGATATCCAGGACGATGAGGTCGTAGGCGCCCTTGCGCGCCTTATCCCAGCCGATCTCGCCATCGAGGGCGGTATCGACAAGATAGCCTTCAGCGCATAGCAGATCAGACAGCTTGCTTATCAGTGTTTGGTCATCTTCTACCAGCAGGATCTTCTTGGCCAAGTATCCGATCCTTTGTTTGCCTTCTGTTTGCGCTTCTAGCTTACAGGCTCTGCGCTAAATGTATGTTAAGGGATTTGGCCGACAATTTAAACTTGGCGAAACGTGAACTCCGGTCTGCTCAATTCGTTGCGGCGTACTGTTGCCAACGGGGCCGCCCGCAGGTCTATGCCTCGGCTGCCGCGCGGATACCGGCCAGCGAAGTCGCGCGCAGGGCTGCCCGCCGGATGGCAGCGGCGACAACTTCCGCGGCAAAAGCGCCGACCAGCGTGGTATCGGCCGCGATGTCGCCGGTGGCCAAGGCAAATATCGTATCGCCATCGTACATGGTATGGGCGGGATTTATCGCGCGCGCGATGCCATCCTGCGCCATCTGCGCCACCTTCTGGGCTTGCGCCTTGTTCAGCCGCCCATTGGTCGCCACCACACCGATGACGGTATTCTCGCTCGCGGCTGGCGCGGCGCTGGCAGCTGACATGCGCGTCATTTCGTCAAGTACGGAGACAAAGCCGGCGCCGTCTTGCGCGCGGAGACCGGCCAAAATCCGGCCATCTTCGCCGATGACATTGCCAACCGCGTTTACGGCCATCAGCGCCGCCACCACCAATCCATTGGGCAAAGCCAAGGCCGCAGCGCCTATGCCGCCTTTGCTGGCGCGTTCATTCCCGGAGATAGCCGCGATGCGCGCTCCCGTGCCCGCGCCGACGCTGCCCATCGCGACCGGGTCCGACGCCGCCGCTTCGCAAGCTTGATAACCTGCGGCCGCATCGGGTCTAATGCCCGGTTGCCCGATAGTCAGATCGAACAATATGGCCGCCGGAACGATGGGTACGACGACGCCGCTGCGGGATTGATAGCCCAGGCCGCGCTCGCTGTGCCAGCGCATCACGCCATCGGCGGTCGCCAAACCAAAGGCGCTGCCCCCGGAGAGGACTACAGCGGTCACTTCTGCCACCAGATTATGCGCTTGCAGCAAGTCGGTCTCGCGCGTGCCCGGCGCGCCGCCGCGCACATCAACCGCGCCTATTGTGCCCGGCGGGCATAAAACCACGGTGCAGCCGGTTGCCGCGTCGAGGTCGGTGTAGTGCCCGACTTTGATTCCGGGCACTTGTGTCAGCGTGTCATTCTTCATCATCGTCCACATAGTATGCTGCACCGTCGCCGTCATCACGCCAAATCAGCTGAATCTTGTCGTTGCTGGCTTCAATCTGCTCGGCGGAATCGGGGAACAGGAGCGCCGCCGCCTCGTCATAGTCGTCCGGAGCAACCAGAACTTTGATCTCGCCGAGATTGCCCAAGGTGATGCCCAGCGCCGTAGCGCCCGCTTCCTGATGGATCATCGCGGGGATATCGTGCGCTCGCAGCTTTCCGATAACGATATGCGCTTCCGGCGAATTATGCGTGATGTAGACCGCCACCCATTGGGGGCCGTCGGCAGGTTTGCCGCGCTTGCGCAGGCTCATCGAAATCCTGATTCTCTCGTTTTTCCCGACAGCAATTGCTGCTTTCTAGGATAGTGCAGGCCGCAGCGACGGGCAAGCCGCGTCGAGCATTCAACGCAGCAGCGAGCCAGGATCAGCCGCTGATGGAAATCCGCCCGACATCAACCGCCCGCTCGAAGGGTCGTTCATCGGCAATGATCGTACCGGCTTGTCCGCTGCCGGTTTCGAAGTCATACAAGATCAGTTTTACCGTGTAGTCGCCGGGCGCGAGGGCAGACAGGGCCAGGCTGTAGCCGCGCAGGGGATCGCCGCCGACAACATCGTCCAGTTGCGCTGCCTTTAGGTCCTGGTCGTCAAATAGTTGAATCGAAATTGCATATTTGTTGGCAAAGGTATTCGTCCACCACAGCGAGAT
Organism: Anaerolineae bacterium; assembly: GCA_021296115.1. Taxonomy (GTDB): domain Bacteria; phylum Chloroflexota; class Anaerolineae; order Aggregatilineales; family Phototrophicaceae; genus UBA6055. The sequence goes on along the minus strand of JAGWBC010000066.1, from coordinate 4,184 downwards.
ATCCAGTACGCCGGCTTTAGGCTCAACCAAAATGTTGGCCAGTTCAGTGCCGTTGTCGTAACTCAATGCCTGCGGGTTGTCCGCTGTCAGCAATTGGCAGGGCAGCGACTTCTTTATGTACAGCTCGATTACGGTGTTGGCGGTTTCCAAGTAGCGCCCGCAGGAATGGAAGCGCGTCAAGAAGTCATCGGTGAATACGAGCATGGCCTGCAAGTCGGTTTCTTCGGGATTGTAAATCAGCCAGAGCGGGAAGTTCCATCGCGCCATGCTGGGCACGCTGTCATAGCGGGTATCCGTGCTTAGAAACTGTGGATTGCCGCTCGCATCATTCCAGATGTGAATTAATCCGCGCCAGTTGCCCGTCCGCCGGCCGTAATAATCCAGCAATTTATTTTCGTTTATGGCTGTGTCTTGATGAAAGCTAACTACGAAATCGCTCTGTCGCGGTTCTATCGATGGCTCGTACAACAGGTTTTGATAATGCGGTACCGTGTTCTGCTTCTGGTGCAGCTGATTCGTATACAGGTACATCGCGTCTGAACGCCAGTAGAGGATGAATAGCGCGAACCAGAGCGCCATAAACAGAGGGCGAAATAGCGGCCAGCGGGGAATCATGTTCAGCGCTATTGCCAGAGAGTAAATCAGCAGCATACCTGCAGCAATGGTATATCGGATTCTGCGGGCGATAATCAAGGCGCTGAATTCGTTGGCGACGAGCAGGAGCGCAAAGACCAGCGCTGCCACAGTCAGTATGTATGCTTGGGATCGCGTCAGACCCTTGACGCGCAGCATCACCAAAGCTGCCGCCGCAAGCAAAATAGCCGGCTGGCCGTTGGCGTAGATAGAAACCAGCGCAGCGGCCGCCTCGCCAATCGACAAGGCCTCGCTCGCCGGTACGTGATGGCTGCGCAGAATAGACAGTGTGTAGGGCGTCCAGGGTATAAAGAGCAGGCCGGCACAGGCAAGCGCCAGGCTGATCTGCAGCCAACGGCGATTCTTGGACGCGAATAGCAAATGATAGACGCCGATGGCGACCAGCAGAAAGAAGCCAAAGTAGTGCGTGTAAATGATTGCGACGCTGCTTGTCAGCAGTGACAGCCAATACCGACCAGCGCGCTCCTTAGCGGCGCCTTGCAGTTTCCAGTATGACCATAGCACCCATGGGGAAATAAGCGCCAGGAGCGCGTACATCCTGGCTTGGTGGGTATAGAAGACAAAAAAGGCGAGAAACGATGTCAACAAGACTGCGTCAAGCGCGGCCCCTCGGCCAGCGGTCGCGCGCGCCAAGCGATGTGTGACCGCGACGGCGAGCAAACCGGTCAAGAGCGACAGCAGCCGAATCGTAAACAGATCTCTGCCGGTATAGCGCATCCACAAACTGAGCGTCACATGATACAGCGGCAGGTGGCTTGCGTCCTGGATGGCAACAAAGCGAACAACGCTGTTAATCGATTCATCTCTGTGCCAGCGGGAAACATACATCGGTTTTATCGAGTTATAATCCGCTGGCCTCAGCGGTTCCGACTTGATGGCGCGCAGACCGAACGCGAATACAAAGCACAGGCACAACAACACAATTGCAGGATGCAGCGCCCTGGCCTGGGCCGCCGAAATGCGATTCAGATTTAGTTCCATGTCAGCGCGACCCTTGTGGCGCCGGTAATCGAAAATGCAACTGCGACTTGAATCTCATGATTCGTCGCACACCCTCTTCATGGCGTAATTGTACACGACATGCTTCGTAGCGCACTTGCCAACGCATCCAGCTCGTCTCCGATGGAGTACGCTCTGCGCTCTCGGATCGCGCCGACAAAAGCGCGAGCTTCCGCTATTTTGCGCACCCGTAGCCGAGCCAACTGAGGGAATCGCCGAATCCACCCCTATGCGGACCAAGGTCTACAGTTCTTGCAGCATGGCGCCGCGATAGGTCCGAAGCCGTCGCTTCGATCGGCCTTTGTCACAGCCGTCTTCACGACGCATGTGATCTTCGGCATAGTCTAATTTGTTCGCTTTCGGTCTTTCCCGGTATAAGTAACTCGCGATGGGTTCATTCGCGCATGCAAATGTGCGTGAAGCAAGGCAGAGAAGTGGTGGCGACGGCATACTCTCCCACAGTGTCTCTAAGGCAGTATCATCTGCGCGCGCGAGCATAGTCGGGATGGATCCGGCTGGTGTGCTGCTACTCTGAGCGCGTCCGCCCGCCTGCAAAACGCGCGTCAATCAGCTGTAAGCTGCCGCCACCAGGCGATGACGAGCCGAGCTAGGGCCGGCAGCACACTAGTCAGCCGATTGCTCCGCCGCCGCGGCGCGTTCATGGACGTGCGCCAGCAGATCGTCAGTGGCAAGGCGCAAGGCTCCGATAGCATCCGCGTTGTCCCTTTCTTCAAGGTAAGCCGCCAGCATCTGATAGTTCGCCTCGTAGATGGGGATCATGGTTTCTGGTGAGAATGTTTCGCTGCTTACCAGTTGGATAAGCTCGACGTAGCGAGCACCATAGACTTCGTCTTCGACCAGGAAGCCGATCAGTGGCCACACCTCGGGTGTGATCTCCTCAAGCGAGAATGTCCAGGCAGACTGGTCCCCTTGCCCGGCGCCAGAACCGGGGCCGCCCGGGCCCCCTCGCCCACGGCCAGGACCTTGGCTGCCGTCGTCCATAGCTTAATTGTTATCCCAGGGGATCCAGACTAACTGTCCGCTAGCGCTATCAGCGTAAAGGTAGAAATCTTTCGCCATCGTACCGTAGGTGTCTCGCTTCTGAACGAAGCGATTTGTCGCCAGCCAGCGCAGGAAACGTTCCACATCGAATACCGCTTCCAGTTCTTCCCGCCAGGCAACAGGATTACTTAAGCGTGTCTCGGCGTGCAGGACATCAGAGAGCGCTTGCACATCTGCAAATTCGGACTGTCGGTTGGTGCGCTTGGGAAAACTCTCCTCAGTGAAGCTGTCAGCAGCAAATGTTGCGCCGCCACCAGAAGGCTTGTACATATTCCCATCGTCGTCGGCGAATTGCGTTTCAATCAAGGTATCGTCCGGCAGCTCAACAGCCGTATAGAAGCCCCAAGGTTGGAAGCCTTCGCCATTGCCATTATCGACATATACCGCGTAGAAGGCGGTCTCCGCTGCTGGTACGCCCGCTGCGCGAAAAACATCGGCCGCCACCTTCTCCCGCTGCAGCGAGGGATCGCCAAAATTATTGCCGAAGCCCAACTGTTTGAAGCCGTAAAAGCGCTGATTGTCTAACTCGGGATTCGCGTCCTCAAATTCGTCGAAGTCGAGCTTGAATGGCAGGGCGGTCGCATTAATGCCCCAGCTCATGCTGAGCGCGGTATTGCCCTTGTAGCGGAAGCCGACTTGCCACCATGTTTGACCGGCAAATTCTACGGTGACTGGCGCCCAGATGGGGTTCCTTTGACGAGGACCACCGCCTGGCCGCCCCACTCCATCTTGCCCAGCGCCGCCGCGATCAGCGCCGGCTGGGGGTCTGAACCCTTCCGGCACCCCTAACGCCTCGATCAGCTGGTCATCCTCGATTTCGAGGGCTTCGACCATGGCATTGATGTCGGGAAATAGGGCAATGGCAGCCTGCACCGTTTCCTCGCTGCGATCAAGAAGCGCTGCGAGATCTGCTAGGTTCGGCTGGGGGAGGCGTCCGTAACCACGTCCGCCCGGGCCACCGTTGCCGCGGCCACCGCCGGCGCCGCGCTCGCCGTAGATTTCGACCATGTCAGCTTCTTCCGCCGCCCAGGCTTCCGGCGTGAATG
>JAGWBC010000066.1:0-323 GCA_021296115.1 Anaerolineae bacterium | reverse complement strand
GGCAGCACCGCGATGACGAGCATTAGCCAAGCCAGCAAAGCGAAGGCAAAAGCTCTTGCTGATATTCCGGTAGGATGGTTCGCCATGTAATTTGTCCTCCATGCATTGGCTGGCTTAAACCCCGGGCGCGGGACGGCTCAGGGAAAGCGCACTAAGACCTGATAAGATGGCTTGCGCCCGGTAACACGCCTCTTGCGCGTCAATAAACTGATAGACATCTTCACGGGGCGCCCACGAGCTGACCCAGGGCCGGCAGCACACTAGTCAGCCGATTGCCCCAGCAGAAATTCCTCCGCCGCCGCGGCGCGTTCATGGACGTGCGC
>JAGWBC010000065.1:4439-15472 GCA_021296115.1 Anaerolineae bacterium | reverse complement strand
GGCTGCGCTTGCCGCCCACCCACTTGACGAAGGGTTTCGCTTTATGAAAGTCCGGTAAGGTTGCTTGGGGCTTTCTTGGCTGCTAACATTGGGACGAATCGCACACTTGATCTATATGATCGTTTCGCTTCCCTGTCAAGTGAAAGCAAATCCCAGAATCCAAATCGCAAATCAAATATGTTATACTTGCCCACTTAACCGGACAGGCAACGATCCCGCAGCGACGAAAGGGACTGCATGGCTTCACCGACAAAAGCAATGCTCCTGGACTGGTATCGGCAAATGGTGCTGATACGAGAGTTTGAAGAAACCTGCCATCGCCTCTACGAAGAGAAGCGCATCACCGGCGTCTACCTGCACCTCTACAGCGGGCACGAGGCCAGCGGCGTCGGCTCCATGGCGGCGCTGCGCAAGAGCGACCACGTCATCACCGCTTACCGCGACCACGGCATCGCGCTCATCCTGGGCATGGACCCAACGGCCGTCATGGCCGAGATGATGGGCAAGAAAACCGGCAGCAGCGGCGGCAAGGGCGGCTCCATGCACCTGGCCTCAAAGGACCACAACTTCTGGGGCGGTTACGCCATCGTCGGCGGCCATTTGCCCCTTGCGGCCGGCATCGCGCTGGAATCCCGCTATCACGGCAAGGACGATGTCACTATGACCTATGTCGGCGATGGCGCCACCAACAACGGCTACTTCCACGAATCGCTGAATATGAGCGCCATCTGGGATTTGCCGGTAGTCTGGATCATCGAGAACAACGGCTACGCCATGGGCACCGAAGTCGATCGCGCCAGCGGCCAGGTCGAGCTGCATCGCAAAGCAGAAGCTTATGGCATCAAGAGCTTCGGACGGGTTGACGCCCAGAATGCGCTGGAGGTGTACGCGGTCGCGTCCAAGGCTGTCGACTACGCCCGGGCGAAGGGGCCCGCTGTCATCGAGCATGTCACCTATCGCTATCGCGGGCATGGCGTCTCGGACAAGCAGTACGACGCCCGCGAAGACATGTCGGCGGAACTCAAGGAATGGATGGCGACGCGCGAGCCGATCAAGATTCTGCGCGATTGCATCGAAAGCAAATACGGCGATGTGGCGGATGTCTTAGCGGGCCATGAAGCCGACGCGAAGCGCATTGTGGCGGAGTCGGTGACCTTCGCCGAAGCCAGTGAATTGCCCAGCAGCTATGAATACCTGATGCGGAATACTTACGTAGGTTCCGATTTGGTGCATAAGACGGCGGCCAGCATCGGCGCCGGCATAGATTGATCGACACAAGGACAGATCATGGCAGCAAGAAATGTCGCTATGCGGGAGGCTATCCGCCGGGCGCTCAGAGAAGAAATGCACCGCGACGAGAATGTCTTTGTCATGGGCGAAGAGGTCGCCTTCTGGCAGGGAACACACCGCGTCACGCGCGGCTTCCTGGAGGAATTCGGCGAGCGGCGCGTCCGCGATACGCCCATCAGCGAGATGGCGATCGGTGGCGTGGCTGTTGGCGCGGCCATGGCTGGTTTGCGGCCGGTGGCGGAATTCATGACGATAAACTTCGCATTTCTGGCCCTGGACGCCATCGCCAACCACGCCGCGAAAGTGCGTTATTTCTTCGATGGCATGTTTGAAGTCCCGCTCGTGTATCGCGCGGCCAGCGGCTGGGGCAATCAAGCCACCGCCTCGCACTCGCACGCGCCGGAGCCGATTTTCGCGCATTTCCCCGGTCTCTACGTCGGCTGCCCCTCGAATTCCATGGACGCCTACGGAATGCTCAAAGCCTCGATCCGCGATGACAATCCGGTGCTGTTCAGCGAGAGCATCGCGCTCTACCCCAAGCCGGGACCGATGCCCGCAGAAGATGACGGCGACTTCCTGATCCCCATCGGCAAAGGCGATATCAAGCGCGAGGGCGGCGACGTGACTCTAGTGGCTTACGCGCGCGGCGTCGATTGGGCGCTGCAGGCGGCGCGAGCCTTGGCCCAAGACGGCGTGGAAGCGGAAGTGGTTGACCTGCGCTGGCTGCGCCCCTTGGATATGGAGCTGGTGTACGAGAGCTTCAAGAAAACCAACCGCTGCGTAATCGTGGAAGAGTCCTTGCCGATGTACAGCTTCGGCAGCGAAATCGCGGCGCTCTTGCAAGAGAATATGTTTGACTACATGGACGCGCCCATAAAGCGGGTGGCGGCCGAAGATGTGCCCCTGCCCTATTCCAAGGAGATCGAGTTGCTGGCGCTGCCTGACGCGCAAAAAGTCGTGAATGCGGTGAAGGAGATCCTATAAATGGCGCACGAAGTCAAGCTCACCATGGACGGTTTGCTGATTAATTGGCTGAAGCAAGTCGGAGAAGCCGTCAGCGCGAGCGATATCATCGCCGAATTCGAAGCCGATAAAGCGACGGTGGAGATCGAAGCGGGCAGCGCCGGCCAATTGCTGGAACTGCGCGCCGAACCCGGCGATGAACTGGGCGAAGGCACCGTAATCGCAGTCATCGGCGGCGAGGGCGATACTGTCGCGCCGCAGGAAGAGGCGGCTCCCAAAGCGGCGCCTCATGCCGAACCGGCGATCCCGACCAACGGCCAAACCATGACCGACGACGGGCGCATCAAGGCATCGCCTCTGGCGCGCCGAATCGCTGCGGACAAGGGCATCGACCTCAGCCGTGTGCAGGGCTCGGGCCCCGGCGGGCGCATCGTCAAATCCGATGTGGAGAATCTCAGCGCGCAGCCGCAATTGCCGCCGCTGCCGACTGCTCCGCCAACCGCCGCGACCGGACAAGCGACCTGGGGCAAACTGCCGGAAGCGGATGTGGAAGTCATCCCCTTGTCACGGATGCGGCGCGCCATCGCCGATGGCACCGTGCGCAGCAAGAGCAATACGCCGCACTTCTACGTGACCGTCGAGGCGGATGTGGAGCCTCTGCTGGCGCTGCGAGCCGAAATCAACAAGGCCCTGGCCGAGCGCGGCATCAAGGTCAGCGTCAACGACATGCTTATCAAAGCGCTGGCGCTAACGTTACGCGCCTTCACCAACTTGAATACGCATTATTACGGCGATCGCTTCGTGCGGCACAAGCGCATCAACATCGGCATCGCCGTCGCCTTGCCGGAGAACGGCTTGGTCAATGTCGTCTGCCATAATGCCGACGCGGTTGCGCTTAGCGAAATGGCCGAAAGCAACAAAGCCATGTACGAGCGCGCCCGCGGCGGCCGCATCAAGCCGGACGACATCCGCGGCGCCACTTTCACCATCAGCAATATGGGCCCCTTCAACATCAAGGACTTCTCCGCCATCATCAGCGCGCCGGAAGCGGGCATCCTGGCGGTGTCGTCGTCTCAGCGAGTACCGGTTGTTGAGGCCGATGGCTCGCTGGGCGTTGGCACACGCATGAATATGACGCTGAGCGTAGACCACCGCGTCAGCAACGGCGCCGAGGGCGCGCAATTCATGAACCACCTGCGCGAGTTGATCGAGAATCCGCTGCGCCTGCTGGATTTGAGCGGGGTGTAGGCGGGCCGACAGCGACCCCACGCAAGCAAGAGTGAAGCAGGACAATGAATCAAACCGGTCAGCGGCCGCCACTGTGTGGGGGTGGGCTGCGCGTTTCCTGGAGATGCTAAGGAAGGAGCAGATAATTCACCACAGAGGCACAAAGGACACAGAGTAAGGATACGGTGAAGACGGAAACCAAGATCAAGACCTATATAGGATTCGAAAGAGGTCAAGGCGGTTTTGAAAGGGCAAGATATAGATTTGCTGTCCGATGGGAAGTAAGCTGCAGGAGCGCCCCACATAAATCGCCGCTCGTACTTAGCTTTATGCAGTGAGGACGATTATGGAAGCATTTGTGTTAGTCTTATCGGCAGTGTCGATAGCATTGTTGTTACGAATTCGTGGTGTCAACGAACGCCTGAAACGAGAGCAGAACAATGTCGCCACCTCTGCCAAACAAAAAGATGCACTTGAAGCACAACTTGAAGCAGCTACAAACCAGATCAATGCTGAAGCACAAAATAGAGCCGAACTTGAAGAAGAATTGAAGGGAGCACGTGAATATGCCGTTCTCACGTCTCAAAACATTTCCGCGCTCGAAGCTCAAGTGCAGGTAGCGCAACAGGACACTCAAGTTGGAGTTAAAAATAATGCCGAATTGGTATCACAACTAAAAGCGGCACGACGCGAGATAAGGCAACTGCGGAAAGTAATCGCTGAGCGAGATGAGGAAGAACGGTTATCCCATGTGATCCACGGCGAACTTGCTGAAAATAATTCGAGACTCAAACGGCAGCTGAAAGACGCGCAGTATGCCTTATCCAAGGAAACCAAATTCAGAACTAGCGTAACCACGGAGCGGCGCCAGTATCGTCGTCGCTTTGAGTCGGAGTCGCTAAAGCGAAGCGAGATTGAAGATCAGTTGCACAAGACACTGCATGAGGTACAGCGGCTCTCAAAGGACTTGAGGAAGCTCAAGGCCATCCAAGCTAAGCACGGAAAAACATAGAGAGCGGATGCACAACACTTAGCGGAACTTGAGGCGCAACTGCTCGACGTGCAAGAGAAATTGGCACGCGAAGCTGAGCTAAGGGCGCAGACGCAAACTGAACTGAAACATCTGCAACGCTATGCTGAAGCCATATCTCTAGAAAAAGAATCAGTCGAGAATCAACTTGTTAATGCAGACAGAACCGTCAACCAATTATCGCGAGATAAAGACTATCTTGAAGCTGAACTGGAGCAGGCGCTACAAACTGACACAACAGGTGCCAATCAACTAGCGCAACTTGAAAGCAAACTGCAACAGGTGCAAGAAAAAGCTGAAATCAAATCTGAACAATATAACGTGCTTGAAGGAAAATTGAAGGAAGCACAGGTTCGAGTGAGTAAAGCAGAGTATAAGCACAGAATTGAAAGTGGAATCAACTCCGCTGTCAAAGCCGCGCCAATTGTTAAAACGGCAAAGGGATTTCCGGACCACGAAAGAAAGCCGTTGGGCAAGCGATTTGCGAATATTAGAAGAGACGCTATGAACCAGGCTTCGATAGTTGAACGGGCGTTTGAGGATGCCGTCTGCGCTGCCGCCAAGGCCGAAAACGATTCCAAAGTAAGTACCGATCTTGAAGCCAGAATCATGGCAATTGTAAGTACCGATCTTGAAGCCAGAATCATGGCAATTATAGATGAGGGTATTCGACATATTTGATTAGATACACGAACAATCATTGAATTTGGCAAAGCAGTACGCCCATGGAACTATTGAATGTCTAGCGATAGAGGATCCACAATGCCCAACATCACCACCACACTCACCAACCACATCCTCCGCGTCCAGCTCACCCGGCCGCAGAAAAAGAACGCCCTCGCCCCCGCCATGTACGACGCGCTGCGCGAAGCCATCGAGCGCGCCGACGCCGACCTCAACATCCGCGTCATCACCATCACCGGCAGCGGCGACAGCTTCTGCGCCGGCAACGACCTGAACAGCTTTCTTAGCGACCCCGGCTCGGATTCCGCCGCGCGCTTCATCCGGGCCATCGCCGCGGCCAAGGCGCCCATCGTGGCCGCGGTCAATGGCGTGGCGGTCGGCGTGGGCCTAACCATGCTGCTGCATTGCGATCTGGTCTATGCCGCCGCGGACGCCAAATTCAACTTCGCCTTCATCGACCTGGGCCTGCTGCCGGAAGCGGGCTCGACCTACCTGCTGCCGCGTATGCTGGGCTACGGGCGCGCCGCCGAGCTGCTGATGCTGGGCGAGGCTTTCGACGCGCGGAAGGCGCAGGAATGCGGGATCGTGAATGCCGTGGTCGCCGCTGATGAGTTGGAGGCGCTGGCATTTGCGAAAGCCGAGCAGTTGGCCGCCAAGCCGCCGCAAGCCCTGCGGCAGACCAAGTTGCTGCTGCGACGCGGCAGCGCGCTAGCCGTGCAAGAAGCGATGGAGCTGGAGCTGAGCATGATCGGCGAGCGGTTGGTCTCGGATGAGGCGCGCGGGATCATGCAGGCCTTCTTTGAGCGGCGCGCCGCATCTTCAAGACAATAAGTTTGCGCCCGCGATTGCCGGCTGTCACCGAGCAGTCGCATTCTTAGGGCGCAGGACCCGTTTCCGATATAATCTTATGAAAGCAGCGCCGCGTCATTAACTGGCGGCTCTTTTGTGCGCTGATCCGCGTACTCCGCAACCTGTGAGGACAGTCCGCCATGCGCGCATTCCTGACAAGTCTACTCAAGTACATGCTGCTCGGCGCAGTCATTGGCGCGGTCGCCGGCTTGGTCACCGCCGAATTTATGCCCGAAGGCGCGGTCGGAGGCGCTATCATTGGGGCGATCATCGGCGCTTATTTCGGCGCGCGCATCAGAGCATACCGAGATGCAAGCTCAAGCGCCGTCCGACATCATGTCGAGGGGACGCGCTCAATCGGCCCGGCACGCGACGAATTGATCAGAGCCGCCCGCCTTGACAAATATCAGCCCGACGGTATACACGTGGGCACTGACGCAAATAGGCGCGAGGAATGATCAGGCTCGCGCTATATACCATCATCGGCGCCTTGGTCAGCGCGCTTGCGACTTACCTGCTGGCGGGAGGTCTGCCCGAAGGCGCTGTAGCCGGCGCGCTTCTCGGCGGCAGCCTGGGCCTGCTGGTGGCGATGCGCCATGGCGCCGGCGATTCAAGCGCCTCCTTTGAAGTCGAAGCCGCGGGCATCCATGACGACAATCTGATCACAACCGCGCGCCGCAATCTGGTCCGCGAAGCCTATCGACAATCTTATGAACGCTCGCCGCGGGCGGAAATGGAGCGCCGCTGGAGCCGCCTGGGCAGCGCGCGCGGCCGTCTGCTGGCCGACACCGACCCGCAAACCGAGCTAGCCGAGCGGATCGAGCGCCGCCACATCAGCGAATTTCACGGCTGGCTGGCGCCGCAGGACCGAGCCCAAGCCCATGACCTGGAAGCGCCGCCGGCGGCCTACCAAAAGCGCAAGCGCAAACCAAAACGCAAGCGCCAAGGGTAATCCAGGGAAAGCGTCTATTCTCCGTAGACCAGCGTGTCCGGATAAAAGCCGAACCAGCCGAACCAAAATGCCAAATGCCCGCCGATGCGTTCGCGGCGTTCGCCGTCATCCGCGATCAGCGCGCCTTCCGTGATCTGCCAGCTGCGGCCATCATCGCTGGTCAGCGTCATGCTGTCATCGCCGGCAGTGAATACCAGCCCGCCGCTTTCGAAGGCGCGGACCGCTGCGCCGCCCGGTTCAAAGAAGTCGCGCTCCGGCGTCGCCTCGGCGATGATCACCAGATCCGTCTGCCCGACCCGGTCCTTGACAATCCGCTCGGGAATGATTGTCGCCAGCGGGTAGGCCTTGGCCTGGCCCTGCAGCCGCAGCGCGAAGACCATATCTTTGTTTTGAATCAGCGCGGTATCTTGCTGCCAGGACGGGAACATCAGATCGGCGCTGTTGAAGTAGTCGCTGTAGGCGGCGCCGTTGCTGTAGTTGCGCAGGAAGCCGGTATCCAGGCTGAGCACGCTGGTATCCGGATGCGCCTCCAGCCAGCTGGCCCAATCGGTGACGACCACCGGCAGCACATCCAACACGACGCCGCTGCTGACCAGCTGGCCGAAGGCGGGTTCGCCGGTGATGGCGTTCCAGACCGTGTCGGTATTGCGGTCGTACATCAGTTTGTTCGAGCGCATCAGCATGCCGGTCGAGCCGAATTCCAGCGCCGTATCGCCCATTTGCACCGTTTCACCGGCAACTGTCGTGTAGCTGAGATCGGGGATGCTGACGTCGTACAAAACGCCGGCGCCACAGAGCGTGCAGTAGGCCAGCATGACCGGCTTGCCGTCCACGCGGCCGCGATGGCCGACGCTCAGCGCCTCGTCGCCGGCAGCGATATCCGGTAGCTCCGGCGCGACATCGTCAAACCAGACGACGTCCGCGCTGCGCAGCCAACCCGAGCGCGGACAATCGGCTGAGCGGCCGTAGATCAGCAGCCAGTCATCACCCGAACGCGCGCGAACTTCGAAAGGCGTGGGCGCGCGGAAATTGCAGACTTGCTCGCCCTCCGGTTCCTCAAAGAGCGGCGCATGGCCAATGACATCGTTGAACATCTCGTGCCAATTCAGCAGACGCAGGGGATAGGCGCGGCTGTCTCCCTTGAAGCTGAGCCCGAAGACCAACTCATCCGCAGCCGGATAGCTGCAATCGCCGTCGCGGCAGAAGTCCGAGTGTTGGTAGCCCTCGTCGGTGGCGTCTTTCGGCGTGATTTGCCGCGCGTTGACCAACGAGGGAATGCCATCGACTGTGACGCCGCCCCAAACCGGCTCAACCAGGTTGATCGCGGCGGTCTCGGCGACGCCGGGCTCAAAGAAGCGCGTGAATTCGGGGTCAACGAAGCTCGCCAGCAGCTGCCCTTTGAATTCGTCGTAAAATGGCGGCAGCGCGATATCGTTCGCGCCAGCCCACTCGAAGTAACCCTTCCAGCCCATATTCTCGCCAGTCAAGGCATTGAGCGCTTCGATGACGGCGCGGTTTATCTCGGCGCTGCGACCAAAGTAGGCGATGTCGATCAGCGGCGCCAGGTAGAGTCTGTCGCCGGACGCGGCTACCGCATCGTATACCGCCACATCGACGAGGCGCCCGCGGGTCGCGTCAAATGCCGAGCCCAGCATCTGAATCATCGTCTTGCGATAATTGGCGGTGTCGTAGTCAAGCGCGCCGACTGATTGCGTGAGCAGCAAGCAAAGCGCCAAGGCGAATCCCACGACGCGTTTCATGGCAGTGCCTCCCCTAGTATCAGACTTGTAACCTGTAGAGTAATGAACAAATATTATGAAAGTATTGTCGTCGTTGAGTCATTGGCGTCTGACCATGCGGCGCGGGCCTTAGTTGCGCACGCGGATTTGCCCCAGAACCACGGTGTCGTTCTCCGCGCCCTCAACATTGGTCAAGACATCGTAGCGAATGGCGAAGGGCAATTCGTACCATCCGGTCAAAATGCTGTATTCGCCATCCGCCAGCTCTCTCGTGTCCAGTATCAGCGTCTCCGTCAATTCACTGCCGGCGGCGACTTCGCCGAAGGAATGATCGTCGGGGCGGTCGCGCACGGGCAAGCCCTCCTCATCTAGGATATGCACGAAGCGCACATCGTTGACGCTGCGGTCCGATTCGAAACGCCACCAAAGGCGTATGGCGACTTCGTCTTCGAATTGCTTGGGCAGGTAGTAGCCCGCCAGCACGATGCCGTCGGCGATGCGTATGGGGTCGTAGATTGCGCCGTTGGACAGTACGCGCGTGTCCACGCCGTCGACGTCAACCGACTGACAGTAAAGCAGTTCCCTGTCAATGCGCTCGGGGCAAGGCGGATCAAGGGCGATGCGAAAGGTGTGATAGCCGCTGCGAGCCATCGGCAGGGGGATAGACACGGGAATGCGGCCGTTGACCTGAAGCGTTTCCAGCGGCGTGCCATTCAGCGACAGGTGTACGCGGCGATTGGCCGCTTCCAGGTTCGCGCTGTATTCCATCCAGCCGGGCTGCTGCTTGTAGATGTAGGTGACATGCGTCTGCCCGTCCCAGCGGGTAGAGTGCAGCTTGGCCGTTTGCGCCGGCGTGAATGGCGTTTCGTAGACAGCATAACGCTGGTCTTCAAAAAAGGGCTCGCCCAGCCATTGCCGCGCCCGCTGCAAGAGACCAAATTGCGCGCTCCTCGCGGCCTGCGCTTTGTTGAAGATGACTACGTCGGCGTGGGCATTGTTAAGCAGCGACGGGCGGAAGCTGGCCAGCAGCTCCAGCCGGGCCGTATCCACGCGCCCGCTGTCATCGTGGCTGGCGATCAGCGGCTTGCCATGCGCGGTCTGCAGCAGCATCGCTTCTTTCGCCGCCAACGAATTGTCATAGGGCGCGTTGTAGATGGCGCGGATATCCCGCCGCTCGCTCAATGCGTAGATCGCCTGCGGTATCTCGGCCGGCACCGTAGGGAAGGCCGAAAATAGCCGGTAGTCTTCGATCAATAACAGAGCGAGCGCAATTGCCAATGCCGCCTGCACATAGCGTTGACGTCGCTGTACGAAGCGACTGGACCAAAAGACCGCTGCGCCGAAACCGACCAGCACGGCAAACATGAGGGCGAAGAGCAGCATGAATCTCTCAGGCGTCCGCGCTAATTCAAACAGCGGCAGATTCATCACCAGGGCATAGGGCAGGGGCACAACCGCCTCGTAGCCAGCGATAAATGCCGAGACCGCCTGGTCCCCGACTTTCAGCACCGGACCCAGCGCCAGCACCCAGGCTACCAGGGCGACCAGCAGCCACCAGCGCGCCTCCCGCCGCCAAAGAATGCCGGTTAGCGCCAGCAGCCCGCCCAATATACCGATATAGCCGGCGCCGTCCGCCGGGATTGCAGAAGCTGAATCCGTCGATTGCGCACCAAGCTGGCGCCAGAAGGGATTGCCCTTCGCGGGCGAAAGCGCGCTGGCCACGTCAACACTGTCGCGCACATGGCCAGCCCCAAGCTCCGAAGTCGTGCGCTGGAAGGCCTCCCCCAGCACCGGCGAAAGGAAGATCAGCAGCGCCAGGCAGCCGGCCATTGCAACAGCGATCAGACGCGCCGCGCCGACGTAGTCTCTTTTGTAAAGGCGCGCCAGCAAAAACAGCATGGTCAATGGCGCGAGCAGATACAGAACCTGCAAGCTGTGGCCCAGCGCGGCCAAAAAGAAGCAGGATACAGCGCCGAAAAAACGCCGAGTGCCGCCCGAGTCGGCATAATCGAAGAGGAGCAGAATGAACAAGGGCGCCGGCCACTGCGCCAGCAGCCCGGCGTGCCCGGCAGCGAGGTGGCCCTGCATGGCCGGGAAGATCATAAAAACTATACCCGCCAGTATCGCTGGAAACTCTTGCTGCGGCGGCAGCCAACGCCGCGCCAGCAGCATCATGGTCAAGCCGTTAAAAACGAGAGTCAGAATTATGCCGAGGTTATAGGCGGCTGCCAGCGGCACAAAAAAGGCCAAGAGCCACATAGGGAAGAATTGCAGCGGATTCGCCCAGAGCCGAAAGAGC
>JAGWBC010000065.1:0-4419 GCA_021296115.1 Anaerolineae bacterium | reverse complement strand
CTTGCAGCGCCGTCTTATACCACCAAATGTGGCGCGCCATCTTGTAGGCATCGCCGGATTCGTGGCCCAGGTAGACGCTGGAAATTGAAGTAAGCGCGGGCGACAAAATATAGAGCGCCACCAGCAGAAAGATGAAAATCGGCAGCAAAAGCCGGGATGGGTGTTGCCTAATCAATGCGCTCCCTCAGCTGCCCCATTCTCATTCAAGTTCCGCGGCGAAAAGTCGATTCCCTCAGCAGCGGGCGACCTGTTTCAGCCAAGCGGCTCGACCGACAGCAGCAAACCGGAATGCGCCCCGCGATAAAGGCGATAAGGCGCTTCGTGCTTAAAGCCCAGAAAGACCTCTTTGGTCACGTAGAGGCTGGCGCCGTCAATGCGAATCAGATAATTGTCCCGCTGCCGACCGCGGCGCAGCACACGTTCCACCTCTCCAGCCAGCACCTCGATATTGCCCGGCCGCAAGTCGCCGCCCAGACGCATATAGCCGCGCCCCAGCGTACCGACGATCACGGCGTTAATCACGATCAGCAAGGCGCCGGCCAAGCCGAGAATCGGATTTCCGCTGCGCTGCCCCATGTAAATCAGCGCCGTCGCCACGATTACCAGACTGAAGAACAGCAGCAGCGCAATTGCCATCTGGCGCTGACGCGATGCTTTCAAACGCACCGCCTGCGCCGGACTGAGCCTGCCGCTTCGATTCGCCTCGAGATCGGCTTCGCTGAACCCCATGGCGGCCATCAGCGCGCTGGTCATGTCTCGGCGGAAGCGCGCTCGGCCGCTTCTTCTTCGTCCGCCTGCGCTTGACCGGCGGCGCTTTCCGGCGTCGATTCGATATACAGCGACCGGCTGGGGAAAGCGAAGCTGATGCCTAGCGACTCCACAATCCCCATAATTTCCAGGAAGATGGCTTCTTTCTTGGCGGTGAATTCGCGGAAATCCGGCAGCAGCACCTGGCAAATCACGCGGACATCCAAGGAACTGGAGTTGAAGTCGACGAAATGCGCCATGACCGTCTCCGGGTCAATGTCGTCATAATTCTCCAAAAGCTCGCGGATGCGCTGGACCACATCCCGCATCTGTTGAGCCGTGGTGCTGTAAGTGAAGGTCAATGTGACATCGAGGCGGCGCTTTTCTATGCGCGACCAATTTAGCACCACGGCGTCGGTCAAGGCATTATTGGGCACGGTGACCAGCGCCTGATCCAGCTGACGGACGCGGGTAGCGCGCACACCCACCGTTTCGACGATGCCGGTGACGTTGGGCGTCTTGATGAAATCACCGACCTTGAAGGGATTATCGGAGACGATGGCGGCGAAGCCAAACATATTGGCCACGGTATTCTGCGATGCCAGCGATATCCCGATGCCAACCACGCCGAGCGAAGCGATCAAGGCGGCCACATCAAAGTCAAGTTCCTGCAGGACGAAGATGACGCCAAGCGCGATGATTAGAAACTTGACCAGGGTATTCAGAAAGGGCAGCAATCGCTCGGGGATGGACCAGCCGGTAAGGCGGGCGAATACATCGGGACGCAGCGTCAGGACTTCAAACCAACGCATAGCGCCAAAGAATACCGCGCTGATCAGCAGGGCGCGGCCGATTGTAACGGCGATATTCTTGACCTGCGCGTCAAAGGCGAAGACGAAGGTGACGACAATCAGCGAAATCCCGATTCCCGCCAGCTGCACAGGCGAAACGCTGGCTTCCAACAGCCGGTCGTCAATATCGCTGCTGGACCGGCCGACCAACTTGCGCAGGGGGCGCAGCAGCAGCCACGTAAGCAGCCAGCGCAGGATGACGATCAGCAAAAGCGCAGCCAGAAACGGAACGATGTCTTTGGCGAGACTTTGAATGAATACCGGCTGCTCGCGCAAGAATGGCAGCAAATCTAATAGATCCATCGCAAGTACAGACCTCTTTTATGTTTCGCTGGTTATTTCATTCTACGTTCGCTGCGGCGAATTGCAAGCGAGAGGCGGAGGCATGGCGCAGCGCTAATCAAACTCGCGCGGCCCAAGCCCAAGAATATCCTGGCCCGTCACACCTGGAAGCCGTTGCGGTAGTCGACGACTTTGCGCTCGTAATCGTCGACATAACGCCGCAGCTTGTTTTCAAGTTCGTCCCATTCGTCGCTGAGAAAGAGCCGTCGTAGAATATCCGAGCTCTCGGTGACAAATTCGATCTTGCGGCGCGGGTGATCGCCATAGGCGATATGCCATACCATGTGCATGTAGACGCCCAATTTCTGTATCGCCGGCACGAAACTGCTAAGCATGTAGCGATAGTATTGGTCTTGTTTCTCGGGTTTGATATTATAGAATAAGATCAGTTTGTATCTGGGTCTGATATGCTGAAACGATGCCATAGTTGCTTGACCGCAGTCGGAAGTTGATCTCGCCCAACTCTATCACAGAATCCCTCGTCTTGGTATGGCGCTTGTCCCCTTAGACGATCGCCGCAAGCGCCCCTGCAGCCCCTGATGTGCAGGCAGCGCTGATATAGGATTTCCCATTATGCAGGACCTACAGAGGGCAATCGAGGAACTTCGACAGCGCGCGCGCGCAACCGTTGACCCGCAGACGCTCAGGGAGCTGGAGCAGGAAGCCCGCGACCTGCTGATGGAGGCGAAGAATACGCCCCTGGAGCAAATGGCGCAAGAATTATTTGCCGAAATCGCCGGCAGCCAGACAACCCAGGTACGCCCGAATACAGCGGCGCTGCGCGGATTGGTGCGGCGCGCGCGCATCCGCATCGAGATCGCTGGCGATGACGACGATATCGACGAAGCCATCGACATCCTGGCCGACGCCCTGCGCATGGACGCCGGCAATCAGGACGCCATCAGCCTGCTGCAGCAAGCGGGCGCCCACAGCGCCCAAGCCAAACGGCGCGTACAAGAACTCTTCGACCGCCACGATGTGCGCTCGGCGCCTTCAAGCGACGCCAGCGAGCGCGCTGCGCCGCCTTCACGGCCCGCCGCCCGCGCCGAAAGGCAGTTAGAGCCCCCGTCCGCTTATGGCCGCTCCAGAGACGAGCCGCCGCGAGACAGAATGCAACCCGCCGCAGCTGAGCGCCCCGTGCCGGCATCCACGGCCATAGACGAGCTGCTGAAGTCGCTGACCGAAAGCTATTACTCAGGCGAGTATCAGCAGACGATTGATGTCGCCAATCGCATTTTGGCCATCCAGGCGAATAATCCCACCGCGCTCGAATACCGCGAGAAATCGGAAGACAATTTGATCCGCGGCATCGTGCCCGATCATCGTATTCCCTTTGAGGCGCGCGTCGCCTACAACCGCGCTAATTCACTGGTGCGCGCAGGCAACTACGAGCAGGCATCCGGCTTGTACCGTGAGGCGCGCGAGCTGGCCGAACGCGACGGCATCTTGACCTGGAAGGATGTCGAGCAGGCGCTGCTGGACATCCAGGATTTGGCGCTGGCCCGCGAGCTGTTGGCCGATGGCGACCGGCTGATGGCGAATGACAACTGGACCGAGGCGCTGCGAAAATATGAAGGCGCCTTGCGCGTCGTGCCCAACGATCCACAAGCCGAAGAACGGCTGGAGATGCTGCGGCGCATCCAGCGCGACTACGATCAAATCGCGGTCAACATGAATACCATCGGCGGTACCTTGGAAGAGCAGGTGGCGCAGGTCGCCAGCGTGGCCTCCCTGCTGTCTCACGCGCGGCAGTTGCTGCCCAACAGCCAGCGTCTGGCGCAGATGCAGCAGGAAATGGACAACAAGCTGGCCAGCATCCGCGCGCAGGTCAACGACCAGGCGCAGATGTCCCTGAACCACGCCAGCAGCTCGACGACCCTGGACGAACGCATTTTGCTGATGAACGCGGCTATCAAGCTGATGGAATTGGGCTTGGAGCTGGACCCGACAGACAGCACCTTCTCCGAGCTGTTGCTGCGCTCGCGCAATCAGCAGGCCGATATCACGCGCGCGCAGCAGTCGATCCGCCGGGCGCAAGCCTTGGTATCGCAGAACTTCGATGCTGAACTGGCGCAGGCGCGGCAGATGCTGGCGGAAATGGTGGGCGAATACGCCCAGGATGAGCGCTATCGCAGCACGGTCAACGACTTGTTCACGCGCTATCTGGAGCGGGCCGAAGAGGCGCTGCAAGAGGGCAATAATCGCGAAGCGCAGACCTGGCTCGACACCATGCGCGAAGATCCTTTCCGCATACTGGGGCGCCGCGCAGATATCTCCCGCATTGACGGGGTCATCCGCGGCCGCCGCAATCGCGGGCGTCTGGTTGCGCTGTTCATTTTGTTCATCTTTATCGCCGTCGGCGGCACGGTGGCGGCCATGAATCGTCAGCAATTGGAGGCGATATTATTCCCGACCGCGACCAACACGCCGACACCGACCTACAAGCAGACAATTACCACTACCCCCACCCCCACCAACA
>JAGWBC010000064.1 GCA_021296115.1 Anaerolineae bacterium | reverse complement strand
AGCTACGGGGACATCTTCGCGGATGTCCCGCCACGATTGACATAAGGCAAATTGAAGAAACGCTGCCTATCTTGATGACCGCTTTCGAAGAGAGTCTCTCAATTGGAAATGATGACTGTAGCGATATGCTGGCAGATGTCATATTTGCCTTGGCGTTGATCGGTACAAAGCTGTATCCAGGCGGCTTGGATGAAGATGGCGTGCCCGGCTATCGGGATATTTTCCGCGGCGCGGATTATCCCAACAGCTTGAAAGGCGATCATGCTTAAATCCGGCGGCGCATTTCACCGTTGAAACAGGGCGCTGGAGAAGTTGGCAAGCCAAGGTGGGCGCGACTTTAAGCAAGGGTATAAAAATGTCAATAGCCTTGGGCTACATGGACAATGATGATGAACCCTTAATTGAGTTCAGTAATGAAGAAAAAAGCGCTGTCCCGAACGCGGATGAAGCCCTTGGTATTCTTGTGCCTGCTGCAAGGCGCTGTTACCACTTGCTTCAGTCTGCAAATCCAAAGATGAGCGCGACAGATTGCTGGACACATTACACTCGCAGCAACTATGCGACGTTCCTGCTATCGCAGCGCAGCGACCAACAGCCAGCTTTTGACGGCAGCATAAACATACCGAAAATTAAAGACACGCTGCCCGTCTTGCTGGAGGCTTATAAGCATTGCCACTCGATTTGGGGCGGCGTCTCCGTTGACCCTGTCATCGAAGCTCATGCAATACTGGATGAGATCGGGGATAAAATGTATCCCGGTTGTTTTGATCGGGACGTCCATCGGGGCTTAAACACCTTCTTCGAGCAGCTGCTGTCCGGCGGCGCAGCATGACAGGCACGATCTTTAGTCACCGAGCCCCAGCCGCCAGCCATGCGTGTAGACGCGCATGCCGCCTTGACGCACATAGCCGATGACGCAGATATTCCAGGCCTCCGCCAGCTCCAGCGTGATGCTGGTCGGCGCCGTCCGACTGGCGACGACCGCCACGCCCATGCGCCGCGCCTTGCCTAACATCTCCGAGCTGATGCGCCCGCTGGTCAACAAGATGCGGTCAGGGGTTGCGATGCCGTCCAGCAGCGCTTGACCGGCCACCTTGTCCACGGCATTGTGGCGGCCCACATCTTCGGCGCTGACGAGCAAGCCGCCTTCATCCCCCAGCACTGCCGTGTGCACGCCGCGCACCGCGTTGTAAAGTCGCGCCGCGCCCTGAAGCTGCCGCATCAATCGAGTGATGACGGCGGGTGTGGTGACGAAGTCGGATTCCAGCGCCGGGTAGCTCGCCGAAAGCACTTGCCCGGTGACGCCGCCGCCGCAGCCGGTGGTCAGGATCATGCGCCGCGGCAGCCGCACTTCGTCGCGCGTCAAAATGACATCGGCGACGCTCCGGGTCTGATTCAACTGCAAGAGGCCGATCTCGGCGGCGGAGTCGATCAGGCCTTCGTTGTAGAGGAAGCCAACCGTCAGCGCCTCCAACTGCAACGGGCTACACATCATAGTCGCCAGCAATTCGCCATTGATATAGATCGACAGCAGGCTCTCATCAATGACGCCGCCTTCGACTTGCCGCAGATCTTGACCTTCAATTAGCTGGTAGGTGATGGGCAGCGCGCCAGCCAACTCTATCTCTTTATGCGCCATCTCTTCGCTTCCGTGGACGGCGGGTGCTGCGGCGCATTTCATCGGCGTCCCAGCCCTGCTCCATTCCCCATTCCACCTTGGGCTTGAGCGCGCCGGTGGGGCAGACGCCCACGCATTGGCCGCAGAAGACGCAGGGCGATTCGGTCATGCCGATGTCGAAAGCCGTGGCCACCGAGGTATCGTGCCCGCGATTCTTCAGCGTCAGCGCGAAAGTGAACTGAGCGTCTTCAGCGCAGACCTGCACACAGCGCCAGCAGAGTACGCACTGCTCGTAATCGCGCACGTAGAAGGGATTGTCGTCGATCACCTCGGCTTCGCGCAGCTGAGCATCGGGGAAGCGCGCATCGTCGGCGTCGTAGTCCGTCATCATCTGCTGAATCTCGGGCGCTTGCTCCAGATTGACCGAGGCGTTGAGCATCTCGAGGATGGTGCGGCGGCTGCGCAGCACACGCTCGTTGCGCGTCTCGACCTGCGTGTCGGCCTGGCATTCGGCTACGCAAGCCGGCTGCAGGACGCGCCCGCCATCGACGTCAACCACGCAGATGCGGCATAGTCCATTGGGCGAGGTGGCTTCGTGATAGCAGATGACGGGGATGTCGACGCCGGCTTGCTGGGCTGCGTCCAGGAGGGTCGCGCCCTTTGGCACACTGACCTGTACGCCGTCGAGTTGGAGCTTGATCGTCTCGTCAGTCATGATGTTTTCCGTTCGATTCAAATAACTGCGGAAACTTCTCAATCGCGCTCATGACGGCGATGCCGGCGGTATGCCCCAAGCCGCAGAGCGAGGCTTCGGTCATCGTCATGCCCACGTCCAGCAGGCGCTCGCGGTCGTCCTTATGCGGCGCATCAAGGCGCTCCAAGATTTCCACCTGCCGCTGCGTGCCCAGCTGGCAAGGGAAACACTTGCCGCAGCTTTCGTGCTGGAAGAATCGCCCCAACCGCTTAAGCAGATCGCGCAGGTCGGCGGTCTGGTTGAAGACCATGATCGCGCCCGAGCCGAAGGTGCTGCCTGCCGCGCGCAGGTCCTCAAAAGTCAGCTTGACATCGATTTCGTCGGGCAGCAAAAATGTGCCGGCCGCCCCGCCCATCAATACCGCCAGCAACTCGCCGATGACGCCGCCGCAGACTTGATCGAGAAAGTGCCGCAGCGTCATGCCGGGCGCGATTTCGTAGACGCCGGGACGCCCGACGTGGCCGCTGACCGAAACCAGCTTGGGGCCGGCGCTGCCCTCGACGCCGATGCTACGGAACCAGTCCGCGCCGCGGTTGATGATGAGCGGAGCGGCGCAGATCGTCTCAACATTGTTGGCGGCGGTCGGCAGGCCGAATAAGCCGAACGTAGTCGGATAGGGCGGCTTCATGCGCGGGAAACCGCGTTTGCCTTCGATCGCTTCGAATCGCAGATATAAGCGCCGGCGCCGCGGCGAATTTCGATATCAAGCGAGAAGTCGCTGCCCATGATGTTCTCGCCGAGCAGGCCCCCCGCCTCGGCCTGTTGAATCGCCTCGACCAGAATCGCCGTGGCCTTGGGGTATTCGCCGCGGATGAAGATATAGGCTTTGCCCGTGCCGACCGCGTAAGCCGCCAGCGCGATGCCTTCCAGCAGCAGATGCGGGCGATGCTCCATCAGCACGCGATCCTTGAAGGTGCCCGGTTCGCTTTCGTCGGCGTTGCAGACGACGTATTTCACAGCGCCCGGCGCCGCGCGCGTGAACTTCCATTTGAGCCCGGTGGGGAAGGCTGCCCCGCCGCGCCCGATGAGACCGGAGGCTTCCACTTCGGCGATGACCTCGTCGGGCGTCATTCCCCTGATCGCTTTGCGCAGCGCCGTATAATCGCCATATTGCGACAGGGACTGCGGCGCGTCAGCGAGCGAGGCATCGAGCATGACGGAATCGGCGTCGCCGGCGGGCCTGAAGTAAAGGTCTGTCCAGTCACCAAGCAGCGCCTCGGGCGTCACTTGCGGCAGCGACTTATCCGCCCCCCCGCGTTCGCTGACCAGCGCAGCCGGCGCATAATCACACAGGCCCAGGCAAGGCGAATGCTCCACCGTGTATTCGCCGTCAGCAGTAGTTTCGCCCTCGCTGATGCCGAGCCGCGAGCAGACGCCGTGCAACACTTCATCCGCGCCAGCCAAAGCGCAAGTCGGGTCGCTGCATACGCGAATGATGCGCCGGCCAGTGGCTTCCTCGTGGAAGAGCGTATAAAAGCCGATCACGCCGTAGATGTCGGCTTCGGGCACACGCAGGATAAAAGAGATTTGCTGCACGTCCGCCGGGCTGATGCTGCCGCGCGCGCCCTGCACATCCCACAGGGCTGGCAGCAGCGCCTCACGCCCGCGCCCACGATATGCCTCCAGGGTCGCATCCAGATCGAATGTCTTGCTCATAACTTCATTGTAACAAAAAGATTGGGTGGCGTCCGATTCTCAGCAAGACCGGGCAACGCTTGACATGTATGCACTTGCGCTGGGCGCCTTAGGAGCTGCGTTCCGTTCGCAGCAATTGTCGAGCTTGCTCCAACTCCGCCGGCGTATTGAGATTGGCGAACGAACCGCCAACTGGATCAAACTCGGCATAGTCGGTCTCGTCCAGATAGCGCACACGCATCTGATCGTAGAAGCGGATGATCTTCAGCCGATTCGCTTCAAGCTGCGCGCGGATGGGCGCGATGCAGGTTTTTTGATAGATGGCGTGCAGCGCCTGTGGATAACCGTCCACTCGCGGCACGACGATGTCGGTATCGGCGTCCAGTTGCGTGAGCATGAATCGCAGCAGGTCGGCGTTGATGAAGGGCATATCGCAGGCCAGTACCAGCACAGCCGGGCTCGTCGCTTTTACGAGCGCCGTGTATATCCCGCCCAGCGAGCCCGTGTCCGGCAAGATATCGCGGTGCATCGGCAGGCCCAGATGCGCGTAGTCCGCTGGCTTGTTGGTGATCAGAATGGTCTCGGCTTGTCCCAAGTCGGCGCTGCGCTGGATGACGCGTTCGATCAAGGCTCTGCCGCCCAACTCGACGAAGGCTTTGTCGCGGCCCATGCGCCGGCTCTGTCCGCCGGCGATGATGGCGAGGGAGAGTGCCGAATGGCTGGCGGCCATCACTTGCGCCGCTCTTCATCCATTTCGATAAGTTGCTGCATCTGATCGATTAGCGGAGGGATGTCGTTGTTGACGGTATCCCAAACTACGTCCATCTCGACACGCCAGTAGTTGTGTACCAATACATGCCGCATCCCTATGATCTTCTTCCATGAAATATGGGGCTGCTGAGTCCGCAATTCATCAGAAATGTGACTTGCGGACTCCCCGATTAGCTCCACGGCTTTTGCCAGAGCAAGTTGGAAGAGGCGGTCAGTGTCCAAGTCCGCGCGATCGCGACCCTTTACAAAGTCCTTTGCATGTTGCGCGGCGTCGCGCATACGCAGCAGATGGAGACGATCTCGTTCAGGCGTCCTTTTCATAGATGAGCCTCGCGCTATCCAGAACTTCATCCCGAATGTATGGACTCAAACTGTTCGGAGTCGTTAAGTCGACTTCGCGTTTGACAATCTCGATAAGTTCCAGCCTGTGCCCTGACATGGCGAACAGGCCGACGGACGCATCCGGCAGATATTCCACCAGCAGATCAATATCGCTCTCCGGCGTCAATTCGTTGCGCGCGGCCGAGCCAAACACGGACAGACGCCGAATCGGTTGCCCAGCGCAGTATTCGCGGATCGCATCAAGCGGCAGATTAAGTGTAACGGTCTCGCTCACGGTTGCGACCTCCGCAATCGCTGAATTCAGTGCTGAGCATCTTCTAAAATGCGCTGTAATTCCGTGATGAGATCAGGGACATCAATAACCACTGTAACCCAAACCGCTTGAAGTACGACTTCGCGATAATTGTGTATTAACCTGTTGCGCATGCCGACAATATTCGCTCATGGAATCTGTGGATTTGCTGTCCTGCATTCGACGGTCACTTTACTAGCGGCTTCTCCGACAGTTGCCAGCACATGCATCAAAGCCAACTGCAAACGTCGGTCATGCTCAAAGGACCTGCGAGTTTCTCCGTCTATCTGCTCCCGCGCTTCCAATGCCCAATCCAACATATCCTTCAAGTAGATTGGATCGTTTTCAAGACTTCTTTTCATATATCGGTCTTGCGCTGTCTATCACCTGCTGACGGAAGGATTTGCCCAATTCCCCTGCCATGCGGAGATCTACCTTCCGCCCTATCAGATTGCCAAGGTCAATCTCATGCCCCGCAAGAGTTAAGAGGGTAACTCTTGCCCCAGGATGATACTCCACGAGCAAATCAATATCACTCTCTTCTCTGAGTTCATCTCGCAGCGCCGAGCCAAACAGTGACAAGCGTTCAATCGGCTGCGTTTCGCAGTAAGCGCTGATTGCTTCGACCGGCAAGACCGGGGTCACTAGTTCGCTCATAAGCTTCCCTGCATATAAACTAAACAGACGCTATTCTAGCGCAAACCAAGCTCAATGCACATATCTTACCGGGTCCTTGATCGCGCCCTGCTCTTCCAGATTCGTGGCTGCGCGCGCCACCTTCTCCAGCTTGACCGCCGCCATCTTGAAGTCGGGGATCTTCGCCCGCGGGTCGATCTTGTCCAGCGTAAGCAGGTTGGCTGCCGCCTCGACGAAATGGAAGGGCAAGAAGAGCGTGCCAACTGGCGAGCGCCCGGTGACCATCACTTGACATTCGACTGAGCCGCGCCGCGATGTGATGCGCAGCCAATCGCCCGAGACGACCTGCAGCGCGCCGGCGTCGGCCGGGTGCATCTCGACGATGGGCACGGGGAAGGCCTCTTCCAGACGCGAGCTGCGCGTCATGGTGCCGCCGTGCCAGTGGAATAGCACGCGCCCGGTCGTCAGGTGGTAGGGATATTCTTCATCGGGTAATTCGCTATCGGTGCCGTATTCCAGCTCCCAGAATTTGCCTTTGCCGCGCGGGAACTCGTCCTCGAAGAGGTAGGGCGTCCCCGGATGATCAGCCGCCGGGCAGGGCCAATGCACGCCGCCTTCCAGCTCCAGACGCTCGTAAGTGATGCCGTAGAAATCCGGCGTGACGCTGCGCATCTCCTCCCAGATTGCTTCGGCATCGGCATAATCAAAGCCAGCGCTCTGCTCGACGCCCAGCTGCGCTTCCATTCGTTGCGCCAAGTCGCAAATGATTTCCCAATCGGGTAGCGACTCGCCCACGGCCGGCAGCGCCTGCCGCACCCGCTGTACGCGCCGGTCGCTATTGGTGAAGGTGCCCTCTTTCTCAGCGAAGCTGGCTGACGGCAAGATGACGTCGGCCATTTCACCCGTCTCGTTCATGAAGATGTCGATGCAGACCAGCAGGTCAAGTTCCTCCAGCGCATGCTGGGCATGGGACAGATTGGGCTCGCTCATCATGGGATTTTCGCCCATGACGATCATCGCCTTGATCTGGCCCGTCAGCGCGCCATCGACCATTTCGGTGACAGTCAGGCCCGGCTGCGGATTCAGGTCAGTATGCCAAGTCGCTTCAAATTTGCTGCGGATGCCCTCGTCAGCGACCGACTGATAAGCGGTGAATACGTTAGGCAAGCCGCCGCTGTCCGAGCAGCCTTGCACATTATTCTGCCCGCGCAGGGGATTGAGCCCGGTGCCGGGTTTGCCGGCGTGGCCGCACATCAGCGCCAGGTTGGTCAGCGAGAGGGCGTTGTCGGTGCCGTGCGTGCTCTGGCTGATGCCCATGCCCCAATAGAAAGCCGCGCGCTCGGCCGTAGCATACATGCGCGCCGCCTGCCGGATATCGTCGGCCGGCACCCCGCTGAGCGCTTCCGCCCACTCCGGACTGCAATGCTCCAGCGACTCGATATAGTCCTCGAAGCCTTCGGTGCGCGCTTCGATGAATTCGGGATTAAAGAGATTCTCGCTGACGATGACATTGGCCATGGCCTGGAAAACGGCCACATCAGTGCCGGGTTTCTGCCGCAGCCAGAGCGTGGCAAAATCGGTCAGCTCAATCTGTCGCGGATCGATGGCACCGCCTTTTTCAGGAACAAGCTGATGACCGGATGCGTCTCGGTGGTATTGCTGCCGGTGACGATGAAGGTATCGAGGTTTTCCATCTCGCCAATGCTGTTGCTCATGGCGCTCGAACCAATCGCCAGCTGCAAGCCAGTGACGCTGCCGGCATGGCAGAGCCGCGCGCAATGATCGACATTGTTGGTCTTCATCACCGCGCGCACCCACTTCTGAAAGACGTAGTTGTCTTCGTTGGTGGCTTTGGCGCAGGCGTAAGTCGCGACGCAGTCGCCGCCGTGTTCCGTCACTAGGGCCGACAGCTTCCGGCTGACGTATTCCAGCGCTTCGTCCCAGCTGGCTTCGCGGAAATTACCGCGCGCGCCGTCGCGGATCAGCGGCTGCTTCAATCGGCGCGGATGCGTGGCGAAGTCCAGCCCGAAGCGGCCTTTGACGCAGAGATTGCCGTAATTGGGCGCGCTGTCGAAAGGGGCTTCCACGCGATAAATCCGCCCGTCTTTGATATTCAAGTCCATCTGACAGCCTACGCCGCAGTAGGGGCAGGTGGTGCGGATGATTTTCTCTGGCTCTAGCAGGGTCATAAGCGCCTCCTAGTCAAATTGTACTGGATAAAGCCGCCGCGACCAAAACTCAGGCTCGCCGCCCCTTCGCTTAAAGCAACTTTCCCTCGCTCTTTTAATTGCGCGGCTGGCGGTTCTCAATACAATGCAAGGTACATTGGCGCCAAGGAGTTCCCAAAACTCGGGGAAGATTATGCGAGTGTTCAAGAATCCCACAAGACATTTTCCAGCAGCCAGGCTTTGGTGGCTGATACTCGTTCTTCTCAGCCTGCTCGCCCTGCCCTTCGGCGCGCAGGCGCAGATAAAAGCCCCAACTGTGACCGTCACCGCGGTCACCGCGGACAGCATCACGATCGCCTAGACGGCGGTATCCGGAGCGACTGGCTATGAATATGAAGCGAAGCTGCCTAACGAGAGCCTGCCCACACAGACAAGCGCCAGTAGGAGGTCCGTCACAATCACCGGCTTGCAGCCCGGCACATTGTATGGCTATGTGGTCCGCGCTATCGTCAATGGAGAGAAATCGGCAGATTCAAATGTGGGCGTCCAAACCACAAGCCCGATTGCCCCGGGAAATCTGCGAGATATCTGTGTGGCCGGCACAATCGTCCAGCTCCTTTGGGACGAATCGCCAGGGGCAAATGCTTACGAGGTCAAGATAGGCAGCGGCAACTGGCAATCCCGCGACAAGTCAACCTCCCGCATCTTCGCCCAGCTTACGCTCGGCACAGCTTATACCTTCTATGTCCGCGCGCTCGTTCCGGCTAACGACACTTTTGCTACGCTCGACGCCTTCAGCGGCGAATCGCAAATAACGGTGACGACCCAGGCGGCGCATGTTGACCCGCCGACTAATCTGCAAACCTCCGAGATCACGAATAACGGCATCAAGCTGACCTGGACCGCCAGCCCCACCAGCGGGGTTACTTCGTATGAAGTCAGCGTGAACAACGGCGCCTGGGTCGATTCCGGCAGCGACCTCGAACACAGCTTCACCGGCTTGGATGCCGACACCAGCTACCAGCTGCGCGCGGGCGAAAGCAGGCGCCGCAACCTCTTGCAGCGCCAGCGCGGCCGCGGTGGAAACCCTGCCAAACGCGCCGGCCGCGCCGACGAGCTTAACAACCAGCGGCATCACCCAGACCGGCATTACGCTTAGCTGGACGAAGTCGACCAGCGCCACCGCCTACAAAGTACGAAAAGACAGCGGCGACAGTTGGACGGTTCTGGGCGATGTCGCGACTTACAGCTTCACCGGCTTGACCGCCAATACAGAATATGACCTCGAAGTGCTGGCCAGCAATGCCGGCGGGGATTCGGCAGCGGCCTCGGTTACAGTCAGCACCCTGCCCAACGCCCCGGCCGCGCCGACGAGCTTGAGCACCAGCGGCATCACGCAGACCAGCATCACGCTGTCCTGGACGAAATCGGCTGGCGCGACGGGCTACAAGGTTCGCAAAGACAGCGCCGACAGTTGGACGACGCTAGGCGATGTGGCGACTTACAGCTTCACCGGGCTGACCGCCGGGACCAGCTACGACTAAGAAGTCCTCGCCAGCAATACGGGCGGGGATTCGGCCGCGGCGTCCGTCACCGTCGTGACCGTGCCGCCCGATCCAACGGGCTTGACCACCAGCGGCATAACACAGACTGGCATAACGCTGTCCTGGACAAAATCGACCAGCGCCACCGCCTACAAAGTACGAAAAGACAGCGGCGACAGTTGGACCGTTCTGGTCACCGGCTTGACCGCCAATACGGAATACGACCTGGAAGTGTTGGCCAGCAACGCCAGTGGGGATTCGGCAGCAGCCTCCGTTACAGTCAGCACCTTGCCCAACGCCCCGGCCGCGCCAACGAGCTTGAGCACCAGCGGCATCACGCAGACCGGCGTCACTCTGTCCTGGACGAAATCGACCGGCGCAACGGCGTACAAAGTGCGGACAGGCACCACCGGCGCGTTCACCACGCTCGGCGATTCACCGGCTTGACCGCCAATACGGAATACGACCTGGAAGTGTTGGCCAGCAACGCCAGTGGGGATTCGGCAGCAGCCTCGGTTACAGTCAGCACCTTGCCCAACGCCCCGGCCGCGCCAACGGGCTTGACCACCAGCGGCATTACGCAAACTGGCATTACGCTTAGCTGGACGAAGTCGACCAGCGCCACAGCCTACAAGGTGCGCAAAGACAGCGGCGACAGTTGGACCGTGCTAGGCGATGTGGCGACTCACAGCTTCACCGGCTTGACTGCCAATACGCAATACACGCTGGAGGTAGTCGCCAGCAATGCGGGCGGCGATTCGACCGCGGCGTCGGTCAGCGCCACCACTAACAACGTCCCGCCGCCGCCTGCCCCGGCCGCGCCGACGAGCTTGACCACCAGCGGCATTACACAGACCGGCATCACCCTGTCCTGGACGAAATCGACCGGCGCGACGGCCTACAAAGTGCGGAAAGACAGCGGCGATAGTTGGACCGTGCTGGGCGATGTTGCTACCTATAGCTTCACTGGCCTGACCGCCAACACGCAATACACGCTGGAAGCGCTGGCCAGCAATGCCGGCGGGGATTCGGCAGCGGCGTCCGTCACCGCCGTCACCGTGCCGGCCGCGCCGACGGGTTTGAGCACCAGCGGCATCACCCAAACCGGCATCACGTTGACCTGGACGAAATCGGCTGGGGCGACCGCCTACAAAGCGCGAAAAGACAGCGCTGACAGTTGGACCACGCTGGGCGATGTGGCGACTTATACCTTCACTGGCTTGACGGCTGGCCAGCAATGCCGGCGGGGATTCGGCCGCGGCGTCGGTTAGCGCCAGAACCCTGGCTTCGCAGCCCGCCACGCTCGCCAGCCCCGCCAGCGTCCAAACCAGCGGCATCACGCAGACGGGCATCACGCTGAACTGGAATGGCTCCAACGCCGCTACCAGCTACGAAGTCCAAGGCGGGACGCTCAATAGCTGGACGGATGTCGGCAATGTCGCCATGTATAGTTTCAGCGGTCTTAGCGCGGATACGCAGTACACCCTGCAAGTGCGCGCCAAAAACAGCCAAACCACCTCTGCTGGCGTATCCGTCACGGAAAGGACGCTGCCCGAACCGCCTGCTCCCCCTGCCGGATTGCAAGCCAGCTTGGCCGATCCGAATAGCGTTGCAGTCGAATGGGATCCCGCTGACAGGGCTGATTCCTACGAGATTCAGGGCTCGGCTGGATCAGAGCAACCGGGCAGTCAGGCTGTCCCAATCAGCTCACTCGGCGGTTGGATAGATGTCGGCAATGTCAATTCTTATGTCGTATCCGGGCTGTCTCCGAACACCCATTACATATTTGAAGTGCGAGCCATAAATCCCAGCGGGAGATCGGCCGCAGCCGCCATTGATTTCCAGATAGAGGCGGATCAGCAGGCCGGGCAACCAGTTGCCGATCTCGGCCAGGGTGGCGGCGGTTCGCAAGCGGGGGGTTCAGGTTCCGCGCTGAGCGGCGATGGCGCGGAAAGCATTCTGACGGCCACGCTCAGCCCGCCCCAATTCAACTGCACGGATGAACAGAAAGCGATGATCGCCATTAGCCCGCAGCCTATGGGACTCAATGTGCAATGCGTTGGTCCGGTCGGGGTCGGCGACCGCGACTTGATTGCCCGCGGCGTAGTGCTGGGCGTCGATGTCTGGGGCTGGGTGCGTGGCTTCTTTGAAGTCTGCTTCAAGCAAGCTGGCGACCTGGCCTTCCTTGATGCCGCCTATGCCACGCGCCAGCTGAAGTACGTCATTCCATATAATCGCGACGGCATGATCTGCAACCAGATAGACCGCGCCGGCGCCTTGGTGCTGCTGCGCTCAAAGACGCCAACCGAAGCGGCGGCGGACTGTAGGGTGACCACTACCGACCCCCTCAATTTCCGCGCCAGCCCGGGCGGGCAATATCTACTTACTTTGCCAGCGCTGACGACCCTAAACGTCCATGACAGGCGGGGAGACTGGTTGCTGGTTGATTACCGTGGAAGACAGGGCTGGGTCAGCGCGATTTACACCGTTGAGGATTGCGGCTAGCGCGGGAACTCGCGGAACCCGGCCGGCTGCTTCAAATAGCAGCCCATTCGCGCCTAAATGAAAAGCCTCTCCCAAATGTTGTGGAGAGGCTTTTCGCCTGCTGTCGGTCTAGGCAGCGCTGCCTTAGCCCTGCAGGACGTTGGCTTCCCAATCGGCTTCGACTAGCGCTTGATACTCAGCGGCGATGTCCGAGACGAGCGAGGCAGCCAAATCAGCTGGATCAGCCGCGGCATCGCCCAGGCTGTTGACAGCCGCTTCCAAGGCCGCCAAGTCGGCTTCGTCGGTGACACGGCTTACATCAATGCCGAAAGCCAGGCCGAAGCCATTCTCCGGCACAACCTGTTCAGCCTGCCGGTCGGGGCGCAAGATTAGGTCGGCCAGCAGCAGCGCGGCCGCCTTGTTAGGCGCGTTGTAGGGGATGGCGACATAGTTAAAGTCGCCGATCATATTGTCGTCGAAGGAGAAAGCGCGGCTGGTGGGCGGGATCGTGCCGGCGGCAATGGGCGCGCCTGCGCCGGAAATCGCCTGCGTGATGGTGAAGTCAATCTCGTTGTTGGCGAAGAGCTCGTGCATTTCACCGATCGAGGCGGGATAGGTCTCGCCGCCGCGCCAGAGATTCTCTTCCCAGCTATTGAGCATATCCCAGAGCGCCGGCGCATGTTCATCGTAGAGTTCCTGGTTGAACTCGCCGACCCACTGGCTTTGGCCGCCGCTGATCTCGAAGAGCGCTTGCTTGACGAAGCGCGTGCCCTGGAAGGCGCCGGGGCCCGGAGCGATATAGGAGAAGCGGCCCGGGTTCATGGCGATCCAGTCGCTCAGTTCAGCGTAGCTGCGCGGCAGATCATCCTCGGACATGCGGGCGGAATCGTAGATGAAGTGGAATTGCGCGCCGGACCAGGGGCTCTCATAGCCATCGACCGGACGGCCACCCAATTGACGTAGACGCTGTTGGGAATACTCTCCGCCCAGGGGCCGTAAAGCAATTCGGCTTGTTTGAGCGTGAAGAAGTTCTCGCCGTTGATCCAGATCATGTCGATGACGCCGCCATCGCCTTCAACGCCGGCTTCGGCTTCACTCAAAACCTGATTGACAGCGTCCACCGTATCAGCCAGCGGGACGCGATTCAGCGTCACGTTGTACTCTTCCATCAGCGGGATGCCGTAGGTGCGGTCGACGAAGTCGTTGATGCGATCCGAACCGCCCCACATATACCAATTGACGGTCATGCCATCGGCGGCGGCGACCACAGCGTCCCAGCTGTCGAAGCCGGGCGGCGGGTCCATCATGTCGTCCTGCGCTGCCGAGCCAAAGACAGCCAGAGCCAGCGCCAGGAGCAAAATCAGCAGAAGATGCAACTTCTTAGCAAACATTTCTAGGCCTTTCAATTAGCTAGTTGAACAGGGAACTTGCGAACGCCCAAAAAGGGCGAGACCAACCGATTATACATTAATACCTTCCAATTGCAGAAAATTGGTCTGCGGCACATGCTCTATCAGGCGCATGCCCTTCCAGGCGGCGAATTCCATCAGCTCGTCGGTGACATCGCCCTGCCCGACGGCGAAGTGATGCTCGTGGCCGCGCACTGTGAGCGTGTTGATCAGATCCATCAGCGTGATAGCTCGTTTGTTCAGCTCGAATTCGGCGAACCAGCCGCGGGTGCCGTCGAAGCCTTTTTTGGCGTGCTCAATGATGTCGGCGCGGATCACCAGCAGGCTGCCGCCATCATCGCCGATATAGCTGACGCTGGTCTCCTGCGCGGCAAAGACTTGATCGCCGGCCACGCCGTAGGGTCCGTCCGAACCCTTGCGCCCCAGCGTGACGTGATCGACCCACTTGATGCCGTCGTCGTTGGCGAAGTGCCGCGGCGAGACGCCACAATGCCACATCAGCATGGCCTGCGTTTGCGGGTCGAGCGCGGTCATATCCAGCAGCGTTGACGAGCCGCTTCGCCCGGTCAGCAGATTGAGCAGGTACATGCTGGCCGCGCCCAGCACATCGCCCTCGCAAGAGACGGCGATGCCATCTTCGCTGCCCAGCCAGCTGTAGGCCATGCAGGGCGCCACGCGATAGTAGGACTGAAAATTGGGCCAGCACTGCACAGCCAGCGCATCGTATTCGAAGTCGCGCGCCATATCGCGCAGGGCCAGATACAAGCGGGTCACGCGGTCGAAGGCGCTGTCCTCGCTGACCGTGATGGCGCTGGCCGCCGACTTGATCTCGCTGATCGCCGCCTGCACCGGCTGGGCGTCATATCCCTTGGCCCGCTCGACCAATTCAGCCAGCTCATGCGGCAGCACGGCGATGCCCAGCCGACTGCGCAGCAAGCGCTCGTCGAAGATCATGTCGTTGAAGCCCGGCGACAAGTTGCCGATCCAGCCGATGCGCGCGCGCTCGATATTCTTGACCGCCTTCAAAGCGCGAATGGTGATGGCGAAGCGTATTTGGAATTCAGACGTTTCGACATGCCCGTAGAACCACTTGAAGGGGATGTCCTCGTGCTTGAGGTAGCGCTTGAGGATCGAGGCGAAATGGCTCATGGAGACGACCGAATGCAGCTTGATCTCGCCCTCTTGTTCCGGGTCGGGCGTGGCCCACAAGCCCATGCGCGGCGCCGCTTTGACCAGGGGCAGCAACTGCTCGCCCATGCTGCAGGCGGCCGTCTGCAAGAGCATGAAGTCAATCTGCTCGGCGCGGAAATACTCGGCGGCTTGCACGGATGCCGCTTCGGTCATCATCTCGTCGCTGATCGCCACCAGGTCGAAGTCCAGTTCGGCCGCCAGTTTCTCCAAGCCGGCCAATGCCCGTGACCGTTGATCGTATTCGTCAGCGAAATAGGACGAGATAGAAGTGCCGATATAACCAACCCGCAGTCTGTACCTTGTCATTGCTTGTTCTCCTTCCACCATAAGTGTGAGGCCTCGAACATTAGGGCGATGGTTGTCGCGCCCGGGTCTTGCTGGCCGATGGCGCGCTCGCCCAGGAACTTGGCTCTTCCCTGCCGCGCCACCTGGTCTCGCGTTGATTCAGCGCCGGTACGCGCCGCAGCCGCCGCAGCCCGCCAGGCCGACGCAAATTCATCAGCCGCGCCGAAAGCCGCGACCGCCGGCGCCAGCGCATCAACCATTGTTTTGTCGCCGACGCCCGCCTTGCCCCGCGCTTTGACGCCCTCCAGGCCAGCCGCCAGCAACGCCCCCATGGCGTCTTTATGCAAGCGGTCGGCATCTCTCAATGTGGCGACGCCTTTGAGAAAGAAGGTGCCGAATATCGCGCCCGAGGCGCCGCCCATGCGGTTCATCAGCGCCTTGGCTGTCGCCAGCCAGATCGCGTTCAGGCTGGGCTGCTCCAGCGCCTCAATCTCTTCGACAGCGACGGCAAAAGCCGTGCTGATGCTTGTGCCGTGGTCGCCATCGCCCAAGGCCGCATCCAGCCGATTGAGCGCCTCGCGCTCAGCCGCGACCCGCTCGGCCATGGCCTGTATCAGCGCGCTCAAATCCTGCGCTCCGATCGCGCTCATAGCTGCTTCATGTAGGCGCCGTTGGCGGGCGCGTCCCAGAGCGCTTTCATCTGCTCGTCCACGCGGCAGAGCGACAGCGCGAACCCCGCCATCTCCTGCGTGGTGGCGTAAGGACCGATCCAGGAACGGTAGACGCTGATTTCGGCCTCAGCCAGCTTGGCGGCGGCGCGCCGGTACAAGACGAAGAGCTCCATCAGGGTCAGGCTGCCGCTGTTATTCAGCAGCACCAGCACCTCATCGCCGGCTTGGAAGGGCAAATCCTCCAGCAGCGGCGGCAGCATCAAGTCGATCGTCTCGTCCGCGCCCAGAGCCTTCTGCCGCCCCATGCCGACTTCGCCGTGCAAACCCATGCCGATCTCCATCTCGCCCGGCGCCATCTCGAACATGACTTCGCCAGTGACTGGGCTGGCGCAAGAGCTGAGCGACATAGCCAGGCTGCGAGTATTATCGCGGACTTTCTCCGCCAGCGCTTTGGCGGCGGCCAGGTCGCCATCGCCCTCGCAAAAGGCCCCGAGCAGCTTCCAGACGAAAAACAAGCCGGCGGTGCCGCGGCGCTCGGGCTCCCGCCCTTTGGGCGCGCTGGAGATATCGTCGTAGAGCAGGACCATGTCCACATTGTCGATGCCCTCGGCCTCACAGAGCTCCAGCGCCAGCTCGGCATTGAGCAGGTCGCCAGCGTGATGAGAGACGCAAATCAGCACGCCGCCGCCGTTGTCAGCCGCGCGGATGCCCTGGACCATCAGCGCGGGCCCGGGCGCGGCGAAGATTTCGCCCGCGATATTGACGTCAAAGAGTCCTTCGCCGATCCAGCCGGTCATGGCCGGTTCGTGACCGCTGCCGCAGCCGATGATCAAGCCGACTTTGCCCGGCGCTTTGGGCTGGGCGCGCATGACCAGCCGCTTGTCAACCAGGCGCACGATATCGCTGTGCGCGGCGCAAAAGCCCTCCAGCATCTCGTCGACCAGATTCTCCGGCCGGTTGATCAATTTGTGTACGCGCGCGGTCATGGCGCCTCCTCGTAGGTCGAAACGGGCACGAAATACATCAAGTGAATCGGGTGCTGCACCGGCCCCTCGCTGTAAGCAACCCGAACGCGCATACCCCGCTCGACTTGCTCCGGCGGCGCTTTGAGCAGATGGGGGAAGAGCGTGTCGGCGCCGTCCAGCAAAACGTAGGCGAGCACAAAGGGCGTCTCCAGCGCGCGGACGTCGGCGTTGCTGCCCGGCGAAAAGTGAAGCACGGACCAAGTTTCGACGGCGCCCTCGCCAGATAGCTCCTGCCAAGTCGTCGGCTGCAGGCAGGATGGGCAGAGCGGACGCGGCGGGGCGTAGGTTTTGGCGCAAGCGTCACAGCGCGTGGCCATAAAGCGCCGATTCTCCAATTCAATAAAAAAACGGGAGTATTTTCCCAAGCTGTATTTGTAGCCTTGCGTTAGTTCCAGCGTGATGCGCTCTACCTGGCGAAACTCGCGCCATGGGTCTGTCGTGGGGTCACCCGCTATCGTCGCGATCTCAATCTGGCTGCTGACCTTGTCTGACATATCAAGCTCTTTAATCTGCGCGCTCGAAGATGTTGACGACGCTGATGCTGGCGATGCCGGCATGTGTGTCGGTCAAGCCGCGGCGAGCGTCCGACACCTGGCGGCGAGCATCGGCAACGCCCCAAAGCTGCTGCGTCACTTCAATCGCCTGCAAGATGCCAGTCGCGCCCACTGGCGCCCCCCGCCCCAGCAGGCCGCCGCTGGTATTGACGGGCAATTCGCCGTCCAAATCGAATGCCCCGCTCGCGACAGCCGGCCCGCCCTCGCCTTCGGCGACGAAACCCAAGTCTTCCACGGCCTGTATCTCGACGCCGCTGTAGCTGTCGTAAAGCTCGGCGACGTCAATTTCGGCCAGGGGCTGGCTGATGCCGGCCATGTCGTAGGCTTGGCGAGCGGCCTCTCGCTTGGCGCGGAAATTCGTGATCTGCGGATAGCGGTCGCCCAGGCGCATGGTATCCGTGCCGCAGCCAGACGCGCTGAAATAAACACGCGGGCGTTCGCCGTATCGCGGGCAATGCGCCTTCGCCCAGTCCTCGGTCGCCAGCAGGATGCAGGCGGCGCCATCACTGAGCAGACTGCAATCCAGCAGCTTGTAAGGCTCGGCTATCGGCAGCGAAGCCAGCACATCGTCAACGCTGATGTCCATCGCTTTCTGCGCGATGGGGTTGAAGCCGGCGTTGCGGCGATTGCGAACGGCGACGTGGGCGAATTGCCGCTCAGTCGTGCCGAAGGCCGCCATATGGGCGCGGATCATCGCCGCGTAGAAGCCGGTATAAGTGCCGCCGATCATCATCTCCCAATCGACATCGGCCGAGAGCGCGAAAAGCTGATTAGCCGTGCGCGAGGAAACGCCCCTGCCATTCTTCTCCACGCCATACACCAGGATGGAATCGCAGAGGCCGCTGACGACATGGGCCCAAGCCGTCCGCAGCGCCAGAGCGCCGGTCGCGCCGCCGCCTTCTATGCGCACGCTCGGCTTGGGTGTCAGGCCGATGGTATCCTGCAGAATCGCCCCCAGCGTCATCTGCAAGTTGAAGTGGTCGCTTTCGTAGCTGGCCAAACCGTGCTCAACCGCCGACAGATCGTCCAGGCCGGCGTCAGTCAGGCAGTCAAGAACCGCCTCCGCCATTAAGTCACGGGCGTTGCAGCAGCGGTGTTCCGATGCGATGGCGGTGCTGCCGACAGCGGCAATGACAGGTAGATTTGGCATATATCAGCGTTCATTGCGCGGATACAAGTTTGATACGCGCAGCGCCAGAATTGTGCAACGCATTCAAGTACGACTGCGAGACTTTCGCTGAGGATAGCCAATCTCACAGGCTAAGTCAAAAGCTGCCGCATTCAATGGGCCCGCTTTACTTGCGCCGCCGAGTCCAGTAACCTGAAATCAAATACTTGCGCTTTATGGCCGCCGCGACACTGGCGGAAGGAGCACCGACATGGCCGCGCGAAAGATGCTTCCCAATCAACTCAGTCCCTCGCGCCGGGATGTCTTGCAGATTTTCGCCGCGGGCATGGCCGGCGCTGTCGGCACGATCGCGCGCCGATGCTGAACTTGTCCGGCGCCAGCGATGGCGGGACGCTACGCATCGCCTGGCTCACGCCGGCGCAGCTAGACCCGCGCAGCGTCTCGGGCATGAGCGAAATCGCCATCTTGAACGCGCTTTACGACTACCTGTTCGAGACCGATGCCTCGTCGAACCTCGTGCCCACCCTGGCCTCTTCCTGGGAACGCAATGACGATGGCACGCGCTATACCCTTCAACTGGTGGAAAACGCCCTCTTTCATGACGGCAGTCCGCTGACCGCCCGCGATGTCGTCTGGAGCATCCAGTGGCAACTCGACGCGGGCAGCACTATCGCTGATTTGTTGGCCGGCATCGCTGCGCTTGAAGCGGCCGGCGACCATACCGTGATAATCGATCTCAAGGCTTCCGACCCCGATTTTCTCTATCGTCTCACGGAGTATAAGGTCGTCATGCTCAAAGCGGAGGCTGAGAATATCGGCATCGAATTCAACGGCACTGGACCCTTTATCATGGATGAACTGATCCCCGCCGACCGCGCCGTGATGAAAGCCAACACGGATTACTGGCGCGGCGCGCCAAGCATAGAGACGCTGGAATTCCTCTTTTTTGACGACCAACAGGCCGCGATCGCCGCGGTGCAGGGCGGCATTGCCGATGGCATCTTGCGGCTGGATAATTTCAGCTTCCTCAATTTCAGCGGCGATTTCAACTTCAATACCATCGATATTCCGACCAACGCACACCACATGACGCGCATCCGCGCCGACCGACCGCCCGGCGATGATATTCGCGTGCGCCAGGCATTCAAGCTGGCGACCGACCGCGCCTCCGTCTGGGAACGCGTGCAGTTGGGCTTTGGCGCCGTCGGCAAAGATTCGCCTATTGGGCCTTCATTCGCGCAATACTTCCTCGCCGATGTCGAGCTGCCGCCGCGCGATCCGGAGGCGGCTGCCGCATTGCTGGCGGAAGCGGGTTATCCCGACGGCTTGGACATGACCCTGCATGTGCCCAACAGCGGCTCAATGCCCGATTTCGCGCAGGCGATGGCGGCGCAATGGTATGACGCCGGCATCCGCGTCGAGATTGAGCTGGAAGAAGAAAATGAATACTGGGTGCAGAAGTGGTTGGACGAGGATCTGGGCGTTACCTGGTGGGGCGACCGGGTGGCGCCGCAGATTTACCTCGACCTCGCCTATCGGTCAGACGCGACCTGGAACGAATCGCATTGGCAAGACGAGCGCCTGGACGCACTGATTGATTTCGCCCGCTCCGCGTTAGACGAAGACGCGCGAATCGCCGCCTACAAAGACATTCAGCGGCTCTTTCTCGACGAGGGGCCGATCATCGTGCCCTACTTCTACGCCTCGTTTATGGTGATGGCTGGCCACGTTTCCGGCGTCGAATTGCATCCCTTCTCCGGGCGGACGCACTTTCATACCGCCACCGTCGGCTGAGGCCAGCGCATAGAGATGCTTGGCTCACACATAATATTGAACGCTAAGCTGTGTTCGGGTGGGCGAGCCAAGGCCCGCCCCTACGCTTTTCAACGTGAATGCGAACGGAGATTGGGCGGGTTTCACAAACAAGAAACACAGAGGGTCGCGTAGACACTGACCGCCGGCACAGAGAATGTTGGATAGCGAGGTAGACCCCGTCAAATCAGCGGTAATCGCCGCTCGGCTGAAGTTATGTGTTCCCAATCCGCGCCATCCTATGCCATAATGCGGCGCGTACAGGCAA
The DNA here is from genome assembly GCA_021296115.1 of Anaerolineae bacterium. Classification (GTDB taxonomy): domain Bacteria; phylum Chloroflexota; class Anaerolineae; order Aggregatilineales; family Phototrophicaceae; genus UBA6055. Next base: position 4,891 of record JAGWBC010000064.1, on the reverse strand, counting down.
TTGCCCGGCTGCCGGGTCTTTTGAAAGGGAGGCAATGGCCGTAAGTCGCCAGCTCATCCGCCAACGCTGTGAACGCTCCTTGGCGCCGCCACAACGCTAAAACAAGCGCTTTGCGTTGGCTATTTGCCCTTTCGCCGTCCGCAGCCACCCAGTTGCCATTCTATCCACAAATGTAAAAGGACGAGACCATCGTGAAGAACAGAAACAGCAACCTCGCAAGTCAAGTTTCCCGCCGTGAATTTCTCAATATTTTCGCCGCCGGCACAGTGGCTGCCGTAGGCACGGTTTCCTTGTCGCCATTGGGCGGCATCGCCAGCGCGCAAGACAGCGGCACATTGCGCCTGGCCTGGTTGACGCCGGCGACGCTGGACCCGCGCTCGGCCTCCGGCGACAGCGAAATCGCTATCTTTAACGCCGTCTACGACTACCTGATCGAGACCGACGCCGCGTCCAATCTGGTGCCGAGGCTGGCTTCGTCATGGGAACTCAGTGATGACGGCTTGGTCTATAGCCTGCAGCTGCGCGATGACGCGACCTGGCACGATGGCAGCCCGGTCAGCGTCGATGACGTGCTCTGGACGATAGAGTGGCATCAAGAAGCCGAGAGCACCCTCGCCAGCCTGATCTCCGCCGGGTCCTTTGAAGCAGCCGGCGACAATCAGATCACTATCACGCTGAGCGAGCCGAACCCCGACTTTCTCTACAATTTGACCGACAACAAATTCGTCGTTCTCAAGAGCGGCGCAGAGGACATCGGCGTTGCATTCAACGGCTCCGGACCATTCGTGCTGGAAGAGATCATCCCCGGCGACCGCGCTATCATGAGCGCCAACGAGAATTACTGGCGCGGCGCGCCCAGCATCGACCGCCTCGAGTTCATCTTCTTTGACGATCAACAGGCGGGCATAGCCGCGGTGCAAGGCGGAACCGCCGACGGCATCATGCGCTTGGACAACTCCAGCTTCCTGGGTTTCAGCGGCGATGCCAACTTCCATACCGCGGACATCCCGACCAGCGGGCACCATCTAACCCGTCTGCGCGCCGACCGGGCGCCGGGCAATGACCCCCTCGTACAAAAAGCCTTCAAATTGGCGACCGACCGCGACGCCATCTGGGAGCGCGTACAGCTGGGCTTCGGCGCGGTGGGCAAGGACTCGCCGATTGGCCCGGCCTTTGGGCAATATTTCCTGGCCGATGCCGAGGCGCCGCCGCGCGATCCGGAAGCGGCCGCCGCCTTGCTGGCCGAAGCCGGCTACCCCGATGGACTGGATATGATTTTGTACGCGCCCAACAGCGGCAACTTCCCGGATTTGACGCAGGCTCTGGCCTCGCAGTGGGAAGAAGCCGGCATCCGCATCGAAATCCAGTTGGAGGCCGAGAACACCTATTGGAACGAACTCTGGGATCAAGTGGACCTCGGCACGACCGGCTGGGGCCCACGGCCGGTTCCACAGCTCTACCTCGATCTGGCGTATCACTCAGAGGGCCCATGGAACGAATCGCATTACAGCAACGCCCGCCTCGACGAGTTGATTGAACTCGCCCGTACTTCCCTCGATCAGGACGAGCGAACCGCCACCTACAAGGAGATTCAGCAAATCTTCCTGGACGAGGGTCCGATAGTGGTGCCCTATTTCTTCGCGCAATTCATGGTGCTGGCCAGCAATATCAGCGGCGTGGAATTGCAGCCCTTCGCCGGCCGGACGAATTTGCATCAGGCTGTGGTCGGGTAATTGGGGTAAACAGGCCGTAGCGCGCGGGACTATCGCGGGCGATCGGCATACAAGTCGCCGGGATTGGCGCGCAGGGGTCAGCCGGCGGCTGGCCCTTTTTTGCCTATTGACCGGCGGCGATGAAGCGGAAGATGGGGCACTTGGAGAGACAGAAAGCGCATAACGATTAACCAAGTCTATCGCAGCCTCTCCGGCTTGATTCGGGCCCTGCTGCGCCAGCCGCAATCGGCTCTGGGTACTGTGCTGGTCGCCTTCTTCTTGCTGCTCGCGCTCTTCGGCCGGCAGTTGGCGCCGCATACCAACCCCAATGACCAAAGCCACGATGTCCGTCAGGCGCCGACCCTGGATATCGGCGCGCTGCAGCTGGGCCAGCACCCTTTCGGCACCGACCGGCTGGGGCGTGACGTCTACAGCCGCGTCATACTGGGCACGAGCAGCATCTTCCGCATCGCCGGCCTGGGCACGCTGGTCAGCGTCGTGCTGGGCTCGGCCTTGGGTCTAAGCATGGGCTACGCCGGCGGCTGGGTTGATGAAATACTGGGGCGGGTCATCGACGCCCTGCTAGCGATTCCGGCGCTGCTGCTGGCGCTGGTGCTGGTCGGCATTATCCGCAATCTCGACTTCGCAGCTGGCAGTTGGCAAGCGGGACTGGCGGACAATGTAGTGCTGCTGGTCATTTCCGCGCTCTACATACCTATCGTGGCCCGCGTCGCCCGCAGCGCCACGCTCGATATCAAAACGCGTGAATTTGTAGAAGCGGCTGAGATCCGCGGCGAAAGCAAGCTGTACATCATCTTCCGTGAAATCATGCCCTCGGTGATACCCTCGCTGGTGGTCGAAGCGTCGCTGCGTTTTTCCTACGCTATCTTTTTGGTCGCCTCGCTGGGTTTCCTGGGCTTTGGCGCGCGCCCGCCCTCGCCGGACTGGGGCTTGATGGTTAATGAAAATCGCGGCGGGTTTTATCAGTTGACGCCCTGGGCGCTGGAGTTCCCGGCGCTGGCGATCGCCGTGCTGGTCATCGCCGTCAATCTCATGTCCGACGGCATCCGGCGCGCCGTGCAGAAGGGCTCGTAGACGATGACCGCCGCTCCCTTGCTGCATGTCGACAAGCTGACGATCAGTTACCGCATCAACCGCGACTGGATTCCGGCGGTGCGCGAGTTCTGCCTGCAATTGCAGCCGGGGCAGATTTACGGCTTGGTGGGCGAATCGGGCTCGGGCAAGTCGACCGTGGCGCTGGCGTTGATGCACTATCTCAGCAGCAACGGGCGGGTCGAAAGCGGCGGTGTGCTTAATTTCGCCGGTGAGGACCTGCTAGCCAAGTCGAATGCCGACATGCGCCGCCTGTGGGCCAAGCGCATCAAGTTCGTGCCGCAGAACGCCGGCGCCGCCCTCAACCCGTCGATCAAGATCGGGCGCCAAGTCACCGAGGTCCTCAAAGCCGCCGACGGCATTGAGGGCAACGCCGCCTACGACGCCATGATCGACATGTTCCATCATGTCAACCTGGTCGATCCGGAGCGGGTCGCCGAGCGTTACCCGCATGAACTCAGCGGCGGCATGCAGCAACGCGTCACCATCGCCATGGCGCTGATCAGCAATCCCGATCTGCTGATCATGGACGAGCCGACCACCGGCCTGGACGTCACCACCGAAGCCGTCATTCTGGACCTCTTGCGCGACCTGATCGCCGACCGCCATACGGGCCTTATCTACATCACGCACAACCTCGGCGTGGTGGCGCAATTATGCGAGCGCGTGCTGGTGCTCTACGCCGGCGAGATCATGGAAGAGGCGGAAGTCCACGACCTCTTTCGGCAGCCGCATCATCCTTATACGCGCGGTCTTTTCAACAGTGTGCCCAAGCCGGGCCAGAGCAAACACCAGCGGCAATCCGCCAGCGCTGACGCAGCAAGCCAGCGGCTGTGTCTTCGCCGACCGCTGCCCGCTCGTCATTGACCGCTGTAACACAGATAAACCGCCGCTGGAACGCTTGCCTTCTGAGCGCTTGGTGCGCTGCCACCGCTGGCAGGATGTGACCAATCCTCAAGGCCTACCCCTCCCCCGGACCCCCTCCCCGAAGCTTCAGGGAGGGGGAGACCTTGAAAGGAAGAAACCGGCTGGCTCAAGTACGATTGCGTCACAGAGCGTCGCGAAGTCTCCCTCCATTGCAATGGGTGGAGATTTAGAGCGGGGTAAACCTAGCGCCCTCATGCGCGTTAGCGATCTGAAGAAACATTTTCCGGTGGCGCCGACAGTAGGCGAGGCGCTGCGGCGCGTCACGCCCACGCCGATTCGGGCTGTCGACGGCGTCGATCTGCAGCTGCGCGCCGGGCAAACGCTGGGGCTGGTCGGCGAAAGCGGCAGCGGCAAGACCACCCTGGCGCGCGTCATCATCGGGCTGGAGCAGCGCAGCGGCGGCAAGCTGGAGCTGCTGGGCATGGACGTGCGCAACAGCGTCCGCGAGCGCAGTCCCGATGTACTCTCCTATCTGCAGATGGTCTTCCAGAATCCGCAGAACTCATTGAATCCTTATCTCTCGGTGCGCCAGGCGATACGCCGCCCCTTGGTCAAGCTGCGCGGCCTGTCGCCCGACGCCGCCGATGCCGAAGCGCTGGACCTGCTGGAGCGCGTGAACCTGCGCGCCGGTTACGCCGACCGCTATCCCGATGAACTGAGTGGCGGCGAAAAGCAGCGCGTCGCCATCGCCCGCGCCTTCGCCTCCAACCCGGAGCTGATCATTTGCGACGAGCCGGTCTCGGCCCTTGATGTTTCGGTGCAGTCGGCCGTATTAAACTTGCTGGCGCAATTGCAGGAAGAGCAGGGCAGCGCCTACCTCTTTATCTCGCATGACTTGTCGGTCGTCGGTTACCTGGCGGATACGCTCGCGGTGATGTACCTGGGCCAGTTGTGCGAAGTCGGCGAAGCGCGCGAGCTTTTCCAGCCGCCTTATCACCCCTATACCGAAGCGCTGGTCTCGGCGATTCCAGTGGCTGATCCGCAGCATAGAACCGAGCGCATCCTGCTCAGCGACAACCTGCCCAGCGCGCAGAACCTGCCCAGCGGCTGCCGCTTTCATACCCGCTGCCCGCGCAAGATCGGCGACATCTGCGAGCGCGACGAGCCGCCCTGGCGCCAAGTCGACGAGGGCCATAGCA
>JAGWBC010000063.1 GCA_021296115.1 Anaerolineae bacterium | reverse complement strand
CGCGGCCTTTTGAGGGGGGCTTGTAGCGTGCGAATGTGGCGGTAATGGGATGTTGGCGGGGGCGAGCCACGGCTCGCCCCTACGGAGTCGGTACAATGGCGGGGAAGCGGGGCCAGGCGGGTTGTTGAATTTGTCTGTTATCGGGTAATCCCACCCGTATTTAGTTTATGTAAAGGTTCAAGGAGAAGGAAACCATGAAGAAAGCACTACTGCTTACGTTAGTCGTCGCCCTGTTTATCGGGGTGATGCCGAGTCTGGCGCAAGACGATGTTTTTCGTGTCGCGGCGGTTGCGCCGAGCGCGACCAACGACCTCGCCTTTAGTCAGAGTATGTACGATGGGCTGATGGCGATTCAGTCAGCGATGGGTGAAGACGCCTTCCAGTTTGACTTCCAGGACGGCACCTTCATCGTTGATGACGCCGCCGTGGCCCTGCGCGAATGGGCTGCCTCCGGCGACTACAATCTGGTGATCGCGCATGGTTCGCAATTCGGCTCGGTAGTCGAAGAGCTGGCGCAGGAATTCCCCGAAGTCAGCTTTGCCTGGGGCACTGACGAAAACACCTTCGGCCTGGGTAATGTATTTGCTTATACTGCGGCTGCTGATCAGGGCGGATTCGTTAACGGCGTCGTGGCCGGTCTGATGACGCAAACGGGTGTTATCGGCGTTGTGGGCCCGATTGAAGTGGGCGATGCCAAGCTCTATGTCGACGGTTTCGTGGACGGTGTGGCTGCCTCCAATATGGATGCTACGGTCAACGTGGTGTATATCCAGTCCTTCAGCGATGTCCCGCTGGCGACCGAAGCGGCGGAAACGCATATCGCCAATGGCGCGGATATCCTTACCGGTACCGCCCAGATGGTGGTCGGCGCGATCGCCGTTGGCAGCGAGAACGGCGCGCGCTGGTTCGGCACGCAATCCAGCCAGGCCGACCTGGCCGGGGATTCCGCCGTGGCCTTCCAGATCTACAAGTGGGAAGTCATCCTGGCCGACATGATCGCCCATATCCAGTCGGGTGTGCTCGGCGGCGAATCCTACGTGTTGACGCTGGCGAATGGCGGCTTGGTCATGGAGTTTGCCGGGTAGACCTTGGTCTACCCCCTCGGTCCCCCCGTATCAACGGGGGGAAGTATCCCAACCTGCGTCGATCGGGACCAGACGCCCCTTCTCTGATGGGGGTAGACTGGTGGCTAGCCATGGCGCGCCCCTACGCGGCTTGGATTGACGAGCGGGGTAGTTGCGCATGAACGAGAAGGCAAAGCCACAGACTAGTGTGCTCTCCACGGGGCACGAGCGCATCAATCAGCTCGAGATGATCGGGATTGTCAAGCGCTTTCCCGGCGTGTTGGCGGCCGACAAGATCGACTTTGATGTGACCGCTGGCGAGATCCACGCGCTGCTGGGCGAGAACGGCGCGGGCAAATCGACGCTGATGAAGATGCTCTACGGCTTGTACCATCCCGACGAAGGGCAGATTCGCATCAACGGCGCGGAGACGACTATCCGCAATCCGCAAGACGCCATTCAGCATGGCATCGGCATGATCCATCAGCATTTTATGTTGGTGCCCTCGCTGACGGTGGCGGAGAATATCGCCCTGGGCATGAAGTCTTCGCGCGGCCTGCGGCTGGACCTGGATGTCGTCAGCCGGCGCGTGCTGGAGCTTTCTGAGATTTACAATCTGAAGGTTGATCCGGATCTGCCGATCTGGCAGTTGGCTGTCGGCGAGCAGCAGCGGGTAGAGATTTTGCGGGCGCTATACAAGGGCGCGGCGCTGTTGATTCTTGACGAACCGACGGCGGTGCTGACGCCCCAGGAAGTTGACGGCTTGTTCCGCATCCTCAACCAACTGGCGGATGACGGGCATGGTTTGGTCTTCATATCGCACAAGCTGCACGAGGTGCTGGAAATCAGCCACCGCGTAACGGTTCTGCGTGATGGCCGGCGGGTAAACTCAATACCTACCAGCGAGGCGACACGCCCCAAGTTAGCAGAAATGATGGTGGGCCGGCCGGTGCTGCTGGAGTACGAGAAGAACGCGCCTAACCCGCGCGAGGAGCGTCTGGTGCTGGAGAGCATCAGCGCCTTGAGCAACCGCGGCACGGTCGGCCTGGACAGTGTGTCGCTGAGCCTGCGCGCTGGTGAGATCGTCGGCGTCGCCGGCGTATCGGGCAATGGGCAGCAGGAACTGGCGCAGTGTATCAGCGGGTTGCGTCCGGTTACCGAGGGCCGGGTCGAAGTTGACGGCAACGACGTCACCAACGCGCCTCCCTCAGCCTTACATGACATTGGCCTGTCCTATATTCCCGAGGAGCGGATGATCGACGGCGTGATCAAAGAATTTAGCGTGGCCGAGAATTATGTGCTGCAAGATCACGGTCATCCCAAGTTCACCACCGCCAAGATTTTTATGCTTTTCCACAAAATCCGCGAAGCTTGCCGGCGGGCCATCACAGCCTATGAGATTAAGACGCCGAGCACCGAGACGCTGGTCAAGAGCCTTTCGGGCGGCAATATACAGAAGCTGGTGCTGGCGCGGGAGCTATCGCGGGATCCGGGTGTGCTGATCGCGGCGCAGCCCACGCGCGGCGTCGATATCGGCGCGACCGAGTATATTCATCAGCGGCTGCTGCAAGAGCGCGACAATGGCACGGCGATCTTGTTGATTAGTGAAGATTTGGACGAGATTCGCGCGCTGTCGGACCGGATCGCGGTGATGTACGAGGGCCGCATCGTGGGCGAGGTGGAGAATGTGGACGTCGATATTGAGCATCTGGGCTTGCTGATGACGGGCGGTGGGTGAAATTCACCACAGAGGCACAGAGTTATCTTATTTGGTTGACGAAATTCTTATGTAGTTGGAATATACCTGCCCTGGAGCAGACGCTATCAACTTTTGCGCCTCCAACCGTTGCCGTCGTCTCGGATTTCCCAATTCGCTGGCGGTTCAATCTCGCAAGATTGCGGAATAACTGGCTCTTCGGGAGCAGCTTCAAATTCAATTTCGACTCGGCTGCCGATCAAATCGCTGATGAAACTACGCAGCACGAGTGCGGCTTGGTTTTGAGCGCGCTCCATAATCTCCTCTGTTTGCGCTTCTACAAGAAATTCCTCCATTGCCAGATGCCTGCCGATGTCGCTCATTGCGTCCCAATTGTTGCCAAAACAGCTTGCCGTTCCACCACCCTGCTTATCGCAACTGGATATGGCTGGTGACGGCGCAATTATTTTTACTGGCAAACCTACAAAGTTCCGATGAATGCTATCTTCGTCGAATGCTGTTAGATCGATGCCAACCTCTATAACGCCGCGCGCCAAATGTTGCGCAGTGTATGCACAGCCTAAGGGTGCGGGATCGCGCACTTGGATATCAACAATAGCGATTTCCTTCTCAATGGTGATGAGTTTACCAAGGGTCTGGATGCCTGACAGAATGATGCGAAGAGGTATTGGCGTTATTGTCGCTGTGCTGGTCGGCGTGTTTGATGGGGTTGCCGTTGGTGTATCAGACGGTGTAGTAGTAGGCGTATCCGTTGGTATTGCCGTTGGCAGAGGCGTATACGTCGGATAGGGTGTATGGGTTGGCAGTAACGTAAATGTAGGTGTGCTGGTCGGTGTGTCCGTTGGAGTCGACGTCATGGTGGGCGTAGCAGTTGAAGTGCTTGTTGGTGTGCTGCTTGGCGTATGAGTTAGTGTCAGTGTGAGCGTGGGTGTTTCAGTCGGCAAGGGCGTATAGGTTGGATATGGCGTGTGTGTTGGATAGGGTGTGCTGGTTGGCGGCGGAGTATAGGTCGGCAGTGGTGTCGGGGAGGCGCTGCCGCCGACTCGGGTTTGAAAGAATATGCCTAGAGCGAAGGCGAGGAGCAGCGCAACGAAAACACCAACCGACTCCTATCCGCAGATTCGGCGTTTGACATTGGCTGCTCCTTCATTCCTACAGGCAGTCGTTAACTGTTCAGTTGCTGCGCCTCCACGCGCCGTTCTCATCTTTGCCCCAGCCGCTAGGCGTATAGGGTTTGCAAGAATCAGGCAGCTGCGGCTCGCTGTCCTGCGCTTCAAACAGGATGTTAGCGGGCTTTCCCTTGAGCTCACTTACGAAGTCGCCCATATGGAGCTCCGTCTCTTCTTCTGCCCGTTCCAATATCCCGGCCTCAATCATTTCCCGGGCAAATCCGTCGATGGCTTCGGCGTGGGCGATTTGCCGCACCATATCCCAGTCCGCCGCAAGCAGAGTGAAGGAGTGCCCGCTCTGGTCAATATATTCGATGCGACAACTGGTGATGCTAGGGGCAGGAAGTGTAAGCGTGTATATTTCATTTTCGTAACTTATACTGTCTTCAGTGATTGCGTCGAAATCAATGCCCGCTTCAATCGCGCCGAAGGCCCGATGATAGGCGCTGTAATAGCCGGCATTCAAAAAGCCTCGATGAAGCTCTACTTTGACATCAGTCGTTTCGACTTCGGATGTCACTGTGACCAGTTGGCCGATGCCGTTGATGCTGTTGACGATAGTCTGCGGCGAACGCACATATAGTGTCGTCTCCGGGAAGAATAATCACGAACTTCATTCACCTTGCCGACGACAAAGCTGCCAATGACGATGCCAATTCCCAACATAGCGATTGTGAAGATATTTCTTCCGATAAACTTGAGTATTACAAACATATCGTCTCCTTGAGCATTGATGAACCAAACACAACAGCCTGCTTTCAGCCAATATAACGTAAAATTCTTGTAAAAGGTTCCCCAAACAATTGGGGGTTTTCGTATTCAAAGCAGGTAACTCAGACTATGATTTGCTGCAATGTTGCCTCAGCTTAGCTCGCGAATTAACCACCTCGTCCGACTCTACCGCGCCATGTCGACATCGGTGGTCGACGCCTTTTGCTTCAGCAGCCCAGTACTGCGGGCGCTGATGCACGTGATCTGCGCCCCCTTCGTGCTCGAGCTGACCCGGCTCGGCCTGAAGATGGAGGGCATGATCGCGCAGGATGGCGACTTAAAAGGCGCCTGCGAGTGGCTCTTGAGCATTGGCGCCGCTGACATACGGATTCATGACGCGCGCAATATCCCCTTGTCGGGGCCGCTGCTCTTCACCGCCAACCACGCCGGCCTTGGGGACGCGCATGCCCTGCTGATGTCCTCGCCGCGGCGGGATACGCAGGTGCTGGCGCATGACTTCGGCATCTTGCCCGCGCTGAGGGAGTTTCGGCGTCATGTCATCGTGGTCGATGCCGAGCGCCCGGAGTCTTCGTTGCGGGCTGGGCTGCGTCATCTGCGGGCCGGCGGTTCGCTGCTGCTGTATCCGCGCGGCGAAATTGAAGCGGATCCGGGGCTTGATCTGGAGTCGGCGCTGGAATCGCTGCCGGAGTGGTCAGCGAGCATGGAGCTATTCGCTCGCCATGTGCCCGCTTTGGCGGTGGTTCCGGTGGCCACGGGCGGCGTGCTATCGCGGCGGGCGCTGCGCAATCGGCTGGTGAGGCGCTATCGCGACCGCGACAAGCGGCATTTTCTGGCGGCGACCTTTCAGATGATGTTTGCTTTTTATCGTGACCCGGTCATCAGCGTGGTCTATGGCGAGGCGCTGCGGTCGGAGCGCGCTAGCCGCGAGCGCGTCCTTGCGCAGATGGCTGAGCTTTTGGCGCGAGTCCACGCCGAGCAGGCAACCTATGAAGCTCACTGAATTAAAGGCGATTTCAGGCTGTATAATAACTGATTGCAGACGATAATATCTGAGCTGTCTGATGAGCCGGAACTGCTAGACCTTATGAGTCAGTGGTCGAATAACAATCCAGCGCAGGACCGATTCCACATTTGGCTGAGCTATTGGAATCTGCTGATCTCGCTGGTCAGCCGCGACATTAGAGCGCGCTATCGCCGGACCTTGCTGGGTCCGCTGTGGGCGATTATTCCGGCGATTTTGGCGACATTAATTTACAGCTTCTTAAGTGGCCTGATCTCGGTGGATACTGAGGGCGCGCCCCGCCTGGCGTTTACCTTCGCCGCCACGGTGCCTTGGACATTTTTACAGGGTACGGCGGTGCGTATACCGCATGGCGTCTTGGCGAACGGGACGCTCCTGCGCAAGATGCCCGTGCCGCATCAGGTTTTTCCTTTGGTGGTTGTGCTAACAACTGCCTTCGATTTTGCTATGTCCTTCATCGTCCTGGCGGTGACGTTGCAACTCTTTGGCATACCGATTACAGCAGCATGGCTATGGCTGCCTGTTCTCGTATTCATGGCGGGTTTTTTGGGCTGGACAGTGGGCATTGGCGTGGCTGCCTTCACCATTTATCGGCGTGATCTGATGCACGGCATCCAGCACGTCATGCAAGTCTGGCTCATCTTGACGCCGGTCATCTATTCGGCCAAGGAGCTGGAAAACGGACTGCAATTGGTGCATTCGCTAAACCCGGCGGTGGGCATAATAGACGGATTCCGGCGGGTTCTGGTTTTTGGACAGTCGCCCGATGTCGCGCTTCTGGCGAACAGCCTGGTCATAACTTGCGCCGTGCTGGTGATCACCTATCCGCTGTATCGCCTTTTGTCATCGTATTTCACCGATGTTGTGTAGCCCATGAGTCAAGAAGCCAATGGAACAAGCAATAACAGCGACTGCGCCATCGCCGTGACCGATGTCTGGAAGCGCTATGGCTTGCCTTTGCGTCCTTATTTGCGGCGTCAATTCGATCGGCTGCGCGGAATCGACGTATCCGATCGCTCGGCCTATGGTCCCTGGGTTTTGCGCGATATTTCATTTAAGGTGAAAAAGGGCGAGTCACTGGGCATTGTCGGCAAAAACGGCGCCGGCAAGAGCACTTTGCTCAAGCTGATTGCGGGGGTCAGCCCGGCGACTTACGGCAGCTTGCAGGTGAATGGTCGGCTCTTCCCGATGATTGAGCTAGCCGCGGGCATACATCGGGACTTGACGGGGCGCGAGAATATCAGGCTGCTAGGCGCTATTATGGGATTCACGCCGACGCAGATGGAGGAAAAGATTCCGGTTGTCGAAGACTTCGCTGAATTAGACGAGTGGCTGGACAAACCAGTCTGGCAGTACTCTAGCGGCATGCAGGCGCGCCTGGGTTTCAGCGTGGCGGTGAATGTGGACGCCGACATCTTGCTGATTGACGAAGTGCTGTCGGTTGGCGATGTGAATTTCCGCAAAAAATGTCTAAACCGCATGGACGAGCTTTGCAACAGCGGCGTCACAATCATCTTTGTAACGCACAGTCCCTATGCGATCGAACGGCTCTGCGAACGGGCTATCTATGTGCAGGAGGGTCAGATCGCCGCGACCGGTACGCCCGTCGACATCCAGAATGCATATTTCCGGAACACGATGGACAAGTCGACCGTTCTTGCCGGCAAGGATGTCTTGAGCGTCGATATGCGTGAAGGGACGGGCGCTTTCCGCGTGACCGAAATTACGATGCATGATGCGGTCAGCGGCGACGAGATCGACGGTTTTTCCATGGGCGATTCGATCGACGTGCGCATCGCCTTGAGCGTCAGAGAGCCTGTGAAGTCTTATCGCTTATCGCTGCGAATCGTAGATCCGGCCAGTACCGTTGTCAGCCTTGTCGATGTGCCTATGTCGGCGCGCGCTGAGCTCGGTTTGCAGCGCGACGGCGTCCTTCAGTGCCGCATAGAGGATATTAATTTGCTGCCCGGGCAGTACTGGATTGATGTTGTGGCGAAGGAATTGGACGGGAAGGTAATTGACTCTGTTTCTTATGCCTATACCTTCAACATCCATAGCAACTTTCATGTAGTCGAACAGATGGAGCGTAGGGGCATCGTGTATCTGCCAGCGAGCTGGAAGCTGCTGGACGGGCAATAGAAGGTCGCGCGAAATTCTACCCCACCCCCGGCCCCTTCTCGCCATCTCTATGGCGAGCATCCCGAATCATCAGAGAATGGTGACTCGCCGCTGAGATTGGAAGATCCAGCGAAATTCGCATCACTATGTTTGTTCTACTGAGAGGGCGCGAGGATGGTTTGGCGGGCAGGAGCTGGAGTCAGCCGGCATGGAAATCTCGCGGGAGCATCTTGACTGTGCGCTAGCGCAGATTAATCCTAGTTTCAGGCTCGAGAGTGTCCGCCGCTTGAGCGGGCGCGCCTTTCAGCTGGTTGTCAGCACAACAGAAACAGTTGCCACGCAGTTGGTTTTGCTCTCGCATAGCCCGGCCGATAGACTGCGCAACCCGGATATCGCTCGGGATGAGTTCTGTCTGTTGAAGACGCTGAAGCGCGCCGGCTTGCCGGTTGCGCAGCCGCTCTATCTCGCCCATGATCACGCGCCGCCCTATTTTATCGCCACGTACATTGCGGGTTCGCCGCGTTCTGCTGCTGACGACAGGTCAGCCTTTTGCCGGACGCTCGCCGAGATCTTGACGGAGATCCACGCCGTCGACCTGGCTCGGTGGGAATTGTCGTTTCTGCCGCGGCAGGCGGAATACCTTGATGCCGCTGCGACGGCTGACAAGCGCATCCGCCACGCCATGCGCCGCGCCGCTCATCGAATCAAGCCGGGAGGTACGGCGCTGTTGCACGGTGACTATTGGCCCGGCAACTTGTTGTGGCAGGGCGACAAGCTGAGCGGCATCATCGACTGGGAGGACGCTATGCTGGGTGATCCGCTGGCGGACTTGGGAAAGAGCCGGCTGGAAATGCTGTGGGCGCTGGGCGAACAGGCGATGGCCGAGTACAGCGCCCACTACCTGGCCTTAAATCCACAGCTTGATGCCAGCGCCCTGCCATTTTGGGATCTCTGGGGCGCGGCGCGCTTGCCCCACTACGCCTCATTTGCTGCCGATGCCAGTAACGTAGCTGCGATGCGACGGCAGTATGACCGCTTCATACAGGCAGCATTTGACGCGCTAGCGGCTGGCGAGGAATGAGCTGACTTGGCGGCAGAAGGCGGGCGTATTTTCCAGGTGGGTATTGTGGCCGGCTGAGGGGATTAGCCGCAATTGCGCCTTGGGCAGGCGAGCGGCCATCGCTTGGTTGATGCGCCGGAATTTGCCGTCCGCTGCGCCGACGAGCAGCAGAGTCGGCAAGCGCAGAGCCGGCAGCTCCGGCCACAAGTTTGGCTGTACGCCCGCCCCCATGCCGCGCAGGCTGTTGGCCAATCCGAGCGGGCAGTTGCGCAATCGCTGCTGTCTTTGCGATTCCAGGGTCTCGGGTGGCAGCTCTGATTGAGAGGCCCAGAGCGGCAACCCTTCCCAATAGTCGACAAAAAACGGTATGCCCTTGGCTTCAATCTCAGCAGCGAGCGCTTCGTCACGGCTGCGGCGTTGGGCGCGTTCGCCTGCGCCAGCCAGGCCGGGCGAGGCGCTCTCCAGTATCAGGGAATGGAAGCGGGCGGGATAACGCAGCGCCAGGAAGAGCGCCAGCCGCCCGCCCATCGAATAGCCGAGCAGATGCGCGCGCTCTACCTCGAGCTGGTCAAGCAGGTGGATGATATCGGCGGCGACAGCATCCATGCGATAGCTGTCGGGGTTGGGCGGCTTGTCGCTGGCGCCGTGGCCCAGTATGTCGAGCATGCTGACGCGCCAGCGATCGGCGAGCTTCGCAGCGATCTGATGCCAGGTGGTGGCATCGCCGCTGAAGCCGTGCAGCAGGAGCAAGGACTCGCCGGCGCCGACGATTTCGATTCGGTAATGCTGGGCGCTCGTTGTCGTCTGGAGGCGCATGGATTTCACCACAGAGGCACAGAGGGAACAGAGAGGGCGAGCCAAGGCTCGCCGCTACAATGATTTCGGTTTCTTGCGTTCATTTATACTTTCTCATCCTCAAAGACTTTCCGCGCTTTGCGGCGCTGCAGCTTGCCCGAGGCGGTACGCGGCAGCGTATCCACGAAGGCGATTTGGCGCGGGACTTTGTAGCCGGCCAGCTTCTCGCGCGCAAACGACATGAGGGTGTCCGCAGAAGGCGATTGACCGGCGCGGGTTTCGATGACTGCCGCAACTCGCTGGCCCCATTCGGGATCCGGCAGGCCCAGCACAACTGATTCCGCCACGGCTGGATGTCGGCGCAGCGCGGCTTCCACCTCGGCGGGATAGATGTTCTCGCCGCCGCTGACGATCAGGTCTTCGCGGCGCTGCAAGATGAAGAGGTCGCCGTCTTGGTCAAGATAACCGATGTCGCCGGTATGCAGCCAGCCAGCGCGCAGGGCCTTGGCGGTGGCGGCGGAATCGTTGTAATAGCCGCGCATGACGCTAGCGCCTTTTACCAGCACTTCGCCCGGAATATCGGGCGCGGCGAGCTCGCCCTGCTCGTCGATGATGCGCACTTGAGTCTGCTTTAGGGGTTTGCCGACTGTGCCCGGTTTGCGGTAGACGAGCTGGGGCAGGGCGGTGGCGACTTGCGAGGCTGTTTCCGTGAGGCCGTAGCTGGTGGCGATCGGTATGTCTTCCGCGATGCAGCGCTGCAAGAGTTCGGGAGATGGCGCTTCGCCGCCGAGCAGAATCAGACGCAGGCGGTGATGCCAGGGTCGTGTCCTGGCTTCCAGCAGGCGCTGCAGCATGGTCGGCACGAGCGAGACCAGGGTGACGGGATGGTCGCTGAGCTTCTGATTCACCGCGTGAAGATCAAAGGGCGCTGCCGGCATCAGGTCGATGGCTGTGCCGTAGATCAGCGAGCGCAGGATGATGCTTAATCCGCCCAGGTGGTAGAGCGGCAAGACGCAGAGCCAGCGGTCGTCTTGCTTGGAGTCGAGCTTAAGCGCTGAGGCTTGGGCGCTGTGGTAAATGTTGCCGTAAGTTAAGACGGCTGCTTTGGGTCGCCCGCTTGTGCCAGAGCTGTGGACGATGGCGAAGTCGTCGGCCAGATCCATAGAGCCGTATTCGTTGTACTCGGAGGGCGGTTCGTTAAAGCTCTGCTGCCGCATTTCAAGCACATCGACGCCCAAGCCATCCGCTTGCGCAATTGTCGACGGGTCGCATAAGACCAGCCGGCAATCGGCGTTGTCAACCTGCCACTTGAGCTCTGGCTTGGTCAATCGCGTATTCAAGGGTACCGCTACCAGTCCCATGCGCATGAGCGCCAAGAGTGAGGCGACGTTTGGGAGCCCGTTGGCCATGAGGATGCCGACCTTGTCGCCGGGCCTGAGCGGCTTGAAGCGCTTGATCACCCCGCATCCGCTCGACGCCAATCGGTTCATACCGGCAAAAGTGATGCCCTGCTCTCCCAGTATGAGAAAGGTCTTGTCGGGCTCTGGACTAACGTGCCGATTCATATCGCGCATGGCGCCTTTGCTCTGCTTGCGGTTACGACTCACGCCCGGCGCGGGAATTTGCTGAAGTCGGGTTTGCGGCCTTCGAGGAAGGCGTTTTTGCCTTCGCTGCCTTCTTCGGTCATGTAGAAGAGCATGGTGGCGTCGCCGGCCAGGACTTGCACGCCGGTTTGCCCGTCGAGTTCGGCGTTTAAGCCCGCTTTCAAGAAACGCAGCGCGATGGGGCTTTTGCTGAGGATTTCGCGGGACCACTGCAATGCCTCGCGCTCCAACTCGGCCAGGGGCACGACGGTATTGACCATGCCCATCTCCTCGGCTTGCGCGGCGCTGTATTGGCGGCAGAGGAACCAGATTTCGCGCGCTTTCTTCTGGCCGATGTGGGCCGCCAGGAAGGATGAGCCGAAGCCGGCGTCAAAGCTGCCGACGATCGGTCCAGTCTGGCCGTAGATGGCGTTGTCGCTGGAGATAGTTAAATCGCAGCAGACGTGCAGCACGTGCCCGCCGCCGATGGCATAACCGGGCACGACCGCGATCACCGGCTTGGGGATATTGCGGATATAACGCTGCAATTGCAGGACGTTGAGGCGCGGCACGCCATCATCGCCGACATAGCCGGAATGCCCGCGCACTTTTTGATCGCCGCCGGCGCAGAAGGACCAGATGCCGTCTTTGGCGCTGGGCCCATTGGCGGTGATCCAGAGCACGCCGACCTCGCCGTCATGCCAGGCGCTTAAGACGGCTTCGGTCATCTCGTCGATGGTTTTGGGGCGAAAGGCATTGCGGATATCGGGCCGGTCAAAGGCGATGCGGGCGATGCCTACGGCTTTGTGGTAGGTGATGTCGTCGTAGGCCTTGACCTGCTGCCAATCGACCAGGCGCATGAGGTCTTGGGTTTTGATCTGCGCTTGCTGCTCGCGTGTTGTTGTCATGTAGAGTCTCCTTTTGTTATTTCACCACAAAGGGCACAAAGATATTTGGTACAGGTCTCTGTGCCCGTCGTGCCTCTTTGTTGGATTTCGTTTTTCATATTCTGCAACGGTATCCATCATATTAGACATTGCCAAGTTTGCTTATGGCTTGTTTGACTTTGGCCATGATGTCGGCGCGGCGTTGAAAATCGGCGATGGCGTCGCTGCGGACTTCGATGATGGTGGATTGCATTCCGCGAACCGAGCGGCGAAAAGCGTCGCGAAATGAGTCGCGGTCGTCCGCGCGGATGTAATCGAGCCCGTAGAGCGCCGCCGCGTGGGCGAAGTCGAGACTATGCGGCGTGATGAAGTAATCGCTGAAATGGGGCTCGAACTGGCTTACTGGCAAGCGATGGAAGATGCCGCCGCCATTGTTGTTGAGTAGCACAATCGTCACTGGCACGCCACAACGCTTGACCGCCAGCAAGCCGTTGAGGTCATGATAGAGCGTGATGTCGCCGAGGACCGCCACCAGCGGTACCCCTTTGCGCGCCGCGCCGATGCCCAGCGCTGTCGAGACGTTGCCGTCGATGCCGGAGGCGCCGCGATTGGCCCAGGCGAAAGACGGCCCCTGCGCCGCGACGCCGAATTGGTCGAGATGGCGGACGGGCAGGCTGTTGCCGGCGAAGAGGCCGGCATTGGGCGGGATAAGCTCGGCAATGTCGCGCAAGACGGCGCCGTCGAAGTAGGGGCCGGACGCGGTTTCACTGCCGATGATTTTTACTGCCGCTGCATCCGCGCGCAGCAGCCGGTCGCGCCAGGCGGTCGACTGGGCAGACGGGAAGTCTTGCCAGTCATCAGCCGAGACGGCGGCCGGAGGGATAGTCAGCTGGTGGCTGACGCTGTGCGTATCGTCAGCCCACTCGCCGACGCGGCTGCAATAGATTTGGTCGGTCAAGGGAGACTCCGCCAGGAAATCTTGCATTGCTTTGCAGAGCGGCGGCGCGCCAAAGCGTATAACGACCTCAACCTGCGAGAACTCAGCACCCGGCGCCGACAGGAAACTCTCGTAGGCCTTGACTGTCGCGGCTGAGCGCATGTTCGAGGTGAATTCCGCCAGGATAGGGAATCCGGTGATGTCCGACAGTCGCAGCGCCCAGGGCAGCATGTTCTCCCGCTCTGCTTCGCTGCGGCATGTGCCATGCCCGCAGTAGATCAGGCCGCGGCGGCTCAGCAGGTCATCGCTTAGCAGCGCTGCCAGCTCGGCCGTGGCAGTCGCTTGCAGCGTACTGAATCGGGTCACCGGGCTGCGGTCGATTTCCATTTTGTCGTCAGCGGCCGGTTCGAAGGGCTTGCGGAAGGGGAAGTTGATATGCACGACGCCACCCCGATTTCGCGCAGTGGCGACAGCGCGGGCGGCGAGCGTTCTCAAGTGGCGCAGCGCGACCGGCGGCGGATCGGCCTGGGGCAAAGGCGCGTCGATGAAAGCGTCGGCGTAATCGCCGTAGAGCTTGACCTGGTCGATGGTCTGGTTGGCGCCGCTGCCGCGCAATTCGTGTGGGCGGTCGGCGGTCAGGATGATGAGTGGAACACGGGACTGCTTGGCCTCGACGATGGCGGGGAAGAAGTTGGCTGCCGCCGAGCCGGAGCTGCAGACGACTGCGGCCGGCTCACCCGAACCAATCGCCAGACCCAGGGCGAAGAAGGCCGCGCTGCGTTCATCCAGGTGGGAGGTGATTTCGATTTCCTGGCGATTTCGCGCCAGCGCCAGCACCAGCGGTGTATGCCGCGATCCGGGCGCGACGCAGAAGCGCTTCAAGCCCGCCGCGATCAAGGCGTCTATGAAGGCATTGGCGAAGATGGTGTTTGGGTTGGGCATACGACTTTTTCTCTTTTTACACCACAGAGGCACAGAAGTAAATGCGAGTAAGTAATTAAACAGTCTGCCACAAATTCTACCCCCTCAGTCCCCCTGAGGAGCGGACACGTTGATCTTGACCCGTTTTGGTGGACACAGGATTTGTCTAATGCATTGTCTCTTCGATTTGCACGGGGCTGGCAAAGCCCAGCGACGAATGGAGCCGGCGGCGACGATGTGCTGCACGGCATCAGCTTCGTGGCCGAGCCGGGTCGGCAAGTCGCCTTGTTGGGCGCGACCGGTT
>JAGWBC010000297.1 GCA_021296115.1 Anaerolineae bacterium | reverse complement strand
CCTGTTCGCAGGATTTAGTCACATGCCGATAATTCAGAGCGGAACTGAAATTGGGCTGGATTTGGGCGAGATGCCTGGAATAGCCGCCCGGCAGCACGACGATCGGCGAGGAATCGCCATAGGCTTGGGCGACGCCGCCAAAGGCATTTTCGGAGCCGGGTCCGCTCTGCATACAGAACACGCCTATCTTTTCACCGGAGCTCATCCGGCTGACGGCATCCGCCATGTGCAGCCCAATGCGTTCCTGTCTGACGATTATGGGTCGGATGTCTAATTTCGCCGCGGCTTCAATCAGCGGGTTGACCGGATAGGCGAAAAGGTACTCCACGCCTTCCGCTTTGAGAACTTTGGCAACTGCGTCAGCAACTTTCATTCTGTTAATTTTCCATTGCGTGAGTCGTCTGTCTTTAATAAGACACTATTGCGAAAACCACAACATCCATGACGCGAGCTTCTATGGTAACCGCACTAAACTTCATTACGCAAGAAGAGCCTCAGGCGTTGCGAGGCTGGCGCAGGCGCTGTTTGGGATTTCACCACAGCCGCACAGTGGGCACAGAGAATTCGGTGGCGGGCGAGCCAAGGCGCGCCCCTACAAATGCAGGCGTGATGGGTTGACGAATAGTCAAGTCTCGCGCAGATCGTTATTTGAGCCGCCGGCGATTGACCTCAAAAGTAAATACATCGTCGCGGGCGTAGCCACCGGTAACATCCAGCGTCATTTGCTCTTGAGCGATGAGACGCAGGTCCAGGTCAGCGTAGATTATGGTCTCTTCGTCGTAGACGGGCTCGACCAGGTATTCGCCGTCGGGCGCGATGATAGCGCTGCCCCCGTTGAGCAGAAGCGCGGCCGGGTCGTCGCGCAGGTCGGGCGGCAGGCTGAGCTCGGGCGGGAAATCGGCAGCCGGCATGATGTTGCCGACAGCCAGGACGAAGGCGCGGCCTTCAAATGCGTAGTGGCGGCTGGCAATCTGGTGACTCTCCTTGACCGCGGGCCAAAGCGCGACATGGATGGTCTCATCGCTGATGTGCAGGGCTTGACGCGCGTGCGGCATCCAGTGCTCCCAGCAGACCAAAGCGCCAACGCGGCCGGCTGCAGTATCCGCCGCGCATAAGCCAGCGCCATCGCCTTGCGCCCAGACCAACTGCTCGGTGTAAGTGGGCCGCAGCTTGCGGTGGTGGTTCACGATGGCGCCATCGGCGTCAATGGTGACGACGCTGTTGTAGAGGCTGCGATTGCCCGGCCCCGGCTTTACTTTCTCGTTGAAGCCCAGCACGAGCGTGATGCCGTGCTGCGCCGCGCAGTCGCGCAGTTGGCGCATTTGCGGGCTGTCGATTGCCAGGCTGTTGGCTGCGAGACGGGCATAGAGCTGTTTGGTGGGCGGATAATCCCAGCGGGCGTAGTCTACGGCGTAGTCCAGCCAGGCCGGATAGCCGGGGAAGAAGGTCTCGCCGAAAGCTCAGCGATAAGCGAGATAGCTTTAGCGACGCAGGCGTCCAGATCGTAATAGACCGGTCGCGCTTGAATCAAGGCGACGCGGACGCTGCTGCTCATGGTGGATTTTTCCCGCGCCTCTGTTCTATTCGCCGCCATCGAGCACGGCGCGAACGCGGAATTGCTCGCCGTCGCTGTCGGGCGCGTTGGCGATTACCTCGTCCAGCGGCAGCGCCGGCCCGGCTTCATCGGCGCGCATGACATTGCTCAGCGGCAAGGCGGAGGCCATGGGGTCGATATGCGAAGTGTCCAGTTCTTGCAGCTTCTGAAAGTAGTCCAGGACGTCGGAGAGCTGCTGCTGGTAAGCGCCGACGTCCGCTTCGCTGAGCTCCAGGCGAGCCAGGTCGGCGATAGCGCGCACGTCTTCGGCCGATAACAGTGTCTCAGCCATAGTCCCCTTCCGGGCTAGCAACTGACATCTGTACGTCAGAGTCTAGCGCCGATCCAGCCGGCTTCACAGGCTGAACCCGGGCCGAATCACCGGGCGCATATGACTGATTGCCATTTGAGCTGAGTTTTGCAATACTAGAGGCACCATGCGGTTGACGAGGATAGCGTCATGGAAGCGCAGACAAAGCCCCGCCTAACGGTCGCCGAGTATCTCGCCTTTGAAGCGGAGAGCGAGATTAAACACGAATACATTGACGGAGAAATCTACGCTATGACCGGTGGGACGGATAATCACAGTCGGATTGCGGCAAATGTCATCATAGCCGTAGGAGCACAGTTGATTGGCTCGAACTGCTACGTTCATACCAGCGAGATGCGAATCAAAGCCGCCTCTTCCCGCTATGTTTATCCGGACTTGAGCGTGGTTTGCGGGCAAGCCCGGCACGAGGACGACAGCAAGACTTCGCTCTTGAACCCGATACTCGTCGTCGAGGTAACCTCGCCGAGTTCAATGACCTACGACCACGGTCTCAAGCGGGAGATGTATCAGCAGGTAGCCTCCATTGAAGCGTATCTGATTATCGACCAGCGGAGTATACGAGCCGAGCTCAATATGCGAGTAGATAGCGATTGGCGCCTGCAAACATTCACAGGTCGGGAGGACATAATTCCGCTGCCGATGCTCGACTGTGATCTGCCAATTGCGCAAGTCTACCGTGGCATCGTTTTCTCTGCCTAATTGGATGCGTTAAGCGAGCCGCGGCAGTTGGCTGATAGATTTCTGGATAAACTACACAACTGAGAGGAAATTATGCGCGCTACTGTAAAGCGAGAGGAAGCCCTGCGGCTGCTGAAGACTGAACATCAGGCGGTAGAAGCGCTGATCGCCGAGTTGAGCGACGAAGAGATGACCCGCGGCGATACCATCCGGCACGGCTTGTATTTCGATCAGGAATGTTCCTTCCGGGACCTGTTGGCGCATCTGATCTGCTACGAAGTCTACACGGTTGAGGCGCTGCGCGAGTGGCGGGCCGGTAACAAGCATTGGGCCATCGACGCGGTGAAAGACCCGCGCCAAGGCCGCGAGGTTCACTACGGCGGCATCGCCGAGCGCGCGCATCTCAGCTTGGGGGAACAACTGGAGGAGTATCGGCAGACGAGCCAGGAATTGGAATCGGCCATTGAGGCGCTCTCCGACGCGGATTGGCGGATGGCGGCGCCCTACGCCGACGACCAGGATACGGACTTGGGCGGCATGATCGAGGGCATCCTGGTGCTGCCGCCGCGGCCGATGTATCGCCACCTGCCGGTGCATGTGCCCGACGCGCGCGCTTATATACGCAGCCTGCGCTAGACATAGCATCAGCAGTAAAGCGGCCAGGGCAATCGCATCAAAATGGTAATGACTGAAATGGCGCAAGTTCGAACGGAAAATCAAACACAGAGATCACAGAGAGCGCAGAGAAAAGCATTAATGAAAGCTTACTTCATAATCTACAAGAGATTTTCGATGATATTTCGGTGATACTTGCCATATACCAACCCGCCAAGTGCTTCGTATAGTCGTCCGAACCCCCAAATTTCTGTGCCCTCTGTGGTC
>JAGWBC010000062.1:12425-16124 GCA_021296115.1 Anaerolineae bacterium | reverse complement strand
TGGGTATACTGGTGTTGGTGAAGGGGATGCCGCGTATCCAGCCGTGTTCTTGTCCGCTGAAGAATCCCCAGCCAACGGCAAGATACCAGCCGCAGTCGCCGCCGGCCCTATCAATGCTTTCGACGGTTGGCTGCCCGGCAGCATAAGCAAGCCGCAGCATGAGACCTATGAGCAGGATGGCCCATAACCATCGGGAATAGCGCGCGTCTGCTTCCATCGCCTGCGGTTCTTGCTATAGGGTCGGTATGCGGCGAATGGTAGTATTGGGTCGGGCAAAACGCAAGGATGACTGGCCACATGGCAAGCTGGACTAGGTCAACGGCGCTTCGATTGCTGGCGATAATTGCGGCAGCCTTGCTCTTCCGCGTGGCGCTGCTCTCGCTGGTGCACAATCCCGGATTGCACGATCCAATTCACTATTTCAACCTGGGACGCCGCCTGGCCGAGGGGCAGGGCTTCACGGTAGATTACGTCTGGCATTACAGCCGGATTCCACTCGATATCAGCCACGGCATCGACCATTGGATGCCCGTTGCCGGCGTGGCCGCTGCAGCGGGAATCTCGCTAGGCGGCGCTTCACCGATTGCGGCTCTGACGGTCTTTGTCCTTGCGGGCGCGCTGGCGCCGCTACTGACGTTTTTCGCCGCGAAACAGCTCGCGCTCGCGGACGAAACCGCGCTGATTGCCGCGCTGCTTGCGGCCTTCATACCCGATCTGGTATTGAGCTCGCTGCGTACCGATACCACGGCTCTCAATGCTGTCTTCATTTGCGGGGCTATACTGCTGCTGAATGATGGATTGCAGCATAGGCGCAGAGTCAACTTCATGCTTTGCGGCGCGCTGACCGGCTTGGCCTACCTGACGCGCAACGACGCGCTGCTGTTTTTCCCGATGCTGGCTGCGATCCTGGTAATCCGCATGTGCTTCGGCTCGAGGCATCCAAGGTATCGCGACGCCTTCTTCGCCGCAAGCCTGACGATCGTCGCCTTCCTAGTCGTCATCGCGCCCTGGCTCTGGCGGAATCTGCAAGAGACGGGCCTGCTGGGCACGGCCGAGACTAGCCGCATGTTCTTTATGGTGGAGCAGAGCGACCACTATGCCTATGGGCCGGCGATCACGTGGGAAAGTATGTTAGAGCGGCGCAGTATTGGAGAGCTGCTTTATTTTCGACTGTTTCAGTTTGCCGCCGCCATCAAGCAGATTGTGGTGTCGCTCGCTTTTCCGCTGAATATACTCATGCTTGCCGGCGCCATACGCCTGCTGCGGGGTCGACTCCCGGCGCGCTTGTCGACGCTGGAGCCCGCGCTCATCTGGCTGGTTGGTATTCTGTTGGTGTACCCCTTGCTGCTGCCTTTGAAAAGCCAGGCCGGCAGCTTCGAAAAGGCCTTTCTCACGGTCGTACCGCTGCTGATACCCTTGGCGGCTGTGCCGATAGACCGGTCATTTCACCGCTCGATTTGGTATCGTGGCTGGCCGTCAGCAGTGTTCTGCAAATCAAGTGGGAGACCGAGTTTGCCGATACTTATTACGGCAGCATACAGGTCTTGGTGGATGCATTGGATAGCTTGCCCGATGTAACCGGCGACGGCGAGATTCGTCTGATGTCGCAGGATCCCTACGTGATGAGTTATTTCGGTTACGCCTCTGTGATGACGCCCTTGGCATCGCGCGAAGACACGCTGGAATTGGGCCGCCGCTTTGCTATCGACTATTTGATGATGCCTGCGTCGCGTCCGGCGCTCGACGATCTGTATCTGAGCGAAGCAACTGACCAGATGTTGGTGTCAATCAGTTCGAACTCTATCGACTCCTCACCGACTGCTGAGGCCGGCTCAACGCTACTTCCTCCCTGCCAGAAAGTAGGACAGCGCTAGCAATGCCCGCGACAACATCTACTACTATAATTGTTGGCACGGGGCAAGGGGTGTATGAAAGAGTCGCAAGGCTATATAGAGCGCATCACGCGCGTCAACCGCGACTACCAGCGGCTGGACCTGGCGGTCGATAAATCGCTCTCATCGCTGCGCGCGGGCCAGGCGCTGCTCGTGCGGCGCATCGACAAGGACTACGAGGCGGAGCGATGGGTTCCCTATCTGCGCGAGCTCTGGTTTCCCGTTGAGATCCTGGCCAGCAATATGCTCGTTATCGAGCAGCCGGCCCGTTCGCATTTCACGCCCGGGCAACTGCTGAGCATCATGGGGCCCGTGGGCCAGCCTTTTCGTTTTCGACAGAAACTGCGTAATATTCTGCTGATCGCCTACAATTCGACGCCGGCGGCTTTGCTCATGATGCTTGCGCCGCTGCTGGAGCGACAAGTGAGCATTACCATGGTGTTGATGGGCTCGGCGCGCGAATACGAAACGAGCCATCTGCCGGGCGAGATCGAGATCATTCAGGCCGATGACGATTTGTCTTGGAGCGACATGGTCATGACGCTGGGCTGGGCCGATCAAGTGTTTGCGGCGGTCGGCCCGGGCGACGAGCTGGAGCATCTTGGCGATATCATGCGCGTGATGCGCGAGCGGCGCAACGATGTGCCGGCGAATTACGCATTTGGCGTGCTGCAGCGGCAGCTTCCCTGCGGCGTTGGCGCTTGCCATGCCTGCATGCTGAACTTGCGCGGGGCGCGGAAGCTGCAATGTGTGGACGGGCCCGCCTTCGACCTGACCACCTTGCGCCTGAATTAGCGCCGGGGATTTGCCATGGCCATTGAAATCACACGACCCGGCAAGTACAGCCTCATTGTATCGACGCCGGTGATGCCGGCGGCCGGCACACTGGGCTTCTCGGACAGCTACAAGGGCTTGATCGACTACGACAAGCTGGGCGCGCTGGTCACGAATCCCGTTACCATCGAGCCTTGGAATCCGGCCTCAGGCACGCGGATGATCCCCCTGGACGCGGGTATTCTTTTGCACACGGGATTGCCGAATCCGGGTTTGTCCAAGGTGATCAACCGCAAGCGCAAGGTATGGGCGAACATGCCGATTCCGGTGATTTTGCATTTGGTCGCAACCAGCGTAGACCAGGTAAAACAGGCTGGCAGCGCGCTCGACGAAGTCGAAGAGGTCGCGGCGGTCGAATTGGGCTTGAGCGACGATATCGAACTGGATGACGCCCTGGCCTTGGTCGAAGCCGCCGCAAAAATGGAGAAGCCCTTGCTGGTTCGGCTGCCGTTTTACGAGTGCTATGACTTGGCGCCGCCGCTGGCTGAAGCCGGGGCCGATGCGCTGGTGCTGACTGCCGCGCCACGCGGAACCGCCCGTGACATCCATGCCGGGCGCCTGGTCAGCGGCCGCATTTACGGTCCCCTGATCAAGCCGCTGGTGTTGCGTATGGTAGGCAGGCTGCGGCGCGAGATTCCGGACGAGATTCCCATCATCGGCTGCGGCGGCATTCATTCGCCGCAAGACGCGCGCGACTACATCGATGCCGGCGCCGTCGCCGTGCAAGTGGATACGGCGACTTGGGCGCAGCCCAAAATGCTGGAACGCATCGCGCGTGATCTGGGCGGCTGGATCGCCACCCGGCACAAAGACGCGCTGCTGGACGAATGGAATCCGGATATGGGGCACACCGAGGCGATCGAGCGCCGAGCGCCGTCGCCGGATGCTAGTCCCGACCTGCGACCGAGCCGAAAGCGCTAGCTGCCGTGCTGCAATACGACTTTCGTTGTGATTCATGCCAGTTGCGCTTCAG
>JAGWBC010000062.1:982-12175 GCA_021296115.1 Anaerolineae bacterium | reverse complement strand
CAGACTAGAGATACCAGTCGCGCAAGGCGTCGCGCACTTCGTCAATGATCGCTTCCCAGGGGTAGTCCGGATCGCGCTGAATCGTCAGGCAGTCTTCGCTGATGGTCAAGCTGTTGATGCCTTCGACGGCCGTGAAGAGCATCTGCGCGATGGGCGAGCCGAGATCGCCGGCTGCCGGATTCTGGTAGCGTTCTTCGCCATCGCCGGTCAACACTTGATTGATATAAAGCTCGGCCACATTGGCGTCATCGCCGTATTCAACTTCCACCGTAACGTATTCGGACATGTTGCCTACTTCCCCAAGCGTTCAGCGGCCCGCGGGCTGCTGCTGCGTAATACAATGAATATTGCCGCCGCCCAGCAAGATTTCGCGCGCGCTGATGCCGACGATCTCACGCCCCGGGAATAGCTCGGCTAGCTTGCGGCGCGCGTCAAGATCGAGTCTGTCCCCGAATTGGGGCAGGATGATGCCGCCATTGGCGATATAGAAGTTGATGTATGAGCCGGCCAGGCGTTCGCCCTCCGGCCGCAGGAAGGCGGAATCGACCACGTCGATGCCGTCGGCCTCTTCTTTCGTCATGGTCATTGGATCGGGCTGATGGATCTTATGCACCTCCAGGCTGCGCCCCGCCGCATCGCGCGCCGACATCAGCATTTCGTGAGCCTCGGCGGAACGCTCGTATTGCGGGTCGGAGCGGTCGTCGGTCCAAGTCAGGGCGACGACGCCGGGCCGCGTGAAGCAGCAAAGGTTGTCGACATGGCCATCGGTCTCGTCTTCGTAGACTCCGCGCGGCAGCCAAATGATGTGATTGACGCTGAGGTAATCCGACAAGTGCTGCTCGATCTCGGCGCGCGACAGATTGGGATTGCGATTGGGATGCAGCAGGCACTGCTCGGTCGTTAGCAGCGTTCCCTGGCCGTCAACGTGGATGGAACCGCCTTCCATAATCAGCGGCGCCTTGTAGCGATCCAGCGCTTCGATCTCTAGCATTTTGGCCGGGACGAGATCGTCCTTGTCCCAGGGGTAGTACATGCGCTTCTGCAAGCCGCCCCAGGCATTGAAGTTCCAGTCGATGCCGCGTACGTCACCGCGGTCGTTGACGACGAAGGTAGCGCCGCAATCACGCGCCCAGGCATCGTTGCTGGATAGCTCCACAACGCGCGCTTCCGGCGGCAGTTGCGCGCGGGCATTCTGGAACTGATCGCCGTTGACGCCCATGGTCACGCGTTCAAAGCGGGAGATTGCTCGCGCCGCTTTGACGAAGGCGAATTGCGCCGGCACAGCCCCGTAGCGCCAGGTATCGCGGCGCTGTGGCCACAGCATCCAGCAGCCGGCATGGGGTTCCCATTCGGCGGGCATGCGGAAGCCGTCGGCTCGCGGCGTAGACTGAATCAACTGCGACATGCGCCAGGCACTCATGCGCTAAACAGTAGGGCAAGTATTATGCCTTGCGCGCAGCCTCAAGTGCAGGTCTGGTTTGCATCGTCATTGCAAACCACGCGGGAAATGTCAGTCTGTTCGGTGTACAATACACGCGGCCGGCCAAAGCTGGATCGATGGACAATGACTGACAGCCTGCACGCGCTATCGCCCTTGGACGGGCGCTACGCCGAAAAGACCGCAGCACTTCGACCCTTTCTTTCAGAATGGGCGCTGATGAAGTATCGGCTGAGGGTGGAGTTGCGCTGGCTGCTCGCCTTGTCGGAAGAAGCCGGCGTCGCACATGTCCGCGAATTCACGCCGGCTGAGAAAGACTTTCTGACTTCGCTCAGCGCCGACCTTGATGATTGCGCGGTCCGCCGCATCAAAGACATTGAAGCGCGCGCGAAACACGATGTCAAGGCGGTCGAATACTACATCCGCGAGCGCTTGCGGGTCAGCAGTCTTCGCGATGTGGAGGCTTCGGTTCATTTCGCCTGCACATCGGATGATATCAACAACCTGGCTTATGCCATGATGTTTCGCGATGCCATGCGCAGCGTCTGGCAGCCGGCGGCGCAAGTTGTCCTGGAGCAGATAGCCTCGCTGGCGCGCGCTTCCGCGGCCACAGCGATGTTGGCGCGGACGCATGGGCAAGCGGCCACACCAACTACGCTGGGCAAAGAGCTGGCTGTCTTCCGGCATCGCCTTGGTCGTCAGCTGCGTCAGGTGGAGGCGCAAGAGTATTTGGGCAAGTTCAATGGCGCGACAGGCGCTTATAACGCGCATCGCATCGCCTATCCTGATGTGGACTGGCGAGGGTTGTCGCGGCAATTCGTTTGCGGTCTAGGTTTGGCGTTCAATCCTCTGACGACTCAGATCGAGCCGCACGATTATCTGGCGGAGCTGGCGCATGCCCTTATGCGCTTCAACACCGTCCTGCTTGATTTCTGCCGCGATGTCTGGACTTATATTGCGCTGGGCGCATTCCGACAGCAGGCAGCCGCCGGAGATGTCGGCTCGTCAACCATGCCGCACAAGGTGAATCCGATAGATTTCGAAAATGCCGAAGCCAATCTCGGCATCAGCAGCAGCGGCTTGGCGCATTTGGCCGGCAAGCTGCCGGTATCGCGATTGCAGCGCGACCTCAGCGATTCGTCGGCCTTGCGAAATTACGGCGTCGCCATCGCCCACAGCTACCTGGCGCTGCTTTCCGTTGGGAGCGGGCTTAAGAAACTCGCCATCGATCATGCCGCGCTGGCCGCCGACTTGGAAAATGCCTGGGAAGTTTTGGCGGAGGCGATTCAGACTGTGTTGCGCAAGCAGGGCTATGCGGACGCCTACGAGCAACTGAAGGCCCTGACCCGTGGCCGGCCGGTGACGCAAGCTGACTTAAGCGAGTTCATCGCCGGCCTGGATATAGCGAGCGACGACAAGACGCGGCTCTTGCAGCTAAGCCCGGCCAGCTACCTGGGCTATGCCGAGGAGCTAGCTTTGGACGCCGTTGGCAATGAATAGAAGCCAGACGCAACGCTGAGATCTAAGGAGCTTCCGATGATGTTTCGACCATTCCTTCGCCAAGAGACGCAACGGCTGACTATGGGGCAGGCGCTCATCAAGTTTTTGCAGGTCCAATACACTGAATATGACGGCGAAGAACAGCGGTTTATCCCCGCCATTTGGGGCATCTTTGGACATGGCAACGTCAGCGGACTGAGCCAGGCGCTATGGGAATATGGCGCGGACTTGCCTTATTATCAGCCGACCAACGAGCAATCTATGGTGCACGCCGCCTCTGGTTTCGCGCGGGCGCGCCTGCGGACGCAGACCTTCGCCTGCACCACGTCGATCGGGCCGGGCGCGACCAATATGGTCACTGGCGCCGCCACCGCCCATATTAATCGCCTGCCGGTGCTGCTGTTGCCGTCTGACTACTATGCCACGCGCTTCCAGGGGCAGGTGCTTCAAGATATCGAACATCCGGTGTCGCTGGATATGAGCGTCACCGACTGCTTCCGCGTGGTCAGCCAATTCTTTGACCGCATCACGCGGCCGGAGCAAATCTTGTACGCCGCGCCGGAAGCCATGCGCGTGATGACCGATCCGGTTGATGCCGGTCCGGCCACGATCGCCCTGCCGCAAGACATCCAGAGCGTGGCCTTCGACTATCCGGTCAATTTCTTCCGCAAGAAGGTCTGGCGCATCGAAAGGCGGCAACCTGATCAGCGGCGGCTGGAGGAAGCGATTGCGCTGCTGAAGCATGCCGAGCGGCCCTATATTCTGGCTGGCGGCGGCGTGCACTATTCCAAAGCCTGGGCGGAATTAAGAGCATTCTCCGATGCCTTTGGCATCCCGGTCGGCGAGACGCATTCCGGGCGCGGCGCGCTGCAACAGGAATCGCCGCTTCTCATCGGCGGCAGCGGCCATACCGGCACGCCGCTCTCGGGCAAATACGCGGCCGATGCTGATCTGGTCTTCCTTGTTGGCACGCGACTGGCGGATTTCGCCACCGGCTCCTATTCCGCCTGGCAGAACCCGGATGTCAAGTTTGTCAGCATCAACGTCAGCGGCGCGCATGCGCATAAATTGGGCGCCTTGCCCATCGTCGCCGACGCGCGTGATACGCTGCGGCAGCTGATTGCGGCCGGGGCGCAAGCCGGCATCAAACCAAACGCCGGTTATGTCGAATCGGTGGCGGTAGACCGCCAAGCCTGGCTGCAGCAGAAACGTGACTCGGTATACATTCAGTATCCCAACGAGCGCATGAGCCAGGCGCAGGTGATTGGCGCGCTCAACGACTTCATGGATGCGGGCGACACCCTGGTATGCGCGGCCGGCACGGCGCCGGGCGATTTGCATCAACTCTTCGAAGCGACCGCCGGGCGCATCTTGCACCTGGAATTCGGCAACTCCTGCATGGGCTACGATATTCCGGGCGCGATTGGCGTACGGCTGGCGCGCCCGGGCGAGGGCGAAGTCTACGTATTCCTCGGCGATGGCAACTATCTGCTTCATCCCATGGAGTTGAAGACGGCGGTGCAAGAGGGTGTCAAGCTGACGGTCATCTTGCTGCAGAATGACGGCTTTCAGTCCATTCACGGGCATCAGAAGGTGCTGGTCGGGCATAGCCTAGGCAATGAGTTTCGCGTGCGCAATCAAGAGACGGGGCGGCTGGATGACGGCGAGTTCGTCGAAATCGATTACGCCAAGAACGCGGAGAGCCTGGGCCTGCGCGCCTGGAATGTCAAGGACGAGGCTGAACTGAAACGCGCCTTGACTGAAGCCCGCCAAGAGCAGCGCTCGTGCATGATCGTGGCGCAAATCGAGCGCTACAGCCGCTTGCCGCGTTCCGGCATCTGGTGGGATGTATTCGGCGCGGAAGTCACGGACGATGAGGCGACCAAGCAACTGGTTGACGAGCGCGAAGAGGGCCGCGCGGGCCAGCGCTTTTACTGGAGTTAAAGCAGGGCAGGTAAGGCATGACCTCAGGCAAGCTATTTGATCTGGTGGTATTCGGCGATACCTGCGTCGACTTGATTCTAAAAGATGCCGATGTCGCGCCGCAGTTCGGGCAGGTGGAAAAACTTGTCGCCGATTACGACTTGGAAATGGGTGGTTCCTGCTGCATCTTCGCCGCGCAAGCCGCCAAACTGGGCTTGAAAGTGGCGCTCTTGGGGCGGGTCGGACCGGACGCCTTCGGCCAGTTAATCATGGATACCTTGTCCGCCGCCGGCGTCGACACGCGCTACATCGTCGTCGATCGCGGCTTGCGCACTGGCATCACCGTGCATTTAGTGCAGGGCGATGACCGCGCCATGTTGACCCACCCCGGCTCGCTGAGCGCCGTTACGATTGATGAGGTCACGGACGATCTGCTGCTCTCGGCGCGCCATCTGCATTACGGCAGCCTGTACTTGCAGACCGGTTTGCTGCCGCACTGGATCGACATATTGCGGCGAGCCAAGTCGCTCGGTTTGACCACATCGCTGGATACCAACTGGGATCCGGAGCAAGTCTGGGATCACGGCTTGGCTGAAGCGCTGCCGCTGATCGATGTCCTGCTGCCGAATGAGCAAGAAGCGATCCACCTCAGCGGCCAGTCTGAGGCGGGCGCGGCCTTCGCACATTTGCGACAGCGTGTGCCGCTGCTTGTTATCAAGCGCGACATAGCGGGCGCGCTGGCCTGGCAGGGCGATGGAACATTCGTGCAGGCGGTCTTGCCGGCGGTTGAAGGCGGAGACGGCATTGGCGCGGGCGACAGTTTCGATGCCGGATTTCTAGCTGGCTGGCTGGCGGGATTGCCGGTGTCGACCTGCCTCGCGATCGCCTGTGAGTGCGGGCGCGCGGTGGCCGGGGCGGTTGGCGGCACGGCGGCGCAGTTGCGCTTGTCGCAGATCGCTGATCTTCAGCCAGCCTAAGATGGGCGGATCGTTGGCTAATCTCCGCCGCCATTGTCCTGCGCGCCTTCGCCATTGAAGCCACGGCCGACGCCGCGATACTCAAATCCCAGCTCGCGCAATTCTTCGGGAATGTACATGTTGCGCCCGTCGATAAGAATTGGACGCCTCATTGTTTGCAGGACGCGCTTCATGTCCAGGTGTTTGAACTCGTTCCAAGGCGTCAACACGAGCAGGGCGTCGCTGTCTTCGGCAGCGCCATAGGGACTATCGCACATGGATATGTCGGGCACATCGCGGCTGGCGCTGTCCATGGCCACCGGGTCGTAGGCTTTGACTGTCGCGCCTTGATTGAGCAGCGATCGCGCTACCGTGAGCGAGGGCGACTCGCGAATATCGTCAGTGTTCTATTTGAAGGCTAAGCCCAGAATCGCGACCGTTTTGCCGCTGACTGAGCCGCCCAGCATTTCGCGGGTTTTCAGCGTGATTTGACGCCGCTGAAAGGCGTTAATCTCCATCACCGCGTTGAGCAGCTGCGGGTGCATGCCGTGCGTTTGCGCCATATTGGCCAGGGCCTTGACGTCTTTGGGGAAACAGGAGCCGCCAAAGCCGACGCCGGCCTGTAGGAAATGCGGACCGATGCGCTTGTCGAAGCCCATGCCGCGCGCGACTTCGGTCACATCCGCGCCGAGCCGCTCGCAAATGATGCTGATCTCGTTGATAAAGCTGATGCGCGTCGCCAGGAAAGCGTTGGAGGCGTACTTTATCATTTCAGCCGTGCGGATGTCGGTGATGACGATGGGCGCGTCCAGGGGGGCGTACAACTCCGCGACCTTTTCCGCCGCCGCGCGGTCAGTCGAGCCAAGCACAGTACGGTCGGGATGCATAAAGTCGGCCAGGGCCGAACCCTCGCGCAGGAATTCCGGGCAGGACACCACGGCGAATTCGACTGGCTGCGGCTGATTGCTGCTGATGATCTCGGTGGTCCAATCGCCGGTGCCGACGGGAACGGTTGACTTATTGATGACTATCAAAGGCTGGCGCATGGTCTCGGCGATGGTCTGCGCCGCGGCGCGCACGTATTGCAGATCGGCTTCGCCGTCGACGCCCGAGGGCGTGCCGACGCAGATGAAAACGAATTCCGCTTCGGTGAGACCTTTTTCGTAGGAGGTGGTGAAGCGCATCCTTCCGGCTTCGGTAATGCGCAGCACCGTCTCTGCCAAGCCGGGTTCGTAGATCGGCATCTGCCCCGCTTGCAGCATCTCAATCTTGCGCTCGTCGATATCAACAAGGGTGACCCGGTTGCCCATATCAGCGAAACAAGTGCCTGTGACCAAACCCACGTAGCCCGACCCGATTACGCAAAGCTGTCGCATATTCTTCTCGCTTCCGCCTCTGAATTTGGCGCTGTATCACAACGCAGACATCTACACTGGAAGGTCGAGTAATCCTCTCAGTCTACCAAAGTATACGGGGCATTATCAGGTTTCGCTGCCGGCGGATCAGCCGATGCCGGTTGCGGCGCGCGACCCTCGTTGGCGAAATTTTCTGCACCATTTTGGAAATGTCCTTGCTATACTGATTCGGCAGCTTGTCACGCGATGATGGAGAAGATTTCGATGGCAACACAAGTGGACACTCTCACGGCGATCAACCTCTATCAGGCGCAGGTGAAGGACGGCGTTGCGCCAGAATTAAAAAAGACGCCCTTTCGTAATATCCGCGATGTGCTCTCGATGCATAGCAAGACATCGGGCGACAAGACTTGTCTGATCTTTTACGATACTGACGACAGGGCGCAGAAACTTAGCTACGCGGAATTCAACGCGCGCGTGCATCAGGCGGCCAATTTTATGGTCGAAGATCTGGGCATCCGGCGAGGAGATCGCGTCGCCACTTTTGCCTACAATCACGTGGATACGGTGCTGATTTATTTCGCCTGCTGGGTCATCGGCGCGGCGGTGGCGCCACAAAATGTCGCCGAGGATGACCGCCGCATCGCCTTTATCCTGCGCAACAGCGAAGCCAAGGTGTGCTTCGTCCGCAGCGAATATATGGAGCGCGCGCAGAACATCGTACAGGGCGCGGATGACGACGAAGGCGCGCCGAATATTGAGCGGATCGTTCAGGTCGGCGGGACGGCTTGTGACGGTATCATCAACTTTCATGAAGCATTGAAGAACCGCCCGACCACATACCTGGCTGACGAATCGGGCGCCAAATCGGCCGATGTTCCCATGAGCGACGGCGGCGAGGCCAGGGCAGGCCTCGACGATGAAGCCTTGCTGGTGTATACCAGCGGCACTACCGGCACGCCCAAGGGTGTCATCCTCTCGCAATACAACCTGCTGGTGGACGCGCAGGGCATCAGCAGCTGGCAGGCGATTACCGGCAATCAGCGCGCCATGTGCGTCTTGCCGATTCATCACGTCAACGGCATTGTCGTGACGATTATTATGCCGCTGTATGTTGGCGGCTGCGCAGTGCTCAATCGCCGCTTCAGCGTCTCGCACTTCTGGGAACGGATCGTTCGCGATGGCGTGAATGTGGTTAGCGTGGTGCCGACCTTGCTGCAGTTTTTGATCGAGTACGGCGAGCGCGAACGGGCGAAGGGCAACACGATCTTCGGCGGCAACATCAGCCGGCGGGATCTGATCCATTTTCGTCATCTGATTTGCGGCGCGGGCACATTGTCCGTCGCGCTGGCAAAAGCCTTCAGCGAAATGTTTGGCATCACCATCATTCATGGCTACGGCCTGAGCGAAACGACCTGCTTTTCTTGCTTTCTGCCGGTCAGCCTGTCCTGGGGCGCCAATCAACGCTGGCTGCTGGAGCATGAATATCCCAGTATTGGCTGTCCGATTGAGCCTAACGAAATGGCGATTTTTTCCGCCGATGGCAGCGGGATTGAATTGGGCGAGGGCGAACGCGGCGAGATTTGCATTCGCGGCCACAACGTGATGCAAGGCTATTTCAAGCGGCCCGATGCCAACGCGGAGACTT
This sequence comes from Anaerolineae bacterium, assembly GCA_021296115.1. Taxonomy (GTDB): domain Bacteria; phylum Chloroflexota; class Anaerolineae; order Aggregatilineales; family Phototrophicaceae; genus UBA6055. The sequence continues at coordinate 3,355 of JAGWBC010000062.1, read as the reverse complement.
TCAGATTTCAATGGTTCCGCAGTGGCGACGAAGGTTTCTATCTGCGCGATGAAGACGGCCGGCAGTTCTTCTTCATCACCGGCCGCATCAAAGAACTGATCAACCGCGGCGGCGTCAAATTCAGCCCCTTGGATATCGAAGAGGTCTTGCTCGGCATCGACGGTGTCAAAGTGGGTTTGGCTGTGGGCTTCCAGAATGTTTATTACGGCGAAGAAGTCGGCGCCTATGTCGTGCTGGAAACGGGCGCCAAGCTCGACGAACTGGCCATAATCGCCAATTGTCGCGAGCGCATGCCCTTCGAAAAGTCGCCTAAAGTTGTTATCTTCGGCAGTGAGATTCCGGTGACATCCACCGGCAAGTACCAACGGCTAAAGTTGCAGGACCGCTTTGCCGAATGGGAGCATACCCAGTTCAGACGCTAGGCATCGCGGGCGCGTGCCAGCTGCCGCCGGCGCAATTCCGGCAGCGCCAGCAGGCTGAGCAAGCCATTCATGACCACGATCACGGTGCTGCCCTCATGGCCCAGCACGCCCATAGGCAAGGGCAGGTTTACGGCGAAGACGCCCACGGTCAGCAGCGCGATCACCGCCAGCGAGAAAGCGATATTCTGCCAGACGACTCGGCGCGCGCGTACGCTCAGCCGCAGGGCATCGGCAATGCGTTCCAGCCGGTCGCCCATGAGGACGACATCGGCAGTTTCCAAGGCCACGTCCGTGCCCGCCACGCCCATGGCGATGCCGATATCAGCCATAGCCAGCGCCGGCGCGTCGTTAATGCCATCGCCGACCATCGCGACCGGGCCGAATTCGCGGCGCAGTTGCCCGATGGCAGAGGCCTTTTCCTCCGGCAGCAAGCCGGCGTAGACCCGGCTGATGCCGACCTGTTTGGCGATTGAATCGGCTACGCGCTGGTTGTCGCCCGTCAGTATCACTGGAACGATGCCGCGTTTGGATAGCGCTGCGATCAGGGGCGCCGCGTCCGCTCGGCTTTCATCGGCCAGCGCAATCAATCCCAGCGGCTCGTTGTCGCGCAGGACGGCGACAACCGTCTTGCCGTCGCCTTCCAATTCTCGCTGCCTGGCGCTCAATGCTTCGGGCATTGCCGGGCAATCCGACATGAGCGTCACGCGCCCGACGCGCACGTTTTGCCCGTTGATCTGCGCGATCACGCCATGGCCGGGCAGCGCTTTGAATTCGCTGGGCTCATGAATGTCAAGCTGTGACTCTTGCGCTCGCCGCAGGATAGCTTTGGCCAGCGGATGCTCCGAGCGCGCTTCAGCCGACGCGGCACAGGTCAGCAGCTCCGACTCGGTAAGGTCAGCGGCGCAAACGATGTCGGCGACGCGCGGCTCACCGAGGGTCAGGGTGCCGGTTTTGTCGAAGGCGAAGACTTTGACCGCCGCCAATTTCTCGAGGCTGGCGCCGCCTTTGAAAAGGACGCCGTCGCGGGCTGCGGAAGCGATCGCGGAAATGATGGCGGAAGGCACGCTTATCACCAGGGCGCAGGGCGAGGCCACAGTCATCAATACCATAGCGCGGTAGAAGTTGCTGTGGAAATCGCTGAGGCCCAGAGCCGGCGGAATCAAGATGAGCAGCGCCACAGCCAGAATCACCAATTTGGCGTAGCCTTGCTCGAATCGCTCGAGGAAGCGTTCGGTTGGCGCTTTGCTGTCTTGCGCTTCTTCGACCAGCTGAATGATGCGCGACAGGGTCGTCTGCTCGGCGGATCGCAGCGCGCGCACGTCAAGGATGCCCGGGCCGTTTAGCGTGCCTGCAAAGACCAGATCGCCGGACGCCTTGTCCGCTGGCATGGATTCTCCGCTGATGGGGCTCTCGTCGACCGCTGACTGGCCGGCCAGGACTTGGCCATCAACCGGAATCCGCTCGGCCGGTTCAATCAGCACCGTGTCGCCAATCTCGATCTGGCTAATGTTAAGCTCAAGAACTTGCTCGCCGCGTTTGACCTTGGCGACTTCCGGATAAAGCGCGAAGAGACCGCGGATCGCTGAACGACTGCGTCCGATGGCGTAGTCTTGCAGAACGTTGCTTAGCGAAAACAGGAATAGCAGAATGGCGCCTTCATGCCACTGGCCGATGGCGGCCGCGCCCAATGCCGCCAGCACCATCAGCATGTCCACATCGATCTTGCCTTGCGCGAGGCTAGCGATTGCGGTTCTGGCGCCGAAGAATCCGCCGGCGGCGTAGGCGACTAGATTGATCGCTAGAAGCAAGCTTGTGGATGTTCCGGCGCGCTCGGCCAGCAAGCTGAATACGATGGCGGCCAATGTCACGACAACCAGCCGCGGCGCCAGCCAAGCTTGACATCGCCAGGTAGGCGGAGAATCAAATCCAGGAAGCTGAGTCTGTGAAGCGG
>JAGWBC010000062.1:0-951 GCA_021296115.1 Anaerolineae bacterium | reverse complement strand
GACTTATTTTAACAGTGGTTAATCATTTCTGCAACCCATGCTGAAAACAGTCAGGCTGTCTTCAATGGCAAATTTGGCAGCTGAGAGCGCAGAGGCAAGTTTGGCGCGGGGGTCGAAAACAAAGAGGACGCGCCATTTGACGCGTCCTGTATTTGTGATTTAGCTGTGGAGAATGTGCGGCTTTCGCCTAGACGATGTCGTCGTTCTTGGGAATCTGCCTCAACTGCCGCGAAATGCTGAAATAGAAAGCTGCGGCGAGCAGTGCGATGGCGATGGCTGACCAAGAGATTGCGACTACCTGGACCGAGAGCGCCGGCATGACATTCTCGGAGAAGTAGGCTATCGGGTTGGTGATGGCGCCATCAATCATAGCCGGGGAATTGAGAATGACCGGCAAATCGAGCAGGATGTGGCAAGCTGTCATGAGCGACGCGATGGTCATGACGATTTGCGTAAGCGAACGGCGGGACAGCAACTGGTTGACATCGCCGCGTCCCGTCCAGCCCAGGACGATCAACACCAGGCCGAACCCGATGCAAATGAACATCGAGATCCAGTCGCCGGTTGCATCGGGCCGGATGAATAGCGCCAGGAAGCCGACGGTGAATGCGCCGGTAATCATCGCCATGCCGCGTACCAAGTGGGGCGCGCGATTGACCAGGAAAAACATGACCGCGCCGAGTAATGCCGAACCAAGATAGCCGGCCGGCATCGTAATGGCGTCCGCGCCGCCGCTAAATTCGATGACGTATGAGCCGGCAGGCGACAGAGTAAAACTATGCGCCGCGCCGCCGGTGATTTGGATGGCGAATGCGCTCAGGCCGCCATGAATATTGTTGATGAACATGCGCAGCGGATGGACGATGTTGCTGAAGCTTTCGTTATACCATAGAACCAATATGGCGACGAAGGCCGCATACGAGATCGCCAGACTTCTGAGCACGATCTGCC
>JAGWBC010000296.1 GCA_021296115.1 Anaerolineae bacterium | reverse complement strand
GAGATCTACGCTGAAGTCCATGAGAGCGGCCGGCTCGTCCAGCTGACCGAGCGCGAGGGCTTGGCCGAGTACTCTATCTATCCCTCGCATGACGGGCGCTACGTCTATTACACCGCCGGCGCGGGCGGCTTCCGCGTCGATACCGAGACGCAGCGCGAAGAGCAACTGGTGGATTTCAGCCAGCTGGGCGACATCCGGCTGCGCGAGCGCGGCATGGTGGCCGATGCCATGGGCACGACCGCGCTGAGCTTCGACGACCGCTATTGGGCCCTGCGCTTCAGCATCGGCGATCAAGCGCACTTGGCCGTTATCGACACCGGCAGCGGCGACTGCGACCTAATCTTGCAGCGCGACACCATCGCGCATCTGATGTTCTGCCCCGATGACAACAACCTGCTCTATTACGCCGGTCCGCTGAAAGACCGAGTCTGGGTGATCAATCGCGATGGCAGCGGCAACAGGCGGCTGTATCAGCGGGCGGCCGGCGAATGGATCACGCATGAGGTCTGGCTGCCCGGCCGGCGCGAGCTGGCTTTCGTCGATTGGCCCAAGGGCATCCGCGCCATCCATGTCGATACCGGCGCGGAACGGCGCGTTGCGGCGTTCAACGCTTGGCACGCCATATGTAATTGTGATGGCACGCTGATGGTGGCGGATACGAATTTCCCCGATATCGGCGTTCAGTTGTTCAATCCGCTGGACGGCATCGGCGAGCCGGTGACGCTCTGCTGCCCGGGCGCCAGCAACCAGGGCGCGCATTGGGGCGGGCACTTCCCCTACGAAGACGGGCCCATCAAAGTCAATGCGCCGCAGCATACGCATCCGCACCCCTCGTTTTCGCCCGACAGCCGCCGCGTCGTCTTCACCAGCGACCGCACAGGCATGGCGCAAGTTTACGAAGCAGAAATACCGGAAGAACTCCTGGAAAGGCTGCAAAATGGCATTAGCTGACCCCCTGCGCGTGGCCCTCATCGGCACGGGCAACCGCTCTAAAACGACTTATCGACCCTTATTCGACTTCCTAAAACCCTGGGTGGAGATCGTGGCCGTCTGTGACCCGGTGCGCGAATCGGCCGACGAATTCGCCGCGTCGATCGGTGTGCCTGCCTTCTACGACCTGAAGGCGCTTATCGCGGCGCGGCCGATGGAAGCTGCTTTCGTCGTCAGCCCGATTCCCTCGCATCATTCCATCTGCTGCACGCTGCTGGCGCATGACATCCACGTCAACGTGGAGACCAGCATGTGCACGCTGCTGCTGCAAGCGCGGGAGATGGTGGGGGCGGCGCGCGACAGTAAAGCGATTCTGCGCATCGCCGAGAATTTCTTCCGCTTCCCCTTCGACCGCATGATGAAGTTGATCGCGGCTGACGGCTTTATCGGCCCGGTCAAGCGGCTGACCTGCTGGCACGATCATACCGGTTACCACAATAATTCGCGCTGGATCCATTTCTTCGGCGCCCATCCCACTGCCGTACAAGCCATTGCGCATAGCATGCCCACTGCGGGGCATTATCAGCTGGCGCACCGCTATCACGAGTCCGAGAAATACCGGGCGCATTTCTTCTGGTTCCCGGACGACGCCCTGGTCATCGACCACGCCGGCAATATCAAGAGCATGCTCGGGCGCTATCCGCGGCCGGGTTATACCGAGCTGTCGGGCGCGCGCGGCGCCATCGTGCAGCAGGCGGCTGAAGGCTGGACCGGCGTGGGCGAAGTGCGCTACTGCACCGAAGAGGCGCTGCTGCAGGGCGGCGGACGCCACGACTTGAGCTACCCCATCGTGCACCTCGGCGACGGGCGCGACTGGCTGTCGTCGCATGTCGACTTGCCGACTGGCCGCATCGAATACAGCAATCCCTACCGCCTGGGCGCCAACGCATATCATCGGCGCAATTATTACAGCGCTGCCGTCATCAGCCATATCGTCGACTTTGCGCGAGTCCGAGTACACAGACGAAGACGCCCTCATGGCGATGATGATGGAAGTGGCCACGCGCGAATCGGCGCTGCAGGAGGGACGCCGCCTGAGCTTGCCGCTGGAAGGCGAGCTGGAATCCGAAGTCCAGCTCCGCGCCGCCGAAAAAGAGCGCTACGGCGTCGATCCGCTGGATATCGAGGGCATGCTGGCCATCAGCTACCCGCGTCCTTAAGCCAGAGCAATCGCCTCTAAATGACCTTTAACCACCGAGGACACCGAGGACGCAGAGTTAGAGTTGACCATAAGTCTTCGTATATCCAACCAGTGGGACAATCATTAGTAGCCTGACTACGAGAAACCAAAATCAAGTTGGTTGTAGGGGCGACATTGTATGTCGCCCGAAAATCCTCTGTTGATGCGACGGGCGATTCACAGAATCGCCCATACAGATTTCGAATTGATTGCATATAGAAATTAGCGCGTTCATCAGAAAAGAGTCGCAAAGGGCGCTGAGGCTCCTTGAGGGCAGGTCGAAGTTGTCATATCTAGGGTAGACACCACTCTCCTGACCGCCTTGTGACGCGACGAAT
>JAGWBC010000002.1:3085-40791 GCA_021296115.1 Anaerolineae bacterium | reverse complement strand
TGCGCGCCTATTTCCCCGATGATGACGAACTGGAAGCCACACAATCACAACTAGAGACGGCCCTGGGCCACATGCGTCTGATGTATCCGATGTCGACGCCGGTCTATCGCAAAGTTGAAGATGACGACTGGGCCGAAGCCTGGAAGGCGCATTACGAACCGCTTCGCGTTGGCCAGCGGCTGGTAATACGCCCCCTCTGGATTGACTTGCCGCTGGCGGCGGATGACATCGAAATTGCGCTGGATCCCGGCATGGCCTTCGGCACGGGCAGTCACCCTACTACACAGCTTTGCCTGCAAGCGCTGGAGGACTTGTTGCAGCCGGCGCAATCTGTGCTGGACCTTGGCTCGGGCAGCGGCATCTTGTCCATCGCCGCGGCCAAGCTGGGCGCGGGACGTGTACTGGCGCTGGACATAGATTCCATCGCAGTGAATGCCACGCGTGAAAATGCGCAAGCAAATGGCGTGGGGCACAAAGTGAAGGCCGAGCGCGGCAGCCATGACTGTTTGTTGAGCTCGGCGCGCCGCTTTGATCTTGTCATCGTCAACATTCTGGCGCGTATCATCGTTGAGATGGCGAATGAGCGGCTAGGCGAGATTGTGCGTTCGGGCGGCGTGGCGATCTTCAGCGGCATCATTGATACGCAGGTGGACGAGATCGAGGACGCCCTGCGCAATACCGGTCTTCAGCCCTATGCTCGGCGACAGATGGGCGACTGGATGCTGGTCGAAGCCAGACGGCCAGCGGAATAGGCAGCCTTATGGCGCAACTGGACGGCGAAGAGCGGCAGGCCTATGTGCAGGCGATGTTCAACCGCATCGCGCAACGTTACGACCTGATAAATCGGCTCATCAGCGGCGGCCAAGACATGAAATGGCGCCGAATCGTGGTGGAAAAGGCGGCCCTCGCGCCGGAAGGCAGCTTGCTGGATATCGCGGCGGGAACGGGCGACATCGCGTTTCAGGCGCTGAAGACCGCGCCGGCAGCCCGTGTCGTGGGCGCCGACTTCTCCCTGGGGATGATGCAAGTGGGCAAAGGGCGCGCGCCATTTGGACAGCGAGTCGCCTGGACGGGCGCCGATGCGCTGCGCCTGCCTTATGCCGACAGCTGTTTCGACGCGGTGGTCTCAGGTTATCTGATGCGAAACGTGGTGGATATCGCGCGGGCCTTGGGCGAGCAGTGGCGCGTATTGAAGCCGGCAGGCCGCATCGTCATCCTGGATACCTCGCCAGCGCCCGACAATCTGCTGAAACCGCTGATCATGCTGCACCTTAAACATGGCATCCCGCTGGTTGGCCGATTGGTCGGCGGCAAAGCGGCCGGCGACGCTTACCGTTATCTGCCTGAATCGACGCAGGCATTCAAGACCCCGCAGGAACTGGCGGATCTGGTCAAAGTGGCGGGTTTCTCCGATGTCGAATTTAAGACGCTGATGTTCGGCACGATGGCGATACACTGGGGCGTTAAGCGGGGCTGAGCAACTCGACTCGGCCATCTCGACAGTTCGCAAAAAAAACGAGCCATCTTGCGATGACCCGTTGCTTAGCTCTGTAGGGGAAACATGTTGATGCTCCCTTGGCTTAGCCGCCTATCAAGCGACGACGGCTTGACGATCAGGCGCGCACATTGTCCTTGTGCCGGTAGATGATGCGGCCGCGATTCATATCGTACTGGCTCATCTCTACCTTTACACGGTCGCCCAAGAGAATTCGAATGTAGAACTTGCGCATTTTGCCCGACAAATAAGAGAGGACGCGATGCCCGTTATCGAGTTCCACCATGAACTGCGTATTTGGCAGCGCCTCGATTACCGTGCCTTCCACTTCTATTTTTTCTTCTTTCTTAGCCATAAGCCTCCTGAATTCTGATATTCGCTTCGCGATTATAACGCAACCATCCGCTGCATACTAGAGACACAGCGGATATCCGCGCGATTGAGTCAAACTGTGGTACGCCGTCGATTCGTCTGAGCCGCGTAGCAATCAGACTTTGCGTTGACGCCGCCGCGAACGACGGATCGCCTTCTTCTTCTCTATACGGCGCAATTCGCTCTTGGAGATATGCCAGCGCTTGCGGCGAACGGTGCTCAATATGCCGGCGTTGGTTACGCGTTTGCGAAAACGGCGCAACAACTGTTCCTGACTTTCGCCTGGCTTGAGTTTGACTGAAGCCATGCTCTACTCACCACCTTCTAGTAATTTCGTCGTCGTTCGTGAACCTGCAGTATACATCGGAATTCCCGCCAGCAACAGGCTAACTCTCAGTTGGCGCCGGTTGGGCCTGCGAGTTTTCCTCGGCTTCCAGCTCGTGCTGCGCCAGTTCGTCGTTTTGTTCCTGCAAGTCGGCAGATTCGGCCTGCGCAGCGATCTCATTCTGCTCAGCTTCCAACTGGGCCGCTTCCGCAGCTGCAGCGACCAACTCAATCTGACGCTCATCCCACTGCGCCTTTTCCGCGGCGGTAACTTCCGTCAGGCTCAAGCCCAGGCGCTGCCGATCGGCTTCGATGCTGATTATTCGCATCAGCAGCTTCTGCCCCTCGTAAAGATGACGCAGCGGGTTCTCGTCAGGATTAGACGACATCTGGCTGACGTGCAGCAAGGCTTCAATGCCCGGCTCCAGGCTGATGAAAGCGCCAAAAGATTCCAGCCGGCTGATCACGCCCTCAACCAGTTGCCCGATGTGATACATGTCGTCCACCAGGCTCCAGGGATTGGGTTGCAGCCGCTTGAGGCTGAGCCCGATGCGCTTGCCCTGCGCGTCCAGATTCAGGATGTATACCTCAACTTCGTCGCCTACCGCGACCACCTGGCTGGGATGCCGAACGCGATGCCAAGCCAATTCGGAGATATGGATCAAGCCGTCGGCGCCGCCCAGGTCAACAAATGCGCCGAAATCGCAGAGTCCGCTGACCACGCCCTTGCGCGATGTGCCCTCGGCCAACTCGCTCAACAGCGCCTCCTTGCGCGCGGCGCGGTTTTCCTGTTCGGCTTCCAGTTGACTGAATACCAGCCGGCGGCGTTTGCGATTGACCTCGATGACTTTGACCGTGATTTCGTTGCCCACCAGCGTCTGCAAGAATGCGATGCGTTCATCTTCTTTCATGCCGCGCGGCAGGTCCAGCACATGGCTGGCGGGAACAAAGCCGCGCAGATGTCCGAAGGACACGATGACGCCGCCCTTGTTGGTATCAGCGATCTCGCCCGTCCACAGCGTCTCGCTGTTCATGAACTCTTCGGCCTGCAGCCAGTCTTCGTTCTGGCGGGCTTGCGCAGCGGAAAGAATCAGGTTGCCGTCGTGGTCGCTAAGATTTACCACCGCTACAGCGATTTCCGCGTTCACCTGGTAATCGGCCGTCGTCCTACCCATTCGCTCGATATCGCCACGCGCCACAATGCCATCTTGCTTCCAGCCGATATCGACGATTAGTCCCTGGCTGTCTACTGAAAGCACGGTTCCATTAACGATATCGCCGCGCTCCAGATGGCTGGCGGCCAGCGATTCTTCCAACAGCGCTGCAAAGTCCATCTCTTCGGCCAACTCATTTACTGCAGATTCAGTATGCATAACTACTCACTCTCCTCTTACGAAATTGGATTGATTTCCGGTGGGCGTCGTCGCGCCGATCAATCGCAAGCCGCCACCACTCCCAGCTGTCCGGCTACGTTTGGCCTCACGCGGCCATCAAGCAAAAATAAAACCCGGGCTCAGCAATTCGCTGAACAACCAGGCTCGGACTTTCCAAGACGTCTGCGATTAGGGCCTTGAACGGACGAATCGGCCTCACCTACGAAATCGCGCCGAATTATACAGTCGCGCCCGCAAGCTGTCAACATATCCGACGCTGGAAATCAACGAGCGCCTGCCGCATGACAGGCGCTAGCATGTACAATGCTGCAAGCTGCTAGTCCGGCTTCGATTCCTCCGCGCTTTCGATCTCCGGCGATTCGGAATCAGCAGCGCCAGCACCTGCTTCGTCAGCGCCGAGCTCGGTACCCCAGCGCTGGGTGAAGCCAACCCGCCGCTTCTCCGGTTCGAGATGGCTGATGCGCAGCGACAGTTGATCGCCCTTTTGCACGTAGGAGTAGGGTTCTTTCAAGGCGCCGTCCCCCATTTCGCTGAGGTGAAGTAAGCCTTCCAGGCCGTCTTCCAGAGCGACGAAGGCGCCAAAATCCACTACGTTGGTCACGTAACCCGATACCAACTGACCTTCATGGTAGCGGAATTGGGCATCGTCCCAGGGATCATTGAGCAGGCGTTTGCGGCTCAGCGCGATGCGGTTTGTCTGGCGATCCAGGTTAAGCACGTAGACTTCGATTTCCTCGCCGATATGCAGGATATCGCGCGGGTGATCAACCCGATGCCAAGCCAGCTCGCTGACGTGGATCAAGCCGTCCGCCCCACCGATGTTGACAAAGGCGCCGAAATCGCGCAAGCCGGTTACAACACCGTTCACGACATCGCCAACGTTCAACTCCGCCAGCAGCTTCGCCTTGCGCTTGGCGCGCCATTCCTTCTGCGCTTCACGCTCGCTGAAGATCAGCCGACGCCGATCCTGGTCGACTTCGATTACTTTGACGCCCAGTGTGTTGCCAATCAATTGCGTCATCGCTTCTTTGCGATCAACAGACAAATTGGTCGATACCAAATGAGAACTTGGAATGAAACCTTCCAGTCGATTCCAGCGAACCAGCGCGCCGCCTTTGTTGTATCCGCTGACCTTAACGTCAACCGCGTCTTGAGATGTCAGCAATTCGCGGGCTTTTTCCCAGTCGTACCGCTGCAAGCCCATATTGATAGATACAATCAGATTATCATTTTGGTCGCGAGGATTGACGACATAAACGGGAACGCTGGCGCCTGTTTCCAGGCTCTCCCGAAAAGCATCCTCCATACGCTCCAGGTCTTGCGATGGCACAATGCCATCTTGTTTGGCGCCGAGATCGACTATGATCTCTCGCTCGTCAATTTGCAGAATTGTCGCTTCGCGGATTTCACCACGGCGGGGTGGTGTGTAAGAAAAGTCGAAGGACGAGGCAAGCATCTCCTCGAAATTCTCGTCAGTCAGGGGATTTTGTTCTTGCGCTTCACTCATAGGATTTTGATTGCCTCCTGCTTAAGCAGGTTATCATCGCGCCCTCAGCCAATGTCATGCCACAGGCGCTCTCTGCTACAATGTTTCCTGGCGGAACCTACGCCGTTCCGATCGCAACCGCATTAGTATAGGATTCACCTTACATCTCCATTACAACGCGCGGATTCCCTATACTGTATTTCACGGTCAATTGCCAGCGGACATAAACATCTGGTAGCCGTCGGAAAAAACATTATAGCGCAAAGTCTGAAGATTGCCACGCGGTCGGACTTGTTATTAATCTGCCGGCCTTAGATTTCAGGCTGCGCGGCGCCGAAGCCCCGTCCCAACAATCCGCGGTCTATCTCCCATGGGTATACGACATAAGCATCGGTTACGTCGCCGTAAAGGTCCGGCTTTATGTTGGAGAACATGGTTCGATAGGGATTGAAATGCAGCACGCAGTTGAAGGGAATCCCGCCGGCTGAATTAACCCGTTCGCGCACGGCTATGCTGGTACGGCCGCTGCCCCATACATCGTCGACGATCAAGGTGCGCCTCCCCCGCAGCAAGTCCGGATCCGGAAACTGCAGGAAAGTAGGCCAAGCCATCATGCCGGCCTGGCGCGTGGCGACGAAATCGACCGAGGCGGTCAAGAGGTGCTGAATGCTCAGCGCTTCGGCCAATAACCCGCCCGGGATAACGCCGCCGCGCGTGATCATGACCATGGCGCCAAAAGGCCCGAGGTGCTGAATGCGGGGTATTAAACCGTCTATGAGCTGATCAACCTCGTCCCAGCTAACCAGGCGAGGCTGACGCGGTTCGTCTGGACGCATCAGCATCTGTCGGATCCTTGCCAAGCAGGCATGAGTAAGATGTATCTGCGATTATAGAAGATTTGTTTACTTTACCCAAATTAAACGGGCTCGCAGATGATGGCGATGGGTTTGCCCAGATGGCGCGTCATCACCAGCACACGCTCCTCAGCGCCGGCGCGCAGCCGCAGACGAGCAATCAACTCCTCCGGCGTCATGACGAAGCCGCGCTTCTTCACCGTGACGCGTCCCACGCCGTGCTCCACCAAATGGCGCCGCAGTCGCTTCAACTGGAATGGCATCCAGTCGAGCGCTTTCCAATAGCGGCCCCAGGCTGTTTCGGCGCGCGCGTCCATGGTCAAATAAGCGATTGACTCGTCGATCATGGCGGCGTTTAATGCCTGCGCCAGATCTTGCACCAGCCCGGCCCGCAGGACGGCCGGGTCGGGTTCAAAGAGCCATGTCTTGGGCGATGTGATTTCGATGCTGGCTGGAGCGCCGCGCCTCAGATGGAAGGCGCCGCCGTCTGTAAGCAGGGTCGCGCGGGGCGCTGATGACGGTCGGTGCAGCCAGAGCAGCGCTTCGATTAATTGTCCCTTCGCCGAGATGAATTCGACTTGGCCGCCGTAGGCCGCGAGCTGCCGCAGATCCACCGCGGGCGAGAGCTTAACAATGATTTCGTCCGCCTTCCAAGCGCGAGCCAGCGAAAGCGGCGGTTGGTAATGTTCGACATGGCGGATTCGCTTGCCCTGCAGGTCGCGGCGCCCGGGATCGAAGAAGATACAGCTATAACCCTGCGGAAGCGGCCCGGCCGCGTCGGCTACCTCGAACACCGCGCTGAGCCCCGCTGCCGCCGCATTGTGCCTGGCTATGGCGATGCGAATTGGGTCAATGTCGAGCCCGAGCACGGCCTTGCCAGCCGCGGCCAAGGCCAAGCTATCGCCCCCGATGCCGCAACAGACATCGAGCACCATGTGAGATGCGACCAGTCCGGCACGGTAGCGGCGCGTCTGGGGGTGGCTGGCCTGCTGCAAAGCCGCTTCGGTGAATAGCATGTCGCTGGCGAATCGCGGAAACTTTGAGACCGCCGTTTTGCGCAGCCGCAATGTCGTCAGTACGGCGGACGCCTCGGCAACTGACAGCGACTGGCGCAGACTGGTCAACAGCGAGAGTGTATTGCCTGCGGAGATATCGCAGTCGGCGTGAGCGGCCAACAGCTGACTAGCGCGCTCACTGCGAAGAAAAGCGATGTCGTCCAGGCTCAGCGCCATGGCAGTCGCTACTCGTCCGGCGCTTCGGCGCTGGCGGGGTCGATCTGCACGGTGGTCAGCGACTTGCCTTGAACTGACGCCATAGTCGGATTCAAAACTACGCCCCAGGTCCAGGACTTTGCGGTGGCGCGGCTGAACTTGCCGACCTTATTGACATCGCGGATGACGCCTTGAAGAACAGCCGGCTGCAAAAAAGCGACCGCCTTAGGCAAACTGCTGAAGGCCAGCAGTACTTGCCAGGCGCCACTGTCAATGGCAGCAGCTTGCCAGGTCACAATCTGGTCGCTGGCTAATTTCCAAACCGGCTTGTTCGGAAGCTGCTGAATCAGAAGGTGCAGGTAGCGCCCGGCATAATGATCAAGGTCAAGCAGGTCTCCGTCGGCCTGCGCGACACTATGGACGCGCTCAGCCGTATCCGCCGTTAGGTGCGGCTTTTCGCCACGCAGCAAAACGCCGAGGCCGTCCAGCGCCGGCTCCAGCAATAGGCGCGTGTAGCCCTGGTCGCGCAGAATTCGCGCCTGACTTTCGCTGACCGAGCCGCGCGAATGCAGCATGATTAGCCTGCCGCCGGGGCGAAGTAGTCTCAGAGATTCGCTGAGCAGTTGCGGGTTGATTTCGATATCATAGGCGACCACGGCATCAAAGGAATCGGGCGCGAGCCTGGCCGCGTCGAGCTCACTTGGCATTACATGCGAGGTGTCAAGATCGGCGCGCCAGTTCGCCAGGATGCCGGCCGAAGCCCCGTCGAGATCAAGCAGACGCAGGGTGGAAGCGCTGGGCGGCAGATGCTTCGCCATGACGGCGACAAAATGGCTTTGCACGCGCCGCGCATCCATCAGCTGTTGCTCGACGCTACCTTGATCAGCCGCAGAAATTCGTCCCATTCTTCGCGGAAGAAGTGCAGGGTAACCGCGCCCAGTTCGACATGGTAGGTGATCTCGCCATCGGGCTCGCGCACTTCCCAGACCATATAGTTGTCGGTCTCGGCGAGGGCGTTGTTGGCGGCGTCGCCCTTATCGGTCATGCTTCAGGCTCCTCCAAATTCATCCGGTCAATAATCAAAAAACGCGCCGCAGGCGCATCGCGGCACGTTTGAGTCGACTCGGGGCGCCCGTCCTAGTTGCGGCGGTCGCGGTTGCCACCGCCACTGCGACGGTCTCCGCCTCGGCGATTGCCATCGCGACGCCCGCCCCCGCCCCCACGACGGCTGCCGGCGGCATCGCGGCGCTTGGCCTCTTCGACGTCCCAGCCTTCCAGGACCGCCTGTCGGCTCAAGCGGACGCGGCCGGTGTTGTCCACATTGATGACCATAACCATGATCTCGTCGCCCACGCTGACTTCTTCCTCCACACTCTTGACGTGATAGTCAGCGAGCTGCGAGACATGCACCATGCCCTCAGTGCCCGGCAGGAATTCGACAAAGGCGCCGTAGTTCTCCACGCGGGTAACCTTGCCGGTATAGATTTGACCCAGTTCCGGATCTTCCACCATGTTGCGGATCTTTTCGATCGCCTTGTCGACTTCAGCGCCTGATTCGCCGGCCACGAATATGAGGCCGTCATCTTGAATATCAACTTTGACGCCGTGCTCTTCCTGCAGGCCGCGGACATTCTTGCCGCCGGGCCCGATAACCGCGCCGATCTTGTCGACAGCGATGCGGAAGGATTCCATACGCGGCGCATAATCGCTAAGCGTAGCGCGCGGCGCAGGCATCGCCGCCTGCATCACGTCCAGAATCTGCAGGCGGGCGTCTTTCGCCTGCGCCAGGGCCTGCCGCATGATATCGCGAGTGACGCCGGCAATCTTGATGTCCATCTGCAACGCGGTGATGCCTTCAACGGTACCGGCCACTTTGAAGTCCATATCGCCGATGTGATCTTCCATGCCCTGAATGTCGGTCAAAACAGCGATCTTGTCGCCCTCTTTTATCAAGCCCATGGCGATGCCGCCGACCGGATTTTTGATCGGGACTCCGGCGTCCAGCAGCGCGAGGGTGCTGCCGCAAACGCTAGCCATCGAGGTGCTGCCATTCGAACTCATGACCTCGCTGACCAGCCTCAAGACATAGGGGAATTCTTCTTCGGAGGGCATCATCGCCAGCAGCGCTTTTTCCGCCAGGGCGCCGTGCCCGATTTCGCGTCGCTTGGGACCGCGCAAGGGATAGCTCTCGCCCGTGCTATATGGCGGAAAGTTGTAATGATGGATGTAGCGCTTGTCGCCTTCCGGGCTGAGGCCGTCCATAAATTGCGCATCGCGGGGCGTACCCAGGGTCGCAATCGTCAGCACTTGCGTCTCGCCGCGCATAAACAAGCCGGAGCCGTGCACGCGCGGGACGTAGCCCACTTCGGCGGCCAGGGGACGCATCGTAGCGAAATCGCGCCCGTCGGGACGAATGCCTTCATTAACGATGCGCCCGCGCACGACATCTTTCATCACGTGATCGTAGGCGCGTGTGACGTGCTTCATGTTGAATTGCTCGTCGGCCTCGGCGATAGTCTCGTTCTTCTGCGTGTATTCATCGAGCAGCGCTTTTTTGATCTCCCCCAGCGGCTCGCGGCGGGCATTTCGGTCGCTGTGGGCGGTCATCACCTCGCGGATTGGCGCTTCGACCTTTTCGCGCACCTCCGCCAGCAATGACTTAGCATATTCGTCGACCGACGGTTCCAGCTTCTCCTTGCCGATTTCTTCGCGAATGCGCAGCTGCAGCGCGACGATTTCCTGAATCGAATCGTGGGCCATGAACAGCGCTTCGAGCATCAAGTCTTCGTCGACCTGATCGGCATTGCATTCGACCATGTTGATGGCGTCTGCTGTGCCGGAAACGCGCAAGTCGAGTTTGCTCGTTTCCATCTCCGTGTAAGTTGGGTTGACTTTCAGCGCGCCATCGACCAGGCCAACGCGCGCGCCGGCCACTGGACCGCCCCAGGGGATGTCAGAAATCATCAAAGCCGTGCTGGCCGCGATGATGCCCATCATGTCGACATGATGTTCCTTGTCATGTGACAGCGAAATCAGTATCACTTGCACGTCATTGCGCATGTTCTTGGGGAAGAGCGGACGCAGCGTTCGGTCAATCACGCGGGAGGTAAGAATCGCGCCTTCGGAGGGACGGCCCTCGCGGCGGAAAAAACCGCCCGGCACGCGACCGCCGGCGTACATCTTTTCTTCGTAGTCGACGCTCAGCGGGAAAAAGTCCAAGTGAGCCCGGGGCGAGCCCATAGTCGCCGAGCAAAAGAGCATGGAATCACCCATGCGGACGGTTACAGCGCCGCCGGCTTGTTGGGCGAGGCGGCCGGTCTCGATAATGACCTCTTTTTCCCCTACCATGCAGCGATATTCATGTATGTCGAGTGTCATAGAGTTCTCCATATTGTTGAAATGCAGATAAGCCGAGAACAAAGCAAGCCAAGCAAACTGCGCTTGCTAGCCACGGCTGACGCATCATTCTTCTTCAGTAGATTGAATCCAAGCGGTAATTCGCAGAGAGCAAGAAATGCCCGGGTAGCCGATATCATCGAGTGGCTTGCCTGGACCTCGCCGGGCGTCCACTATTAGCGGCGCAGACTAAGGCGCTGCAGCAATTCACGATAGACGTCCGGCTTCTTGCGCGAAATATATCTCAAGTGCCGGCGGCGCTGGCCCACCAGCTTCAGCAGCCCGCGGCGCGAGTGTTCGTCGTGGTTGTGGATTTTGAGATGGTCGGTCAATTGCGAGATGCGCGCGGTGAGCAGCGCGATCTGCACCTCGGGCGAGCCCGTGTCGCCTTCTTCACGAGCAAAGTCTTTGATGATCTGGTTCTTCGTTGCTTTATCCAATGGCATGATTTCCGTCCCTTCGTTAGCCACCAGACAGGCCGGATCGGGGGCCTGCCGGTCAAAACAACGCGCTGATTGTATCAGCGATGTCAGCACTGGACAATGGCGAGCTAGTTGCCGGCGGCGGCGACTTCGTCTACATCGTCGTTGGCAACCAACTTGACCGAGTGATGCGTACGAAACAGGCTGTACTGATCCGATCTGCCGGGCAGCGGATTGAGTACATTCTCGACGCGCATGGTTGAGATCCAGAGCGGAACATCCCAGCCGTC
This sequence comes from Anaerolineae bacterium, assembly GCA_021296115.1. Taxonomy (GTDB): domain Bacteria; phylum Chloroflexota; class Anaerolineae; order Aggregatilineales; family Phototrophicaceae; genus UBA6055. The sequence continues at coordinate 29,547 of JAGWBC010000002.1, read as the reverse complement.
AGGCAGGATCCGCTCAATGCTGGCCTGGGTGATGGTCGTATTATTGCGGTACATCTGCAGCAATACCTGCACGAATTCATCGCGCTCGGCGAGCAAGACAGCTACAAAGGGGTTGTTCTCATCCAACTCGATACCCTTGGTGTTGTAGTCGCTGCGCGGATTGGGGTACTCATTCACCGCAACCATATTGTTGACCAGCAAGTATTCCACAGCTTGCTGGAAGATCACTCCGCTGTCGAATTCACGCAGCCTCCGGTGCAAGCTGCCCAGCGGACACCAGGCGAAATTCCGGAAACTGGTGAACTGCTGCACACTCACCACAATGCGCGTCACCATTCGCGCGACTTCGGCCTCAGTCTCGAAAAGCTGATGTGGGGGGACGCCCTGCCACTTCTGCGCCGCCGCTTCGACATCACCGTGCGTCTGCTCAGTTTGGCGCGCGATCGGGTGCTCCTCGGCTGAGGGAATGCGAATAACCGGCACCAAGTCATCCGGGTTATGGCGATGCGGCACAAGGTCTCGCTGCAAGACCCGTTCACGCACCAGGCAGTCGATCCAATGCGAGCGCCATTGGTCGTTTTCGTTCATGCCCGGTCGATCGAGGTCGCGCTCCATCGCCAAGCCCTTGAGGAGAAAGCCGTAATTGACATACTCCCAATTGCGCGAGCTCAAGGTATTGGCCACGCGGCGCACCATGCGATTGACAATCAGCAGAGTCTTTTCGACGACCGGGTGCTGCATGTTGAGACTAACGCCGCCGGCGCTCTGCTGCTGCAGGATGCCCAGTGAAATCGCCTGAGATACCAAGTCATCGCCTCGCTCGGATGAGACCACATCTCGAGCGTCGATTAGCTGATTAATCAGTTCGTCCACGGTGGTTGTCGCATTTTCCGACATGGCGGAAAGCCGGTAGAACTGAATGATGACGCTGGACCACTGCGAAGGGATGAAGCTTTCAATGTCGTGCTCGGTCTCCACTGCGCTCAAGGACTGATGCGTCTGCAGGTCGGTGAAGTCGTCAATATACTCGAGCTGCAAGGAGGGATGGCTTTGCAGCAGCCGCCCGGTGCTGCCGCGCACGCCCCAGACGATGACTGTCTTATTGCGCTGCAGCAGAGGATTAACCACATCGTTGAAGTCGCGATCGCCGGTGGCCAGAATAATGACGTCGCCGGCTTCCGGATGTCCCGCGTCCGTCAGCACATCGCGGGCGATGCGGATATCCGCGCTTTGCTTGCCGGGCAGATGAAAGACCGGGTCGATGTTGGCCATCATCAGACGCGCCGGCGCTTCCCCGGCGACTTCACGCCCGGACGAATCCACCAGCGGCGGCAATGCGCCACGTTGCCCCCAAGGCGCGTAGGCCGCCATCTTTACCAGCTTGCCATGCGCTTTCGCTTGAGATACCAAACGCTCGATCAAGTGGTCGAGGTTGACCACGAAGCCCTGTTCGTTCAGGCTGATGGAAATGTTCTCGAAGTCAATATAGACCCAGACGTTCTTCGTGCGAAGGCCATACAAGCCATCGAGCAATTGATAGATGACCTGATCCTCATACTCGGTACCGGCCAACATATTCTCGTCGGCGCCCCAAACGCGAATGCGCGAATTTCGCGTCAGATTCAGTTTGGAGATGAGCGGCAGCAGGTCCAGGCTGGTTGTCGCCAGAATCAATTCGCTGATTGGGGCGGGATCGTGGCGAAAGAGACCATCAAGCAAGCAGTCGGGCAAACAGCTGCGGTCGTCAGCATCAAAGACTTCATAACCGACGCTGCGGAACATGGTTTCCGGTTCAACTTGCCATTCACCCTGCAATTCCGTGCGCCAATCGGCAATGGCGATCGCCTTCAGGTTGGACGTGTCATACAAGCCGGCCACCAGCGCTGCATTGCCGCGCAGCGCCACTGCCAACTCCTGCAAGTCTACTCCATGTTCGGCGGTGAATTTGAGCAGATCGTCGACGTCTACAATCAAGTAAGCAGCCATATTTTAGTCCAAGAAGTTACGGCGCCGGCCGGTACTCTATCAAGGCGGCGACTAACTCATAGTTCCACGTACACGCATGGGCAACAAGTTCACGGAATATGCTACGGCGTATAGTCATAACACCTTGCAAGAACAATTAAGTAAGGGCGTCCCTGGTTCACGCATTTGCACATTCTACGCGAGATCTACGCATCTCGTTTCCCGCGCATCCTGTTACTGCCCGCTTCACTCACTTTAGAACAAATATTTTCAGACGCTTGACCATTCTACAGCAAGTTTCTGATTGTGTCAATTTTCACAATGGATGAGTTTCCGTTAGTTTCAGATGCAGCGTGTTAATTTGCGGTAAGCGCTGAATGAGTGCCTGAGCCCGCTCAGTCTGACGTCAAAGCGACCCAGCAAGATATACACGCGCTCAACTCAATATGCTTTGGCGAAGAGGGCCACTCGCTCCGTGGTTCGGCCGGATCTGACGCAACTGCCCGGCTCAGTCGGCTGGTCGAAGGGGAAACAGCGAATAGTAGCGCCCGTCTCATCTTTGACGGCCTCTTCATCGTCATCGTTGCCGTCCCAGAAGACGCGCGCCCAGTCGCCATCAGCGATAACCGACTGCAGCTCATCGTAGGTCGCCGCGTCACTGATATGCGCATCGCGGAATGCGCGAGCGTCTTCAAGCAAGCTGCTCTGGATGTCAGCCAACAGCGACCGTACGACATCGACGATGCCATCTTGCGAGACAAATTGCTTGCCTTTGCGGCCCAGCACGTCGCGGCGAGCGAGTACGGCATTGTTCTTTTCGACGTCCCGCGGTCCGATTTCCATCCGCAACGGCACGCCACGCATTTCCCAATCATTGAACTTGAAGCCGGGCGAATGCCCTTCTCGATCATCTACATGCACTCGGATGCCGACGTTGTCAAGCGACCGGCGCAAGCGCTCCACAGCGTCCATGACCGCGCCGCGCTGCGAATCGTCTTTGAATATCGGCACAATCACCACTTGATAAGGCGCCAGCTTGGGCGGCAGGCGCAAACCCTTGTCGTCACCGTGAGTCATGACCACCGCGCCGACCATACGCGTACTCAAACCCCAGGACGTGGTCCAGCAATACTCTTGATTGTTGCTTTCGGCCAGATAGCGTATGTCGAATGCCTTGGCGAAGTTCTGTCCCAGGTTGTGGCTGGTGCCGGATTGAAGCGCTCGCTTGTCGCGCATCATGGCTTCTATGGTGTAGGTGCGCAGCGCGCCGGCAAAGCGCTCCATACGGCTCTTTTCGCCTTTGATAACCGGAATCGCCGCGTCATTGATGGCGAAATCGGCGTAGATATCAAGCATCTGCAGGGTCTCGCTCTCGGCTTCGTCGTGTGTTGCATGGGCGGTATGCCCTTCTTGCCAGAGAAACTCAGCCGTGCGCAAGAAGGGGCGCGTGCGCAACTCCCAACGCACGACATTGGCCCATTGGTTGATCAGCAGCGGAAGATCCCTGTAGGACTGAATCCAGTCGCTAAAGGCTTCGCCGATGACGGTTTCCGAGGTCGGGCGCACAACCAGCGGCTCCTCCAGTTCTTTGCCGCCGGCGTGGGTTACGACGGCCAACTCAGGGCTGAAACCCTCGACGTGCTGCGCCTCGCGCCGGATGTAACTCTCCGGAATGAAGAGCGGGAAGTAGGCGTTCTGATGGCCGGTGGCCTTGAAGCGCCTGTCCAGCCCGGCTTTGATGCCTTCCCAGATTTCGTAGCCGTAGGGCTTGATGATCACGCAGCCGCGCACCGGGCTGGGCGCCGCCAAATCGGCACGGTAGACGATCTCGTTATACCAGCGGGAGAAGTCTTCGCTTTGGGCGGTGACGGACTGTTCTGACATAGCTTCTATTCCTTCGTGATAAGTTGTGTCCGCGGCCGCTAAAACGTCTGCGGGACAGAGATGAGACCCAGAAAAATACTGGCCAATGCGCTTGAGCCAATCCGGCTGGATGCAAAACGCAAGGTATTGTAGTGCTTTCAGGGCAGATTAAAAGACTCTAAGCGGCTGCCTGTCGATCAAGGGGTCACTGAGCGTAGAGAAATTACTCCCGGGACATGCCGGCGTCATTCGGGCTTTCGCGCCACTCCCGGGCCTTATTCTTGTCCAGTTTAGTCATTACTGCTTCGCCCAAATCAATCCCGCTGCAGCTGGCCAATTGCAGCAGATAGAGCATGACGTCCGCCAATTCGTCGGCCAACTCGTCCGGGCGGCTGACCTCGCTGTTCCACTGAAAATGCTCCAGCACTTCGGATGCTTCCAATACCAGCGAAATAGCCAGATTACGCTGTGTCTGCCGTTTGGGCGAGTCTTCCCGGTACCAGCCCTTGCTCTCAACAAAAGCGTGCATTGCCTGGGTCAATGTGTCGAGATCCATGGCCGCGAATCCTGTTAATATGCGTTTGGATTGGAGCGGGTAATCGACTGCCAAATCGTTCTGATGATAATGACGATATCCAGCCAGAGCGACCAGTTCTCCACATAAAAGCGATCAGCTTCGGTGCGCTGCGCTATGGAAGTGTCGCCGCGCAGTCCGTTGATCTGCGCCCAGCCTGTCATGCCGGACTTCTCGCGATGCCGCATCATGTAATCCGGTATCTGTTGGCGGAATTGCTGCACGTACATCGGGCGTTCCGGTCGCGGACCCACCAGGCTCATCTGGCCAAGCAATACGTTAATTAGCTGTGGTATCTCGTCCCAATTGCTGCGGCGCATGTAGTGGCCCAGGCGCGTGACCCGGGCGTCATTCTCGACCGTCCAGGTTTGCCCGCTGGATTCGGCGTCCGGCCGCATTGACCTGAATTTAATCATGGGAAAGGGTCTGCCGTCCAAGCCCATCCGCATCTGCCAATAGAATACTGATCCGCGGGATTCGAGGCGTATCAGACAGGCCGTTATCAGCATAAAGGGCGAGAGCAGCACCAAGCCAACGGTGGCGCCGATGAGATCGAGGGCGCGCTTCAGGCTGAGCTTCCAGCCGCGCAAGGCAATGTCGCGGACGGTCAAAAGCGGCGTACCGCCCAGATCATCCACGTTTAGGTCGCCGGCCATGTAAGAGAACATATCGGGGTAGACTTTGATATCTACTTTTCCGCGCTGGCAAAGGCTGATTAGCTCCACCAATTCGCCGCGCCGATAGTCGGACAGGGCTACGATCACTTGCTCGACTTGCTGGTCGTCAATCAGCCGCGGGATTTCGCTGTAGACGCCAATATAAGGATATCCCAGCATGGCGCCTTGCTTTTCCTCGGCCGTGACGATGCCCACAATGTCATAGCCGAGTTCGGGGCTGTTGCGGACCAGGTCCGTGATCTTCAGCGCGATTTCGCCATCGCCGACGATCAGCAGACTGTCGCGGACGACGCCTCGGCGGCGCATGAATGTCCAGAAACGGCGGTGCCATTCCCGCCCGACCACCACAAGAATCAGGCTGAAGAACCAAACGTAGAACAGCAGGCTTCGCGGATACAGCGTTTCCAGCGCAGTATTCTGCAAGAGGAACTCCTGTGTGCCGCTAGCCAGCAGCGTTCCCAGCGTGACCACCCCAACCAGACTGCGCAATTGGTCGATACGGCTTGAGGCGCGCTTCAAATGATAGAGTTGCGAGAAATAAAACATCACAATGATCGTGGCGTTATGTAAGATTATCGTCGGCAGATAGTTAGTCAACGGAGGCTGTCCTTCGGGGCGGGGGAAGAACGGCAATATCCCGCGCGCTTCGTAGCTTACGAGAAAAGCGACAACCAGCATCAGAAGATCGACAAGCAGCAGCGTCAGCGTGGAAAGCGCCTTTAGATGGTCATTGCTAAGCCGTATTGGCCGAGGCGCTATTGTGTAGCTTTCGGATTGCGGATCTCTTGCCATAAGCCGGGACCCCCCTTAAATAGGAGCGCGGTCAGGATTAACAGATGCAGCGGGAAAAAAGTCGTCCGCCGAAAATGTTTGCGATAAAAGATGAGCATGGCGCGCCAGAATTCAAATTGCGCCTTGGGGTTTTTCCGGCTCGCTGCGCGCTTGAAATGGCGCACCGTCACCGCCGGATGGTACCAGACCTTGTAGCCGGCTTCCTTTATGCGGAAGGCCCAGTCGATATCTTCGCCATACATAAAGAAGACTTCGTCCAGCAGGCCGACGCGTTCGATTGCTGCCCGTCGCACCTGCATGTAGGCGCCAACGACCGAATCCACTTCCAGCTCGGCGTCTTCGTCGGCGAAGGTCATATTGTAGCGGCCGAAACGTCTATTGCGCGGGAATAACCTGGCCAGACCGGAGTAGTGATAGAAGCTGACCAACGGAGTGGGAAAGCCTCGACGGCAGGCTTTGTCCAGGCTGCCGTCGGCAAGCAGCAGTTTGGGGCCGGCTGCGCCGATATCGGGCCGCGAATCCATAAAGCTGACCATCCGCGACAAGGCGTCGCGCGGCAGTTCGGTATCCGGATTGAGCAGGAGCGCGTATCGGGGCGCGGTTTCGGCCACATCGCCAGCGGCGCGATAACCCAAATGTCGCAGGCCGACATTGTTGGCGCGCGGATAGCCGATGTTGGCGTCGTTGACAATGACTTCAACCTGCGGAAATAGCTGCCGTACCATCTCGACGCTGCCGTCAGTCGACGCGTTGTCAACGACAATGGCGCGGTATCGGTCTATTCCGCTGCTGAGCACGACCGTTTCCAGGCAGCGGCGCAGAAACTCGCGTGTATTCCAGTTGACAATGACAATGCCGAGATCGTGCACATTCCCCTCGAGCGCGTTGGACTGACAGGATTTTACCATAGATGCGCCAACCGCAATTAAAACATAGTACAGTCAAGTTGGCGCATAGCCTCAGCTAATCAATCTGAGCCCATTCGGGCGGTCGGCAAGGTAGCCAGCGGCGCTCCACGCAAAGCGGCGCGCATGGCCTCGCGGTCGTCCCAGGGATGCTCGGTTTCGCCGAAACACATACTCTGTTCATGCCCCTTGCCGCAAGCCATCACCAGATCGCCGGGCTGCGCCAGTTGGCAGGCGTGGTAGATCGCCTCGCCGCGGTCGGGCACGAGGACGAAGGTCTCGCCCTCGACGCCCCCTTGAGCAATGCAGCCGGCCGCCATCATCTCGAGGATGTCATGCAGCGATTCCGTGCGCGGGTCTTCCGCAGTCAAGACGGTCATATCTGCTAATTCGGCCGCCGTCTCCGCCATGAGCCGGCGCTTGGCGACATCGCGCAGGCCGGCGCTGCCAAAGACCGCGATCAGGCGTTTGCCCGGTCGCAGCATTTGCCGGCCCGCCTCCAGCGCCCGTCGCAATGCATTGGGCGTATGCGCGAAATCGACCATAGCCATGAAGTCTTGGCCCTCGTCGATCAGTTCCATCCGACCCGATACCAAGAGAACCTCCGATATCCCTTGCCTGATGATATCCCAAGCCACGCCCAGCGCTCTGGCCGCGCATAGCGCCGCCAAGGCATTGAAGACGTTGAAGTCTCCGCGCAGTTTCATTTCGATCTGCTGTCCGGCGGCGGCGAATGACGTTGCCGATGGGCCGTGAGCAATCTCTGTAGCGCGGAAATCGGACGACTTCTGCACGCTATACGTCATGGTTTGCTCTGCTGGGATAGCAGCGAAGTAGTCGGACGAAGGATCGTCAGCGTTGATCACGGCCGTTTTGCGCACTTTCGGCTTGCGCTGACTTTCAGCCAGCATTCTAAACATGATGGCTTTCGCGGCGCGGTAGTCTTCCCAGCTGTCGTGGAAATCGAGATGTTCGTGCGTCACATTGGTCAGCACAGCGACATCAATGTCGACGCCGTTTAAGCGACCCTGCGCCAGGCCGTGGCTGGTCATTTCCAATACGCAATGCGTCAAGCCGGCATCGACCATGCGCTTAAGGTATTCGTGCACCTGCGGCGCGCCGGGCGTGGTGACATGCAGCCCGGTCGGCGCTGCCTCGCCGCCGAAGTCAGCCGACAGCGTGCTGATGAAACCAACGCGAAAGCCCGGCTGGCGCTGCAAAATATTGTGCAGCAGATGGCAGGTAGTCGTCTTGCCATCGGTGCCGGTGACGCCGATGATCACAAGCTTCCGCGATGGATAGCCGTTGTAGGCTGCCGCCAAGCGCCCGAGAATCTGCTGCGCATTCTTGACGCGCGCGTAGGGAACCGGCATGTCCGGCAGCTCAGCCTCGCCGATGATGGCGGCGGCGCCGGCTGCCAAAGCATCTGGGATGAAATGATGGCCGTCAGTGGAAGCCCCGGCCCGCGCGACGAAGAGTCCGCCCGGCCGGACATCCTGGCTCGACTCAACCACGGGGGCGTTGATCTCAATAGAGAGGTCGCCACGTACCGACACCAGTTGGTCGGCGGGAAACGCAGCCAGAAGCGCGTTAAGTGTCGTAGGCATTTCGACCGATCACGACCTCGTTAAGACAATGACGTTTCCCTATTTATTCAAGCACCTAAACGCGACTGTGACAAATAAAAACGCGCCGGAAGCTATCCAGCGCGCTTGAATTTGACTTGTATTGCAGCAGGCGGCTAATTCAGGCTGCGCGCCAATTCGTTCAATTGCGAGCGAACGCTGCCATCGACCATGCCGCCTGACCAGCGCACGATCAATCCGCCCAGAATCGAGGGATCCACCGTGAATTCGGTTTCATCGGCGCCGATTGAGGACTGGACTTTCTTCTGCTCGGCGTCCGTCAAGGGCATCGCGCTGACGACTTCCACACTGCCGCTAAGACCCGTGGCGCCTTCCGGCAAATCAGCGATAAAGCTGTTCACCAGCGACTTCTGCTTGGTCTTGCTGATGCTGTCATCCAGGATGCGGCTGGCTACGGCCACCGAGATATTCAGCACCTGCTCCCGCAAGTTGCCCAATTCCTGATTGCGAATGGCCACGGCTTCGTTCTGCGCATCGTATTGAATCTTGGCCGCTTCCTGGCGGGCATCCTGCTCGATCGTGCCGGCGACTTCTTCGCCGCGCCCGCGCGCCTCATCGATGACCTTCTGCGCTTCGGCGCGCGCCTGCGCCAGGATCTTCTCGGCTTCAGCCTCGGCGTTTTCACGAGCCCGCGCCGCGGCCGCCGCATCTTCCAGACCTTTGGCGATGCGGTTACGGCGTTGGTTCAAGACGTTGGTCAGCGGATCATAGATGAAGCGCGTCATCACCGTGTACAGTACGATAAAGGCGATCAGCCAGATCAACATCAAACCGGGATTGATACCCAGATTGTCAAGTACGCTCATCATTTCCTCCAGTGAGTCTCTAGCTCAGCTTAACTGAGAACGAAGAGGATAATCAGCGAGACAACGAGGGCGTAGATGGCGACCGCTTCCGCGAAGGCTACGCCGAGGATCATGTTGGTTTGGATGGTCGGCGTGTGATCCGGGTTGCGCCCCATGGCTTGCACCGCGCCGCCCACTGCCAGGCCGATGCCGATACCGCCGCCGGCCGCGCCGATCATCGCCAAGCCGGCGCCGATCGCTTTGCCCAAGATAATCGTTGATTGTGGATCCATTGATGTTTCCTCCAGATTTGCTCAAACTAGACTAGTGTGCTTCGGCATGGTCATGCTCATCATCGTGATGATGGCTGACCGTCGCCAGATTCATAAAGATTGCCGTCAACAGGGCGAATACCAGCGCCTGAATGACACCGACGAAGAACTCCAGGATGAAGAAGGGCCAGGGCAAAATCGGCACCAGGAAGCTCATGCCGAAGAGCAGAATCGACCCGGCGAAGATATTCCCCAAGAGACGGAAGCTGAACGACAGGATTTTGGCGAAGTCGCCTATCAGTTCCAGCAGACCTACCGCCACATCAATACCGCCCAAAGGCGACTTGAAGAGCGTGGAGAAGTTGAAGAACTTGGTCAGATAGCCGATGCCCAGCGCCTTGAAACCGATGTACTGAATCATGACGAAGGCAATCAAGGCGATAGACAGCGTCATGTTCAGATCGGTGGAAGGCACACGCACAAAAGGCAAGACGACCCAAGGCACATGTTTCGCCTCTTCACTGCGCGGGTCTGGATGCAGCAGGATGTCGTGTTTCTCGTCGGCATGTTCGCCTTCGTCCTCATGATCGTCGCCGCCAGTTTCCCATGGCGCCGGCGCGACACCGGTGTAGCAACTGCGGTCCCTGCGCGCTTGCTTCTCAGCGAGGCGCGCAGCCAGCACTTCGTCGTAGGCCGCCGCGGCTTCGTCAGACTCGACCGCTTCCCCAGCGTGCGTATCGTCGCCGTGGGCATCGCCAGTCGCTTCGCCTTCGCCGTGGTCGTCGTGCTCGGCTTGATAACGAGCATAGGCGGCGTCCTGGCTCAGGTCCATTTCGACAGCCTTGGCCGCCGCTGCCGCCGCAGTCAGCGCCGCTTCATCAGCAGCCGCTTCGTCGGCCGGGCTGATCCAGTCGCACTGTCCGTTGACGTAGGAGATGCCAAGGAAGCCCTGATAAATCTCATAGCCGTCGGTTGTGACTACCTTGTACTCATCCTTCTCCACGTCGTACTTTTCCTTGACGTGCGGATGAATGAAGCCGATGGTGTCGACCCCGGGCACAAGCTCCATCCAGTTGGCCAGCAACACGACCAGGAAAATCGTCATAAACATGTTGAAGATCAAGCGAAAGTGACGGCCGCCAGCGATACCGCCGACGAAACCCATCAAGCCCTCGAAGAGCATCTCGAACATGTTGTAGAAGCCGCCTGGAGGCACTTCGTTGCCATCTTTGGGCCGGCGCCGGGTGACGTAGACCACGAATAGGAGCAGCACAATCCAGACGATGACCGAGCCGACAAAAGTATTCGTCAGGCGGATATCCAGGAAGGGGATATCGTAGCCTGCCGGGAACTTCTCGCCGGGCAGCTGGATGAAGGGTATGACCGGTGGAACGCGCAGCGCGACGAACACACCACCCAGGAACATGAGTAAAGCGACGAAACGGCGTTTTCCGTTCCAAAAACTATTCACTTATATCTTCCTCCTTCTGTCTGGCAGCGCCCTGCAGCTGCCTGGCTTTATGACGCGTATAAAAGAACAGAACCGCCAGATTCAAGGGGACGCTGACCAGCAGCATCACGAATATGAAAGTCGGGCCTGTCCCTAGGGCCTCATCCAATGCCAGGCCGAGCAAAATCGTTCCAAGAATAACCAGCAGGACTAAACATCCGACCTGCCCAACAACCCCCGCAACCAATCCATATGTCGAAAGGGGATTGTTATTTCGCTTCATAAACTGCACGTCTTGTCATCGGCAAACCAGTCGTCTGGCCGTCTGGCGGGCAGACTTCGAGAATTTTATCACAAACGAATAAGCATAGCTACCGCAATCATAAACCGGCCGCGCCCAAAGTGGCCCATTCGTAAATCGGCGTCACAGCGACCGTCCCCAACAATATGACAACCAGCGCTGTGATGCCCAAGGACCAGGCATAGGAGCGCGGGAGCGCAATCGGCTTGTCATCGTCCGGGCTGACATCGACATACATCACTTTGATGACCACTAAATAATAGTAGAGCGCGATGATGGCATTGGTGACCGCGATCAGCGCCAGACCCACCAGGTTGGCGTTGACCGCCGCCTGGAACAAGAAGAACTTTCCAAAGAATCCGGCTGCCGGCGGAATCCCGCCCAGCGAAAGCAGGCCGATGGTGATGAACAACGCCAGCCAAGGACTGCGCCGATTAAGACCGGCCATATCGCTGATCTCTTCCGAATCCGTCGCCGAAATGAAGAGGATGACGCCGCCGAACACCAGCAGATTGGTGAAGATATACATGAACATATAGAAGGACACGGAGGCTACCGCCAGGCTGTCATTCGCGCCCTGCAGCGCGGCCACGCCGATGAGCGTGTAGCCGGCTTGGGCGATCGATGAATAAGCCAGCAGGCGCTTGATATTGCTCTGGCGCAGGGCGACTACGTTGCCCAGGGTCATGCTCACGATCGAGACGACGATGAGCAGATTAACCCAGAAATCTTGGATGATGACGCCGCCGATAGCTAGCTCAACCGGGAAGGCGGCTGTCAGGAAACGTACCAGCAGCGCAAAGCTGGCGGCCTTGCTGGATACGCTGACGAATGCCGTTACCGGGGTTGGCGCGCCTTCGTAGACATCGGGCGTCCAAAAGTGGAAGGGCACGGCGCTGATCTTGAAGCCGAAGCCGACCACGACCATCACCAGCGCGGTCATCACGCCGACGATGCTGTCGCCGATACCGCTGCCCAATGACGCCGCAATGCCGGCCAGATTGGTCGTGCCAGTGAAGCCGTAGAGCAAGCTGAAACCGAAGAGCATGATGGCAGAGGCAAAAGCGCCGTAAAGGAAATACTTCATGCCGCTCTCAGCCGAGCGCGTATCGCCGCGGCGGAAGCTGGCCAGCATGTACAGTGGAATCGACAGGGTCTCCAGCGCCACAAATACCAGAATCAAGTCGCTGGCGCTCGACATCATGACGCCGCCGAGCGTGGCCACGATAACGATCAGATAGAATTCGCCCTTGTCGCCGACGCCCTTGTCGCCGGTCGCCATCAAACAGGTCACTGCGCCCGCCAGCAACAGCATCACCTTGAAGATCTGCGACAGCGGGTCGTAGTTGACCATGCCGCCCCAGAGCAGCGTGCCGTTTTCGAAGAGCGCGGGATCAGGCAGCCAGATCAGGGGCACGAGCGCTAGCAAAGCCATGCCTACCGCGGAAATAGTGACGACATTGCGGCGCGTCACCGCTGAACCGTAAAGATCCGCGAACAACACCACGATCGCCAGCGCGGTCAGGCCGACTTCCGGCAGAACGGAAGGCAGCTGTGCCCAGAGACCAAATTCCATCTAGCCACCTCCCAACAAGGCGATAAGGGGTCGTATGCCGGACTCGATCATGGGCGCCATGATGGGCGGATACAAGCCCAGGATGATCAAGGGCGCGCCCAGAATGATCAGCACAATGCGGTCGGTCATGTCGATGTTGCCGACATCGTGGAAGCGCTCGACGTCGAATTCGCCAAAGAAGACTTGCCCGGCGACGCGCAACACGTATGCAGCCGTAATGACGATGCCGGAAGCGGCAATGATGACCATGACGCTGTAATAGTTGCTCAGCTGGAAGCTGCCCAGCTGCAGCGTGATCTGCTCCGACGCGGCCCACATGCCTTGGAAGATCGGGAACTCCGCTATGAAGCCGCTTAAGCCGGGCATACCCATGCTGGTCAAACCGCCGATGACAAAGGCCACGCCCACCCAAGGCATCACCTTGATGAAGCCGCCCAAGCTGGGTATATCGCGGGTGTGCGAACGATCGTAAACCATGCCGACGACGCCGAAGAACAGCGCGGTCATCGCGCCGTGGCTGAACATCTGAATGCCGGCGCCGGTCATGCCGGTGAGGTTCATCGTGGCCCAGCCCATGCTAACCAGCCCCATATGGCTGACCGACGAGAAGCCGATGACATATTTGAAGTCGCGCTGACGGAAAGCGATGAGCGCGCCGTACACCACATTAATCAGCGTCAAAAATACGATCCAGGGCAAGTGCGTGTCCGCGCCATCTGGCAGCAGCTGCACTCCCGCGCGCAAGGCGGCGAATGCGCCGACCTTCATCAGCACGCCGGCGTGAATCATGGAGACAGCTGTAGGCGCCGCCACGTGGCCGTCCGGCGACCAATTGTGGAAGGGGAAGACACCGGCCAATACGCCGAATCCCATAAACATGAAGGGGAACCAGAAGCGCGCGAAACTCAAACCTTCAATGCCCAGAATCTCAAGCGAATAGGCGCCATTTTCCGCAGCCAGCGTCAACTGGGTGATGCTCCAACTGTAGGGCTGGCTATCCGCCGGCAGCAGCCCGCTTTCGAGCGCCGCATGAAAGACATCAGCGCCTCCGCCAGCGAAGAAGGCGCCCGCGGCGAAGTACATGGCTACCGCCCCGACAAGCGCAAAGACCGAGCCGACCAAAATGTAGAGCGTCAGCTTCATGGCCGCGTACTCGCGCAGCTTGACCCAGCCCCAACCCGCGATCAAGAGGTACATGGGGAAGATCGCCAGCTCATAGAAAAAGAACAACATGAAGAGATCGACCGCGATAAATACGCCGTATACGCCGGCCACTAGGAACATAAAGAAGGCCATAAATTCGCGCAGGCGGTCCTGGATATTCCAGGAAATCAAGACGCCGGCCACCGCCACCATGCCGGTCAGCAGCACCATCGGCGCAGATACGCCGTCGACGCCAACGTGGTAAGCGATGCCGAGCGATTCCACCCAGACGATACGCTGCTCAAAGGCCAGCGCATCAGCGAACATCTGCGCGCCGCTGAGCTCCGCGCCGGATTTAAGCAGGGCTTGCTGTTGGCTAATTAAGCCATCTTCAGACTTGACGAAATTGTCGTAACCGAAGAAGACGGCCAGCGAAAGCGCCAACACTGCCGAGGCGGCCGTGATGCCGACGCCGCGAACGAGATCACGGTTCTTGCGATCGAGGAAAAGGATAACCACACCCGCAATGATCGGGATGAAGATGATCGCTGTGAGAACTGAGAATCCAGTTCCATCCATGAATGCAGTCCTAGCTCGCCAAGCCGGCGAATATGGTCGACACCGTGGTGTTGATAATCGGCAGGATCCAATTCGGATAGACACCGGTCAACAGCATCAATACCAGCAGCGGCGCCATGCCCAGCAGCTCTGCCGGCGTCAGCTCCAGATTGTAATCGCGCCAGCGCATGTTAAAGGGACCATGAAGAACGGCGCGAATGCCTTTGAGGATGTAGCCGCCTGTGAAAAGCAAACCGATCATAGCGATGGCGGTCAGCGTGGTGAAGACCGGCCAGGCGCCGCGAACAATCAAAAATTCGCTGACGAATCCGTTCAGGCCGGGCAAACCCAGGCTGGCGAAACTGGTAAAGAGCAAGATCGCGCCCATCACCGGCGCCTTCACCCACAGCCCGCCGTAATCGCCAAGCTCGCGCGTATGCGTTTTGTGATAAAGCGCGCCCGCGAGCAAAAACATGCCCGCCGAGCTTAACCCGTGATTGAACATTTGCAGGACTGTACCGTTGGTCGCCAGGATCGCCGATTGCAGGTCGGGATTGGGATTGGCGCCCGTCCAAATCTGCGCGTAAGTTTGCGCCATCACGGCGATGCCGATGCCGACGAAACCCATGTGATTGACCGAGCTGTAAGCGACCAGACGTTTGATGTCGGTCTGGCCAAAGGCGGCGAAGGCCCCCAGCACAATGCCGACTACAGACAGAATCGCGAAGAGCGTAGCCACATTGACGCCGATGATCGCCACTTCGGTCAGCCAGACATCCGGGAAGAAGGGGATAACCAAGCGAATGAAGCCGTAGGCGCCTAGTTTCAGCATTATGCCAGCCAGCAGCATGGAGCCGGCCGTCGGCGCTTCGCCATGAGCATCAGGCAGCCAGGTGTGGAAAGGCCAGATCGGTATTTTGATGCTGAAAGCCACGAAGAAACCAACAAATGCCAGCGCCTTCACTGTGCTGACGTCCGTGCCCAGTAGCGCCTCGCCTTGCCGGAAGAGCGGCCAGGTCTCGGTCAAAGCAGTAATGTTGAAGGTACCGGCCGACCAGCCGATCAGCTGGGTCGCCAGCAGCATGCCCAGCGTGCCGCCAAAGGAATAGAGCATGAACTTGGTCGACGCGTAGAAGCGCCCGCTAAACTTCACGCCGGCTTTTGGCAGGCTGCCCCATTGATTGATGAGGAAGTACATTGGCACCAGCGTCAACTCATAGAAGAGGAAGAAGACCATCAGGTCCATGGCCACGAAAACGCCCATGCTGCCGGTCTCAAATAATAGAAGCAGCGCCAAGTGCATATTCGAGCGATCTTCGATATTCCAACTGGCCAGGATCGCCAGCGGCGTCAAGATGCCGGTGAGCAAAACCATGACAGCGCTGATGCCGTCAATGCCGAGCGTCCAGCGCGAATTCAGCGCTTCGAACCAGGCGCTGTCTTGCGTCACGATGAACTGATCATCGCCAATCGCCAGGCCGGCGGCTTGGTAATCGAAAAAGACCTTGATGGATAGCAGCGCCAGCAGCAGCGACAGAATCAGCGCGACCCAGCGCCCGACTTGTTTGCTGGGGCCCAGCGAGGCGAGCGACGCTACGACAAAGGCGCTAAGAGCCGGGCCGAAGACCAGAACCGAGAGCGCGTCTATCCCGAAAACATCAATCATGAATGCGTCTCCCTATTGCGCCAGCGCCGCGCCCGACGACAGAACCAGGACGATGCCGATAAGAACGGCAGCGATCAGCACCAGCAGCAGGTACTGCTGAATCCGTCCTGTTTGCATACGCCGCAGCCAGCCGCCGAAGTTGAAGATGGCAATCGGGATGCCATCGCCGACCCCGTCGATGAGCCAGAGGTTCAGGACCTTGGTCAAGTCGCCCAGCCAGGTGGAAATCCGCGCGATGATATGCAAGATGGCGTCAATAATGCCGCGATCGAGGAATGTGATTACCTGCCGCGCCAGCCATTGCGACGGCTTGACGAATACATCGCCATAAATGTCGTCCAGGTAATAGCGGTTCTTGAACAAGGGATGCAGCGGACCCAGGCTCTTCACCAGCGGATCGCTCTGCCCGGCTTTGAGCGGATTGCGCCAATAGACCATGTATCCCAGCCACAAACCCAGCAGCGCCACCATAAACGAAGTGGCGACGGGCACGATGTTAAAGGGCGGCGCGTGCGGGTGATAATCGGGCAAGGAGGCGAAGGCGGCGGTCGACTCGGACAGCGGCAGCGCTTCGATCACCAGATGATGAAAGGCGTTGTACTCCGGCGAGAAGATCGGACCCAGCACCGGAAAATCTGTCGGCACGCCGACGAAGCCGGCAACGATGGCGAACGCGGCCAGAATGATCAGCGGCAGCGTCATGGTAAAGCTGATGAGTCCCTGCCCCAGGCTGGCATGTTTGGCGGCTTCAGTGCGCGGCTCGCCGCCGAAGGTCAGCGATATCTGCCGCATGGTGTAAAAGGCGGTCATGAAGGCCGCCAGGGCCAGCAGCACAAAAACCAGCGCATGGGCGCCGCTGCCGTATTTCTCAATGCCCAGCCAGGCGTCCGCCAGAATCTCGTCTTTGGACCAGAATCCGGCGGTGATGATCGGCAAGCCGGATAGCGACAAGCCGCCGATCAAGAATGTCCAAAAGGTGACCGGCATGGTCTTGCGCAGGCCGCCCATATTAAACATATCCTGCGGGTCAAAGTGCTCTACCCCCCTCGTTTCTCCCGAAGCATCAGGGGAAGGATGTCCATGAGCGTGTTCGTGTACGTGGTGCTCGCCATGCTCCATGCCGTGAATCACCGAGCCGGCCGCCATGAAAAGCAGGGCTTTGAAGAAAGCGTGGGTGATGAGATGGAAGGCGGCCGCGATATAGGCGCCGATGCCCAAGGCCGCCATCATGAAGCCCAACTGCGAAATCGTCGAATAGGCCAGCACAGCTTTGACATCGTTCTGCGCCACCGCCATTGTTGCCGCGAGCAAAGCCGTGAATGCGCCGACCACCGCCATGAATGCCAGCGGCTCGGTCATAAGGCCGTGATGTGGATCGCCGCCGGCGGCAAATAGCGGATACAAACGAATGAGCGAAAAGATGCCAGCCGAGACCATGGCCGCGGCGTGGATCATCGCGCTAACGGGCGTAGGCCCTTCCATGGCGTCGGGCAGCCAAACGTGCAACGGGAACTGCGCCGATTTACCCACCGTGCCGATGATGAGAAAGATGCCGATGATGCTAGCCGCGCTGACGGTCCAGCCGCCAAAAATGATAGGCGTGGTCGTGGCCAGCATGTCCAGCGTTTCCGGATTGTACATAATTTCGCGGAAACTAAGGGTGCCAGTGATGCTGTATAGGTAGGCGATGCCCAAGAGCATGACCACGTCAGCGATGCGTGTAGTGGTAAATGCTTTGATGGCGGCTTTGTAGGCGCTTTCCTTCTCGAACCAGAAGCCGATAAGCATGTAGGAACAGACGCCCATAATCTCCCAGCCGACGAATAGCAGCAACACATTATCGGCCACCACCAGCGTCAGCATGGCGCCGGCGAAAAGCGAAATGAGCGCGAAAAAGCGAGCCTGCCGCGGGTCGTGCGCCATATAACCGATGGAGTAAATGAATATCATCAAGACGGCGATTGGCACCATCACCAGCATAATCACGGTGGCCGGGTCAACCAGCACGCCCATATTAAACGTGGTGTCGCCGGTGTCCATCCAGACGATGCTGCTTGCCAGCACTTCCTCGCCGATGTGATGCAACTGAGAGGCGATACTAAGCGTCTGCCAACTAATCAAGAGCGCCGCGATGACACCGACCATGCCCACAACGACGCTGATTACGCGGCTCCAGGGGTGAACCACCGGCACGGACATGCCCTCGTAATCCGGATGATGACCGCCGTATTCATGCTGGTCCGTGGCCGGCGTCAGCTTCGACTTGTTGGTGATCAGCGTGATAATCAGAAAGGCCAGCAAGGGCCCGGCCGGGATAAGCCAAGGCAATGCGTTCGGGTCGTTAAGGAAATCCATCAGGGCCCTTACCCTTTCAGCGCGACGGCTTGTTCCGGTATTACCGAACGCCGGTTGCGATAAACCGTGATGATGATCGCCAAGCCGACGGCAGCCTCCGCCGCCGCCACTATCAGCACAAAGGCGGTGAAGGCGTAGCCGTTAAGCAGCAGGTCGGTTCCCGTTTCGCTGTAGCGCCAGAACGCCACTAGGTTGATATTGACCGCATTCAGCATCAGCTCAACACTCATCAAAATCGCGACAGCGTTGCGCCGCGCCAGCACGCCAAAGACACCCAGTGAAAACAAGGCCGCAGCGACCGCCAGATACATCCAGAGAGGCGCCATTTTGTCACTCCTCCCTACGTCGTCTCGTCGCGGGCGATGAAAATCGCGCCGATCATGGCTGCCGTCAACAATACCGATGCCAGCATGAAAGGCACGACATAGCCGTTCTCGTCCACCAGCGCCGCGCCGAGCTCGCGCGTGGTGGCGACGTACTCCGGCGCCGATTCCGGCAATTGACCGCCGAATATCGGTATGGTGATGCCGAGCAGTAAAACCAGAAAAAGCGCCAGCGACCCGATGAAACTGGGTACGAGGCGTACATAGCGCGCTTTGATGCGCGTCACGCTGCGCGTCAGCATGACCGCGAAGGTGATCAGGATAGCGATGGCGCCGATGTAAACCAGCACCTGCACAGCCGCCAGGAAAGGCGCGCTCAGCAGGACGAAATAACCCGCTACGCCGAAGAGACTGAGCATCAGCCAAATCGTGCCTTGGAAGAGGTTGCGCGTGGTCACGACGCCAAAACCGCCGCCAAGCGTGAATATGGTAAACACGACGAACCCGATTGTGACTGCGTTGAGTTCCATCTCGCCGCCCCCTAGTCCGCCGCCGCTTGGGCCAGCGTTGCGCGCGTCGACGGCGATTCTCGGCGCGCCTCTCGGCCCTTCTTGCGCAAAATGCCCAAGAGGTAGATGATCATCGCGCCGTTGATGAGCAGCAGGATCAGCGTGGTCGGCAGCAAATCAACAAAACTGGCGCCAATCATCTCGCGGGGCGCCCAGCCAAGCTCCTGCATCACTTTCAGCGCGGCCGATACAAAGATCAAGTTGGCGATGGAAAGCGGCACCAGAAACTTCCAGTTGAAAGCCATGATCTGGTCGATGCGCAAGCGCGGCACAGTATTGCGCAGCCATAGCGTCGTCAAGTAGATGATGCCGCCCTTCAAGCCCAGCCAGGCGAAAGCAATCAGCGGCGATTCGTAGTACAGCGGACCCAACCAGCCGCCGAAGAATAGCAGCGCCATCAAGATGCCGTTTGTAAAAACGTGCAAGAATTCGGCTGCGAAGAACATGCCGAATTTCATACCCGAGTATTCGATATTGAAGCCGGCCACCAGTTCGGACTCCGCCTCGATCAAGTCGAACGGCGCGCGCCCGGTCTCGGCTTGCGAGGACACGTAGAAGATGACAAACGCTAGCGGCGACAAGACAACGAACCACATGCCCGTCTGCGCGTTAACAATGTCGAGCATGCTCATGCTGCCGGCTAGCAAAACCGGCACAAGCAAGGCGAAGACCAAGGGCACCTCGTAACTTACCAGCAGGGACACCACGCGAAAAGCGCCCAGCAGCGCGTATTTGTTGTTGCTGGCCCAGCCGGCGACCATGATGGCCAGCGTGCCGAAGGAGGCGATGGCCACAAAGAATAACGCGCCGATTTCGAGATCGACGCCGTAGTGGAAGGGCGTGAAGGGCACTACCGCCCAAATGAGAACGACCGAGGCGAATGACACCAGCGGCGCGGCGTTATACAGCCAGCGGTCGGCATTGGTCGGCGTAATGTCTTCCTTGCCCAGCAGTTTGAGAAGATCGGCGAAGGTCTGCATCAAGCCGATGGGGCCAACGCGATTCGGGCCGATGCGGTCTTGAATACGCGCGGCCACCTTGCGCTCAATCCAAATCAGGAGAATGACGGTGAGCAGCGGCACGCCGCTGACAAGCAGCACGCCGACCAGCAATGACAAAAACTGCGCCAGCCCGGCATCCGCGCCGGAATCCACCATGAGGCGGCACAAACCTGTACACAGCTCGTCCATTGTCGTCTCCCGCTCGCGTCAGCTGGCGCCTATTTCCAGTCCAGCGCGTTCTTTTTCCAAGCGTAGAAAAGCGCGTCCGTCAGCAAGAAAATAAAGAGAAAACCGGCGATGAATCCAAAAAGGCTCATCTCGTTATAGGCCACCGCCCATGGGAATAAGAACACCATTTCGACATCGAAAACCAAGAAAATCAGACCATAAATGTAGTACTGTACGCGGAATTGCACCCAGGTGTCGCCGATAGTCTCAACGCCGCATTCATAAGTAGAACTCTTGAGCACGTTCGGTTTGCGCGGACGGAAGATCCAGGCAATGACGATAGGCAGGGCCGGGAACACCGGCGCCATCACGGCAAACAAGCCGACAAATGCCCATTCGTTCAAAACGTTCATCAGTGGTGCATCCTAAGTTACGCCAGGCTACGATTTTTCTTTACGGGCTGACCACTCAAAGCGCCGTGTAAAGCCCATGATTCAAGCCGGATTATCGTACACAATCGGCGTCGCTTCAATGTGGATTGCGCCTTTTATCACAAACTGCATTAGTATAGCAGTAGGGTTTCGCTAATGCAACGGACTTTTGTATTCGGCTTTTCACCCAAAAACAAGATCCTGGGGCTGAAATCACCGCCTCTTGCCGCGCCGGAAATCTTATCGTCGGCGAGGCTGAATTTGCACTATGAATGGAAATCAAGCTGCCCCAAAATGAACTCATGACTGTTTCACAATCTCAGCAACTAGCCATTGGCCAGCCAGCCGCGACCGCCTGGGACGATTACGTGCGCGCGCAGCCCTATGGCCATCTCCTGCAACTGTCGCGATGGGGCGAGCTGAAATCGCAATTTGGCTGGGATGCGCGCATCATCGCCCTCTCGGACGAGCATGGCATTCAGGCCGGCGCGCTGGCGCTGCTGCAGCGTTTGCCAGCCGGCGCTGGCCAGTTGGCCTACGTGCCTATGGGCGCCTACGCGAGCGACTCATCGCTTTATCCGCGGCTTTGGCAGGCGATCCGCCGCGAAACCGGCGCCGCCTTCCTAAAGCTTGAGCCGGGCCATAACACGGCATTGTCTGCATCGGACCTGTCTCAGGCCGGGTTCCGGCCCAGTCCGCAGACGATTCAACCGCCGACCACAATAGTCATCGATATCAGCGGCGATGACAGCGCCATAATGCGGCGGATGAACCAGGGCACGCGCCGCAAGATCCGCAAGAGCCGCGCGGGCCCTATCGTGTATCGGGAAGGCGAGCGCCGCGATTTGCAGCAGTGCAGCAGCTTGATGCTGCAGACCGGCGAGCGTAATGCATTCGGCGTACACAGCCCCGACTATTATGAGGCGGTCTACGACTTGTTTATGCCGCGGTACGGCACGCTGCTGCTGGCCGAGCACGATGATGACTTGCTGGCCGCCATCATGGTTTTCGCGCTCGGCGACACCGCCTGGTATCTCTATGGGGCGTCCTCAAGAGCGCAAGGCAACTTGTACGCGACCTATGGCATACAGTGGGCGGCGATAGAATGGGCCCAGCAGCGCGGCTGCCGCTACTACGATCTGTGGGGCGTGCCGGACTTTGACGTTGCGACACTGGAAGCGCAATTCAAGAGCCGCAAAGACGGACTTTGGGGCGTATACGGCTTCAAGCGCGGCTGGGGCGGCCAGGTGACGCGGACGTTGGGGACCTGGGATCTGGCCTGGAATCCGCTGGTATACGCGGCGTATAGGGCGGCCCTGAAGTTTCGGCGTTAAATACGAAAAGGAAGCCCATCATTCTTAAGGTCAAGGAAATCAGGGAGCGCGATCGCTGGAACGAAAACCTGCGCAGTCTGCCCGGCGCGCATATCTTGCAGACTTGGGAATGGGGCGAGTTCAAGCGCGTCACGGGCGGCTGGCAGCCGCAGCGCCTGGCTCTCGAACGCGATGGGCGAGTCGTGGCGCAGGCCAGCTTGGCGACCAGGAAGCTGGGCCCGCTGAAAGTCATGGTCGTCAGCAAGGGCCCGGCGCTTGACTATGCCGACCTGGACCTGGCCGACGCAGTACTTGACGAGCTGGAACAGCGCGCCGCGCGCTTCGGCGTCGTCTGGCTGAAAATCGATCCGGATGTCGTCGCCGCCACCGGCCTGCCGGGGGGCGAGGACGACCATGCCGACATCAAAGGGCAACAGGTTTTGGCGTTGCTGAGAAAGCGTGGCTGGCGTTTTTCCGGCTCGCAAGTGCAATTCCGCAATACCTTATGCATCGACTTGCGGCGATCCCAGGACGAAATTCTGGCGGCGATGAGCGGCAACACGCGCCGTAAAGTACGGGTCGCCGCCAAGAAGGATGTCACGGTTCGCTTAGCCAGCGTCGACGACCTGCCCCTGCTCTATCAGCTTTATCAGGTCACCGGGCAGCGCGACGGCTTTCTGATCCGTCCCCTCGCGTACTATCAGCGGGCTTGGCGCGCTTTCATGGAGGCCGGGCTGGCCCATGCCCTGATCGCCGAATACCAGGGCGAAGCCATCGCGCAGGTCATTCTCTTCCACTTCGGCAGCAAGTGCTGGTATTTCTACGGCGCGTCAGCCAACGAAGAACGCGGACGCATGCCCAATTACGCTTTGCAGTGGGAGGCGATGAAGTGGGCCAAGGCGCAAGGTTATGCGACCTACGATATGTGGGGCGCGCCCGACAGCTTTGACGAGAGCGACAGCCTGTGGGGCGTGTATCAATTCAAGCGCGGATTCCGCGGCGTGTTGACACGGCACATCGGCGCCTGGGATTTCGCTAGCAGCCCGCTCTTGTATTACACTTACGAACAGTTGGCGCCCCGCTTGCTCAAGCTGATGTGAAACAGGACAAACAATGGAAAATAATGCCTTGATTAACCGATACCATGAAGACGGCTATGTAGTCATTCCGTCGCTCTTTTCCGCGGATGAAATCGATTTCATTCGCGGTCACTATATGGCGCTGAACGCGGCGGGCCACGGTTTCGCCGGTGATGATCCGTTGCTGCTGGGCGACGATGATCCGCTGAAAGCCTTCCCGCGAATCATCCACCCGCATCGCTTTGACCAGTTCTCCCTGGACTGGCTGCTGGATGAGCGCCTGCGGCAATGGACCACCGCGCTGCTCGGCGCCGAGCCCTATGCCGCGCAGACTATGTTCTATTTCAAGCCGCCGACCGCTCGGGGGCAGGCGCTGCATCAGGACCAGACGCCGGTGCGCGTACATCCGGGCACTTGCCTGGCGGCCTGGATGGCGGTCGACGACTGCGACGAAGAAAACGGCTGCCTGCGGATTGTGCCGCGTACGCATGACTTGCCCCGGCTTTGCACTGTGGAGGCGGATACGTCACAGAGCTTCAGCGCTTCCACCGTGCCGATTCCGCCAGGGAGCGAAGCGGCGCCGGTCATCATGCAGGCCGGCGATGTGGTCTTTTTCAACGGACAAGTGATTCACGGCAGCTATCCCAATACCAGCGCGACGCGATTCCGCCGCGCGCTCATCGCCCATTACATCGTGGGCGAAGCGGAAAAAGTGGCGGAGTTCTACCATCCGGTACTGAACTTCGCTGGTGAAGAAGCGGACTTTCTCGCCAGCGACAAAGGCGGGCCCTGTGGCGTCTTTGTAGATGAGCATTCGCGCGCGGTCCAGATGGTTGAGTCATAGCGGACCGCCCCTACTCTGATATCGTAAACAACCTGCCTTCTCCGCGCCCGTAAACCTCGGGGAAATAGAGTTGCCTGGCGACGGGCGGAAGCACTTGATATTCGCCAGCGACTGAGGGCCGGATGCTATAGACATACTCATAGACGCCGGGCGGCAAATGGCTGGCGTAGATGACCGCCTTCTCATCGCGAAACTCGACATGATCGAAATACCACCATCCCCAACCTGCGTCGCCGTGGTCGATGCGCGCGCCAGCCGGCAGCGTGCCCAACTGCGGGCTAATCGCCAGTTCGGGATTGATGGCTTCGGCGCCAGCGGGGAAGAAGTCTTCTATTACTACGTAGCGCAAGCTGTGCGGCGCGACCAGCCGCAAGCGAACTTGCACGGCTTCGCCAATGGCGGCGCGATCAATTGAGCCCGCTGCGTTATCCCCAAGAAGCGTATAGCTGCGCGTGACATCAATACCGCGATTGACAGCCGGGATCTCGTCCACTGGAAGATTCGCGTGAAGATGAGCCGTGTAGTACAAGGCGCCTTCACCAGCGCCGCGCTCGAATTCGATGGTATTGGTTTCCAACATCAACAAGTCGGCGAAATCAAGGCTGAACTCGTCTGCTCGCTGTTCATGAGCGGGCATGGCGGCGTCGCGCAAGATTTCACTACCGTTGACGGAGACGCTATAGGCATAATCGGCCTTGAATTCGCCAGTGTGCAGCATCCAGTTCGTCAAGGCGATGATTGACCAGACGTCGTCTTGGCGCGAGCCCCAGCCGCCTCGTTCAACGCGCGCGCTCGCCAGGTGTCTGACGATATTGGGCAGCAGCTCGCTCTCAGGTCGGAGCGTGATGAGCGCATTTAAGACCAGAGCTGTCGAGCGGGTATCCGACGACCAGTTCCAGCGGTCTTGATAAGTCTCTTCAAAGAAGGTTCCGGTCGCCCGCGTTACGGCGCGGTTAAGCATCAGCTGGGTCAAGGCCTCCAGGCGAAAATCGTCTTCCGGATTTATGCTATGCAGCGTCAGCGCCAGGAATGCGATGGCATCGAGGTTCAGCCGCTCGCGGCTTTCGAAAAGCGTCGTGCTGCGCGCCACATCAGCCGCGCCGGATCGCGCCAGCGCGTACAACATAAATGCCTGGCGATTCAGCCGCCAGTTTTCCAGCCGCAGTGAAGGCCTAATCAAGGCCTGTCGAATATATGCCCGCGCGCGTCCGATGACGGCGGCGTCAACCGGATAGCCGGCATCCGCGGCTTGGGCCAATCCCAAAAGCGCGTAGGCTGTCGTCAAGTCCTGCGCTTCGGGATAGGAGCACCAACTCCAGCCGCCGTCAGCTAACTGCCGCGCGTAGAGTTCCTGCAAACCTTCCGTGACCAGCCCATCCAGCCTGGCGCGCAAATCCGCATCCGTAATGCCCATCTGATCAAGCGCGCGAACGGCAACGATGTTGGGCAGGAATCGGCTGACAATGGTGCTGGTACACTCGCGAAAATGCTGCGTGTCGGCTGCCAGATAGGTTAAGCTTTCTTCGGTCAGGCCCGCCAAGGATTTATCCAAGCGAATCTTGAGCCGCCCGTCGATCGCAGTTCGGTCCTGCGGCAAGCGCAGGGCTTCCACGCGCGCACCACCCTGCGCAAGCATTCCAGCCGTGCCAACCACCGCCGGCGCTACATAGCGGTATACCGGCAGCGTGCCATCGCGGTCTGCGCTGACCGGTGAGATGCTGGCGTCGCTGAAAGCGCCATCCTGGCTGCGCACGACAAAGGAAGGGGCGACCGTGTCCACATCCGCGACCGTCGCCAGCCAGGTCAGGCGCTTGCGGCCGCCGGCAGGAATCATCAGGTCTTGGACTAGCGAGCTCTCGTCAGCCAGGTTCAGACCGGCGCTGGTCTCAAGCGAAACGCTGGCTGAGACATTCATGCCGGTGTTGTTATTAATGATAGCCGCCAACTGCGCCTTGTCCCCCACGACGAAGAAGCGCGGCGTCAGCGGGCGAATGAGCAGCGGACGCGTGCTGCGCAGATCGAAAGTCTGCTCGCCGACCAGCAGGCGTCCGGCGCGCCCTTCGGTCAAGGCGCGGGCATCCAGCCGCCAGGTAGTCAGATTATCCGGCAGGCGCAGATCTATCGTTGCCATGCCGGCCGCATCGGTGACCACACTCGGGCTCCAATAGGCCGTGTCGATGAATTCGCCGCGCAGGTCCACGATGCC